>CALARG010000001.1 GCA_937888635.1 uncultured Alphaproteobacteria bacterium
CAGACGGTCTTTTTTTATTTGTCACTACTTCTGCTGTTTTCTTAGTTGTTTTCTTCATGCAGTTCCCCTTCCTCTAACTTTGCTTTAATCTCGCCCACCGCCAATGCGACCGCCGCGCGTTTGGTAAACAAATCATATCTGGCGGCATTGTTTTGTTTTTGTGCCGTCATCAGTTCTGATTGTGCGGTCTGCCAATCCAGCATGGTTGCGCGCCCAACACGATACATGCCGGCCGTCACCCGTTCGCTTTCTGTTGCAGACTTTAATAATGTCTGGGTTTGTTTTAAAACCGTTTGTGCAGTTTTATAATTGTGATATGCACTGAACACATCCAATGACGCGTTATCCTGGGTTGCGCGTTCGTTTTCAATTGCGCGTTCATAGTTTACCTGGGCATTGCGCAGATTGTACATATTTGCAAATCCTGCAAACAAAGGCATTGATGCGCGAATGCCAATACTGCCACTGATTTTATCATTGCCCGCATTAAATGTTTCAGACGGTGTGTCGTTCCATTGCAACGAACCAGACGCAGAAATTGATGGCAGATTGCTTAAAAAAGTACTGTTTCTGCGATGCCATGCTGCGTCTTTGTTGGCGGTTGCGCGCAACAGGTCAGGACGAGTCTTTTCCGCCTGGGCCAATAATTCTTCCAGTGATTTTGTGTCCCCCGGTGTTCCGATTTCAGCCGGCAAATCTGCAATTGAAATTTTTTGATTTGCAGGAAATGATAATTTGTTCAGCAGTGTTCCCTGGGCAATTTCACGATTGTTTTTTGCGCGTTCTAATTCCAAATCGCGACTGGCCAATGTGGTGTCTGCCTTTAATACATCGGCCTTGGCAACGGAACCGGCCTTGAATTTCTTTTGTGCGGTTTCCAGTGCAGACTGTGCAACATCGCGCAACTTTTGCGCGGATTTAACATCGGCATCTGCATTCAGTAATGAATAATATGCGCCAATTAAACTGTAAATATAATTCTGCACGGTTTCATCATATTCAAAACCTGCCGCGCGCCACGATGCTGATAACTGGTTTAAATCTGCCAAACGCTTGCCAAAGTCAAATATTAAATACGATGCCGACAGCGATGCCCCATACGACCAATCACCCCATTGTTCATTACGATATGGAATTGATGCCGATGCAGATGCATTGACCGACGGCAAATAATCTGCATAACCTGCATTCTTGGACAGGCGCGCCGATTCGTACGCCAGATATGCCGATGTTGTCTGTGGGTTGCGACACAGTCCCAATTCAATTATCTGGGGCAGATTTAAAGTTTCAGTTGGCGCGGTTGTACGCGTCATACAATCATCTGATGTGGCAAACGCAGAAAACGGCATTGCACACAGCAGTAAATATGATATTTTTCTCATGTAAAAACACTCTCTCGGTAAACTTTTTTCAATTATAAATATTTTTCTGTTGAAATACAATTTATTTTTGCTTAATATCTACTCGCTGGTCAGTGGCCTGGTGGCAGAGTGGTTATGCAGAGGACTGCAAATCCTTGGATGCCGGTTCGATTCCGACCCAGGCCTCCACTTAAAGCAAAAAAAGCACCCTATTTTGGGTGATTTTTTTTATTTCTAATTCTTGTTTTTATTGTGTATGATTTGCATCATGATTAACAGTTTAAGTTTAACAGATTTCAGAAATCACACCATGTGTCGTGTTCAAACACACGGGCGACACAATGTTATTATTATCGGCCCAAATGGCGCAGGTAAAACCGCAATACTAGAGGCAGTATCAATGCTGGCCGGTGAACGTGGTATGCGTGGTGCGCAAATGGGTGACATCGCGCGGTTTGACGGTGGCGGTGGATTCAGTGCATTTGCAGAACTGAACGATGCGACACAAATTGCAATCAACTTTGCCCATGGGGATACGAATCGGCGCGCAAAAATTGATGGCGAAAATGCGCCCCTGACAGATTTGGCAAAACATATGCGAATTGTTTGGCTGACCCCACGCGAAGACAGACTGTTTGTTGACAGTGCATCTGACCGGCGCGCATTTTTTGACCGACTGGCCACCAGTTTTGATGCCTCGCACGCAGGTCGCGTTGCGCGCCTGTCAAAGTTATTAAGTGAACGCGCATATGCATTAAAGTCTGGCGCAGATATTCATTGGCTGAACGCATTGGACGAACAGATTGCCGGTGTTGCGGTTGCGGTGGCAGCGGCACGCATTCAATATGCGGGTGAAATAAATTATTTTCTGTCGCGTTGTGCGGTGTCTGTATCAGGATGGATTGAAAAAATGCTGATTGATGGTGCCAGTGCCGGCGATGCAGAACGCGCATACATGGAATATCTTAAAAACAATCGCACATTGATTGGCGATAAAATGGTACTGGACGGGGCGCATAAATCTGACTTTGCAGTATTTAACAATGAATTAAAACTGCCGGCGCACCTGACCAGTACAGGCCAGCAAAAAACCGTTCTGATTGATTTGATTTTGGCGCATGCAAAACTGGTACATACCAAGACAGGGCGGCGTGTTATTATTTTACTGGACGAAGCGGCGGCGCACCTGGATGAAAATGCGCGTGCCCAGATGTTTCGTGAACTGGGCGAATCCGATGCCCAGGTATGGGCAACCGGGTTGGATATAAATATATTCCAAAATGTGCCGGACGCTGTATTTGTCACTTGCCAAAACGGGGAAATAAATAATATAGTATGCGCGGGGTGAAATTATGGCACGTATTGATTATCAAACTTTATTAGATAACGCATTGAAATCCGTGGTCAAAGATGCGCTGATTCATGCACAGTTTAACGGTCTGGGGGATGGTACACATTTCTTTATTACATTTCGCACACGCGATGCAGGCGTTGTATTGCCTGATTTTCTGCGAATCAGATACCCAGATGTTATGACAATCGTTTTGCAGTATTCTTATAATAATCTGCATGTGTCAGACAAAGAATTTGGTGTACAATTAACATTTGACGGCCGTCCATTCTTTATTCGTGTGCCTTTTTCTGCGCTGGTTGAATTCAAAGATCCGTCGGTTGATTTTATGCTGTCTTTTCAGCCAAAACCACAAAGTGCCGCTGCAGACAATGACATGGAATTACCATTGGATGAAAAACCAGATACTGTCCCAGACCCAGGCCGTGTTGTGTCACTGGACGAATTTAGAAAGAACAGAAAATAATCAGGGGTATCATAGATGTACAAAAGAACAGATGTCGTTTTATTTGATTTTGACGGAACTTTATCCGCACACGATTCAAATGTAGAATTTGCAAAGTATTGTTTTCGTCGCAGTATTCGTCCGTGGTTTTACCTGCCGCTGATGGCGGTGTGTGGCGTATGCAAATGGATTAATCCTGGTGGCGTATGGTGGCGTGAAAACATTCGTCGCTTTATGACACCAAAAATGGTGAAAAAATTTGCGCCCGGATTTATCAAGCAACACAAACGCGAAAGATTCGGTTGGGCCAAAGAACGGGTTCAGGCAGAACGTGACGCAGGTCGCAAAGTATTAATGGTTTCGGCCAGTCCAGATTACCTGTTGCCCCAGTTGGTTCGTGACATGAAATTTGATGCAGTATTTTGTTCCAAAATGGATAAAAAGCACCCCTGGAAATATGAATTTTTATGCTGGGGCCAGAACAAGGTATATAAAATGGATGAATGGGCGTGCGAAAATAAATTTATACCAAATGTTGTGCGCGCATATTCAGACAGCAAATCTGATTTGCCGATGATGGAAATTGCCACAGAACAGGTTTGGATTGACCCAAAAACAGGTATGCGAAAATAAACCCAATGATTTTATGGCTGTAAAATGTTATGGTGTTTCTATGTTTATCATGGAAACACTTTTTGATGTAATCAGTGCATCTATTGGTGCAATACTGGGGGCGATTTTTGCATTTTTTTTAAATCGCCGGCGCGGCAGACAGATGGCCAATCAATTGGTTATCAGTAAATCCGCCCTGGACAGAATAAAGATGGAAAATGAAGAGTTATTACGACAAATTCGTGCCAAAGAAAATATCATCATGAAAATGCAAATGCAGATACTGGGTAATCCTGCAACTGCAAAACAGCCCCGGAAATCACGCAAAAAATAATTGCATATATTTGGTATAAATTCCTATACTTTTTATATGCGTAATTGGATTAATAATCAATTTCAGAATTTATTTTTATATGTACCGTTTTTAATGGCGGGCGGTGGTGCATTGTATTTTACATCTGAATACGAACCGTCGCATATCGGTGCGTTTTTATTTATGCTGTTGTGTGGCGGATTGATATTTATAAAACGCGTTCCGATTATCTTGCGCGCAGTTTGTATATTCGTGTTTGGTTTTTGCTATGCGTGCGTGTTTACAAATCTGATAGATACACCAAAATTGATACGCGACCTGCATAATTACAATATTGTTGGCACGGTAAAGTCAATTGATTATGTAAATGATAAATCCCGAATTTATTTATCTGTAAATGCAGCGGATATTAATGCTGGCAATGGCAATGCAACAATTCGTGTGTCGGTATCTGATGGTGTTGCACTGCCAAACATTGGTGATGTGGTGCGTGCAAATGTTGGACTGTTTAAACCCGCGCCCGCGTATGCACCGGAAACATTTGACTATGCCAGATGGGCGTACTTTAACAAATTGACCGCCACGGGTTATACAGATAAAATTGAAATTCTGGATTCTAAAAATTCATATCGTATCGGTCGCCTGCGCAACATGTTGCACAACAGGTCAAATTCATTTCTGGCCGATACACTGGTGCTGGGGTACAAAAGCGCAATACCAAAATCAGATACCACCATTTGGACAGCAACCGGTATCGGTCATGTCTGGTCAATCAGTGGTTTTCACATGACACTGGTTGGCGGATGGTTATTCTTGATATTTTATTTCATATTTCGTGCCACGCCATATGTGACGCGTCGCACGCCTGCAAAAATTCCGGCAATGTGCTGTGCATGGATTGGGCTGATTGCATATTTGTTTTTGTCTGGCACTGATGTCGCAACAACGCGCGCATTTTTGATGGCAACATTGGCGTTCATGGCATTTGCATTTGGGCGCAGTGCAATTTCAATGCGCAATATTGCAATTGCATTTTGTGTCATATTTTTAATTAACCCGCACTATGTTATGCAGGCAGGATTTCAACTATCCTTTGCCGCGGTATTCGGATTGGTCTGGTTCTTTACAGTTATTAAACCAAAGATGCCGACCAATAAAATTTTGCGTGTAATTTATGCTGCTATTTTAACAACAATTGTTGCGACGATATTTACTGCGCCCTTTGTTGCAATGCACTTTGGGGCGATTCCACTTTATGGACTGATTGGAAATTTATTTCTGTTGCCGATATTTTCATTTGCAATTATGCCACTGATTTTCATTGGTGTTATTTTTGGCATTGCCATACCAATCACAGTGGCCCACAGTATATATGATTTCTTGTTTGGCGTTGCAACGCACATTGCAGATTTGCCATTTGCATCAATTACAATGCCGCATATACCCAATACTGCAATCGTGTGTTTCACGATTGGCTTTATGTGTTTGATGTTAATTCGGAATTTAAAATTGCCAATTAATTACATTTTATGCGTGCTGTTTATGATTGCTGGTATTACATGCGTTTGCCTTGCACCACGTCCGATATTTATGGCGACATATGACAATGAACTGGTGGCGTTTGTGCGCAATGATGGGAAACTGGAATTTAATAAATCGCGTGCTTCAAATCACTATTTTGCATTTAATACATGGAAACAATTAAATGGCGAAGAACAAGATACACCAAACAGACGGCGCAAACATGAAAACGGCTTATACAGATACGGCAACATTGTTTATGTTCAAAAGTTCGTGCCACTGATGAAAAACATAGATAAACTCTGTCGCAATGACAGTGTTAAATACATCGTTTCATACTATGAAATAAATTCAAATATGTGCGCACATAAATTACTGCGTGGTGGATTTGTAATATATCCAAACGGGCGCGTTAAACATACAATACGAAATCGGCGTTGGAATTAATAATCTGCACGGATAAAGTACAGCCCAGACGCCGGCGCGGTTGGGCCGGCGGCACTGCGATTGCGCGCATCCAAAATCATATCAATGTCGTATGGTTTGCCCAGTCCAATTTCAATCAGTGTTCCGACAATGTTGCGCACCATGTGGTGCAGAAAAGAACGGGCCGAAAATTCAAATATTATTTCATCGCCATTTTGTGTAATTCTAATCTGGTCTAATGTTTTAATTGGGGATTTTGCCTGGCATTCAGATGCGCGAAAACTGGTAAAATCATGATTGCCGATTAATTTTTCCGCCGCCGCACGCATTGCATCAATATTCAGTTTGCGCGGCACCCAATAGACACGATTGTTTGCCAACACCGGTGCAGCACCACGATTTAACACCACATATTTATAGTGGCGCGCCACACAATCAAATCGGGCATGAAATTCATCGGACACAATCGCGCAATCCAGCACCGCAACGGGTTTGCCAACAAGATAAAAATTCAGTGCACGCATAACGGTTTCTGCACCGTGGTCGCCGGGAATATCAGCATGTGCAGTCATTGCAACTGCGTGCACGCCTGCATCCGTACGGCCGGCGGCAACAATATCCGCGCGCACACCACAGAATTTTTCAATTGCATCACGCATAACAGATTGTACAGATGGCCCCTGGCGGTTTTCCTGCCAGCCAATTAAATCTGTGCCATCGTATTCAAGTGTTAATTTATATCGTGTCATATGTTTATCGTGTTTTTTGCATAAAGAATGCACATGTATCAGACGGTGTGACCGGGCGACGAACAATATAATGTACATTCATATTGTTTTGCTTGCCAAATACCATGCGACAACATTCCGTTATCGGCTGGTTATGCTTGTCTGTTGTTTCAATAAAATTTAAACAGTTTTTACATTTTTTTTCTGATGTGTCTGGCATACCGTTGCTCCGTATTTTATCTGGTTTTTTGCAAAAATCCCTGACATACACTATTTGGGCTAACCTGCTTTGGGCCAAAGAAGAATATATTTGCAATATCCCCGCGATAGCATAAATAGTGTACTTTCTTTTTTTTGTCTGTAAATATTTCAAAGTGTGCACAATTTTGGCAAACTTTTTCTTGTACCTCTGGCATAATTATTCCCCGTATTTTATTTCTGCGCCATGCAGACCATTTACAAAACTGCGCCAATCCATTGGCTTTTTCCCAGCGGGCTGCACCTGCAGAATTTCCAATATGTTATTATTTAATTTTGTTTTTAAGATTTTTATATCCACGCCATTTATTTTTGTGCGACCACACCCCAGTGCGCGAATCTGATTATGAATATCGCCTGCATCGCGTGACCAGTCAATTATTTCATCGTCCCCCGTCCACTTTTTTGTGTATGTTGGTGTACCATTTTGCGCCAGGGCAGGGTATGCGGATGGATTTTTTAAGTATTCTGTCAACATATCAGATGCGATATCTGATACACGCTGTTCAATTGTGTCATTTGTATCATCTGTTCCAATTTCAAAATCGCGACACATATGAATATCACCCGCATCCAGTTCTGGTGTGACATCCATCAGGCATACCGCCGACGCATTATCCCCATTATAAATCGCCGTGCGAATGGGTGACGGCCCGCGATACTTTGGCAGGGAACTTGGGTGAATATTTATAACCGGCGCAGAATTTAAGACATTGTCGCGCAATATAACACCATATGAAATCACAACAACCATATCAGGGCTATAGTTATATTCATTAATGTTCGTATGAACCACCAGGCCGTTTTGTGTGGCCCATGTGTGTACCGGCGACGGGGTTAAAACGCGTTTGCGCCCGACGGGCTGTGGCGCGCGCGTAAATACCGCCATTATTTCATGGCCGGCATTTTTTATCGCATCAAAGATTGGGACGACAAACGAATTTGTTCCCATCAATACCAATTTCATATCTTATATCTTTAATTTCTTGACCTTGCGCATCAGCATTTCACGGCGCAATGGTGATAAATAGTCTACAAACAATTTCCCATCCAAATGGTCTGTTTCATGCTGAACAATACGGGCGGGCAGGCCATGCATTTCAGCCATCTTATGCTCGCCGTGTTCATCGGTCCATTCTACAACAACCGACGATGGTCGTGTCACATTCGCATATACCGGCAATCCATCATGCCCCAACACGGACAGACAGCCTTCTTCCATAATCGTCTTGTCTGGGCCGTATGACACAATACGCGGATTTATCATGCGATAAACCGTTTCAGAATCCGGGTCCAGCATAACCAGAAATCGCGACAGTATGCCAACCTGGGGCGCGGCCAGTCCAACACCATTTTGCGCACGCATCATTTCAACCATTTCGTCCATTGTGGACAATAAATCTGAGGTAATCTGGTCAACAGGGGCACAAACAGTGTGCAAAACCACATCACCACAAAGTTTCATTTGCAACATATTTAAATCCTCTTATAATAAATAATAGCAAAGGAAAGCGAAATGACAACTTATATTTTTGTATTATTATTCATAATAATTATTTTATTGGTCGCATTATTAATGCGCAAACCGACGGTTGATATATCATCCCTGCGTGAAGATAACGCCCGCCTGCGCGAAAGATTGGCGGAAAGACTGGGCGCGTTGGCACAAAACGCAATTGAATTGAAAAACATCAGTGGCGATATCGCAAACTTTAAAAATATCCTGATGGGCAATAAACAGGCGCGCGGTACATTTGGCGAAAGGCAACTGGAAGACCTGGTGCGTGATATAATGCCACCTGAAACATACGCATTTCAGTCTGTCCTGGATACCGGCGTTCGGCCTGATTGTATTATCCGCCTGCCGTATCCGCCGGGCGATATGATAATTGACAGCAAATTTCCACTGGAAAGTTATAATCGTATGATGCTAGATGCCAATGACGGCCTGTCGCGCAAGCAATTTGAACTTGATGTGCGCAAGCATATTGATGCAATTGGCGAAAAGTACATAATCCCTGGCCAGACCGCAGAATCTGCGATGATGTTTATTGCATCAGAATCAATTTTTGAAATGTTGCATCGTGAATTTCCTGCAACAATAGAATATGCTGCGCGCCGCCACGTGTTTATCGTGTCGCCGTCAACACTGTGGGCAACACTGAATACAATTCGTGCGGTTCTGTCTGATATAAAAATAAAACGCGTTGCCGCCAAAATAAAGAAAGAACTGGACATGTTATTAACAGATTTGTCGCGACTGGGTGACCGTGCGGCGAATGTTTCGCGTCATTTTGCCCAGGCACAAACGGACATTGATCAATTGCAAACATCTATTTCAAAAATCGCGCCACGCGCAGAAAAACTGCGTGAAATGGATTTCGGCGAAGAATAAAAGCAATTGCGTTTAAGATTTATTTATCATATAATATGCGGGCATTGGGAAACCGGTGCGGGGCTTAAGAACCTCTTGAATAAAAATTTCTCCAACCTTGGTTGGAGGGTCGTGAATATTCAATAAACGACGCTATTGATTCAGTAGTTCTTAACCTCCAACCGCCTTTTGTGCGGTTTTTGTTTTTTTACAAACGGAGGATTAAAATGAGTGTAATATTGGTTGATACAAAATACTTTGGGCAATATTTCCGCAAGGCGCGTCGCGAACTGGGGATAAAAAGCAGCGATTGCGCGCGTATGTTTGGTTTGACACAACGCCAAATACTGCGCATAGAACGTGGCAAATTATTAATACCGGACAGAGTATTGGAAAAAATTACCGCCGTCCTGCAAAAAGCCGTTTCCGCAAATTAAAAATCCCCCGACTGGGGGAATTTTTTTAATTTAACGAATCTCAATTCTCGCCTACGCATGCCGTCATACCGGCGGCGGCCGGTATCCATTGCCCCGCAGGGACCATTACTAACAACTTACACTAACAACTTACAACCAAAAAATCCCCCAATCGGGGGATTTTTAATTTGGCATGGGAACGCCTGCGGTGGCTTCGCCCATAACCTTGTCAATTAATTCATCGGCTTTTTGTTTTGCGTCACGATATGCAGACATGATAACCGATGCAACTGTTTCTGCGCCATGTGCCAAAACAGTCGGATGGATTTTAATATTGGTTAATTCATATTTACCTGTCATATCTACGATACATGAACCGTTTTCTGACACGCCTTTGACCATTGTTTTACCCAATTGTTCCTGGGCAGACGCAACCTTGTTCTGTAATTCGGCGGCCTGGGCCATTAATGCTTCCATATCCATATTTTCCCCCCGTGGTTATTTTTGTTTTTCTGCAATGTGCAACATATGCAATGCGCGTTGTGGAACGCCCATCTTCCGTGCAACCATTGGATTAAATTCCAAACCAGGGATAATTACTTCGTTTGCGTGTTTAATCGCCTGGGGTTCTGTGTCAAATTCTGTCTTTGACGACATAACAGGCAAAACGCGTTTTGCCCCAGACGGTGCAATATCTATTCTGGACATATAAAACAAATAATTTCCATTGTTTTGGTTAATCGCAATGGCTGGGAAATAATTTTCATTTACCCATTTGCGCAATGCAGGGATACCACGGACATCCCATTGTAAATGAGATGCCCATTCTTTATCCGTCCAATTTAATTGTTCTGGTTTCATATATATGTTCCTTATTTCTTGATTTCTTCGCCTGTTTTCTGGTCAATACCAACCATAGACATGCGTGTTTTACCGCGTTTATCTGCGCCCAAGAAACGGACATAAACTGTATCGCCTTCTTTGATTTTTGTGTCTTCAATTTTTGCGATGCGTTCACCTGTGATTTCAGAAATATGAACCATAGCTTCAAATCCATTCATAATTTTTACGAACAGACCAAAGTCTTTCATGCCAGACACAGTCCCTTTATAGATTTGGCCAACTTCTGGTTCGGCAACAATATCTTTGATGCGTTGGATTGCGGCATCTGCATCTTCTTTGGCGGTTGCCATAATTTTAATTGTGCCATCATCTTCCAAATCAATAATCGTGTTTGTTTCACGAACCAGTGCCTGAATCACAGAACCACCTTTGCCGATAACTTCACGAACCTTGTCTGGATTGATTTTCATAGTATATGCCTGTGGTGCATATTCAGAAACATGATCGCGTGGCTTTTTAATTGCCTTTTCAATCTTGCCCAAGATGTGCATACGACCATCTTTTGCCTGGGCCAATGCGCGTTCCATGATTTCAAATGTAATAGATGTGATTTTAATATCCATCTGCAACGCGGTGACCCCTTGGTCTGTACCTGTCACCTTAAAGTCCATATCGCCCAGGTGGTCTTCGTCACCCAAGATATCTGTCAGAATTGCGTAATCATCGCCTTCTTTGATCAGACCCATTGCGATACCTGCAACCGGGCGTTTCATTGGAACGCCACCGTCCATCATTGCCAATGTTGCGCCACATGTTGTCGCCATTGACGAAGAACCGTTTGATTCCAAGATGTCTGATACAATACGAATGACATAGTCAAATTCGCTACGACTTGGCACCATTGGGTGAACCGCACGCCATGCCAAATTACCGTGACCAATTTCACGACGACCTGGGGACTTTAACCCTTTGCATTCGCCAACAGAATAACCTGGGAAATTGTAGTTCAAGATAAAGTCGCGTTCTTCGGCACCATCCAATGATTCAATTGGCAGCGCGTCTTTGCCACCGCCCAGTGTCAAGGACACCAACGCCTGGGTTTCGCCGCGTGTAAACAGGGCCGAACCGTGTGCGCGTGGCATTACACCCAATTCAATTTCAATTGGACGAACCGTCTTGTTATCACGACCATCAATACGCGGTTTCCCAGCCAAGATATTGCCACGCATAATACGCGCAGTCAGATTTTCAATAACTTCATCTGCCCATGATTCCAATGTGGATGTTGCGCGTTCAGATTCTGGGAATAATTCTGGAATGCGTGCCTTGGCCATAGTGTGGATTTCAGACAGTGTTTCCAGACGAACCAATTTTTCTTTGATTTGCAATGCGGCTTCAATCGCAGGCGCAAAAGATTCAAATTCTGCTTCCATTGTTAACTGTTCTGGTGTTTTTTCTGGCACAGCCCAGCGTTCTTTGCCGGCGGCCTCGGCCAATTCGTTAATTGCACGAATAACATCTTGTTGTGCGTCAAAACCAAATTTTACCGCACCCAGAACGGTTGCTTCGTCCAATTCACCGATTTCAGATTCAACCATCAACACGCCGTCTTTGGTTGCCGCAACAACCAAATCCATTTCAGAATCTTCGGTCGCTTTTTTTGATGGGTTCAAGATATATTTCCCATCTGCAAACCCGACGCGCGCGGCACCAATTGGCCCCTGGAATGGAACGCCACTTAATGCCAATGCCGCAGATGACGCAATCATCGCCAAGATATCAGGCTGATTCTTTTTATCGTATGAAAACACCTGTGCGATAATCTGAACCTTGTTCTTGAATGTTTCTGGGAACAGTGGACGGATTGGACGGTCAATCAAACGCGCAGTCAGTGTTTCTGCGGTTGATGCCTTGCCTTCGCGACGGTCGCGTGAACCCGGGATACGACCCGCAGATGCGAATTTTTCTTGGTAATCAACAGTCAATGGAAAGAAATCCTGACCTTCAACTGCGGATTTTTCTGCACAAACCGTTGCCAGAACCATTGTGCCACCCATCGTTGCCAACACAGAACCATTTGCCTGTTTTGCCATACGACCTGTTTCCAGGCGCAGTGTTTCATCACCATATGGGATTTCAACTGCGATTGGATTATTTAATTTTGTTGTTTTTTCATCTTTACCAAATAAACCAAATAACATTGTTTACTCCATTTTTTTATTTGTTTTTTATTCTGCGAAGAAAAATCATTCTTTTCTGCATCCTGTCCCCAGATGCACAAAGGAACAATTTCATCTTCGCCCCATAAATTATAAAGTATATTTGCCCCTTTGCAAGGTAAACTTATATGAAAAAACGCCCGTTTAGGCGTTTTTTTAATCATATGGATTGTCTGATTTTTCGTATTCAATTACGATTGGTAAATGTTCCCATTTTAGCGCCATTGCCAAACCACGCCGCAGATATCGTGTGTATGATTCTGGAATATCAGACGCGCCACCAACATTGATTGTTATACGCATTGGATGACGGCCTGTTTGGCGTGCAAATTTTATCTTCATCGGGCGTTTCAGGCGTGATAATGGCGGCTGGCGTTCGGCAACTAATTTTTCTACAATACGGTTAACCAAACTGGTTGGCGCCTGGGCAGATGAAATATCCCACTGTTCATAAATACGGCGGAACATATTTTGAACGCCTGTACCTGTTTCCGCAGATACCGCCAGAATCATCGGCTTGATAATCTGGTGGAAAGAATTTGAAAACTGGTGCTTTAATTTTAATAATTTTTCATCACGCAGTTCTGGTTCAACCAAATCCCACTTATTCAGCGCAACGCACAGAATTTTACCCGCGTTGTAAACGCGCGCAGCAATTCCCAATGCCTGGTTTTCAATATTGCGTGTGGCATCAACCATTAAAATAACTACATCTGCCTTGTCAATTGCGTCCAGTGATTTCAATGCAGACAGTGTTTCAACATCATCTGTCACGCCCGCCTTGCGACGCAGACCCGCAGTATCCATCAAGACAATATCACGACCATAGAATTTTGTTGGAATCTTAACCGTGTCGCGTGTCACGCCCGGCATATCCATAACAATCTGACGCTTTTCACCCAATACACGATTTACAAATGTTGACTTTCCAACATTTGGCTGACCCAAGATTGCAATTTTTACACGCGTATCTGTGTCGCGTTCAGGTGCATCTTTGTTTGCATCTTCACCTGCGATTTTATCCAGAAATTCATAAATGCTGTCAAATCCACGCTTATGCTCGGCCGATACCAATACTGGTTCGCCAAAGCCCAACTTATAGAAATCGTGAATGTTTGATAACCGCTTTTCCGATTCGCTTTTGTTTATCAATAGCAATATCGGTGCGCGTGTTTTGCGACGGACCAGTTTTGCCCAATCCATATCTTCGTTGGTCAGTCCCACGCGCCCATCAACAACAAACAAAATTGCATCTGCATTTGCCACCGCATCAATCGCCATATTGGTTGAATCGGCCGCAATCCCAGAATTGGCGCGTTCCAGGCCTGCCGTGTCATACAGCGTATATGGCCGGTCGCGAAAATTGCCAGAAATTGTATCGCGTGTGACACCGGGTCTGTCATGAACCAGTGCATCGCGTGTCCCCGTCAGGGCGTTAAATAAAGTGGACTTGCCTGTATTTGGTCGTCCAACGATTGCTATCTTTATCATTGCTTTTTTCCATTGATTTTTTGTAATTATAAAGCAAAAATATAAATAATCAAATCAGGGGCGTAAATATGAAGAAAAAAATCAAAAGCGCATTTAATCACATTCGCAATGTTATTGTGAATCCGAAACGCTATTTCACAAAAATTGTTGCAGACGGCAACATGGAAGAATCAATGTTAAAGGCATTCTTGTATGGTCTGTTGGGTGGCTGCTTGGTATTGGCAATCAGATTGATTGGTGGTGCAACAATTACACTGGGGGCAATCTTTACTGCAATTATCATTGTTCCTGTGCTGGCGGTGACATTGTTGTTTGTTATGGGTGGTCTGATGATGCTAGTGTCTGAAATCACCGGTGGCGAACGCGACTGGGAAATTGCGATTAAGGGGTTGGCATCAATATTCTTTATCTATCCTGCGATATTGGTTTTGAATGCATTGGCGTTTAATTGCACATCAATGTGGGTTATCAGTCTGCTGGTAGATATTTATATTTTATTCTTGTTTTATAATATATCGTTGTATTGCATGCGGGGCAAGCGCGGTAATGTAATCCTGGTAATTGGTGTGCTGGCGTTATTTTTATTGACGGTGTATTTAACAGATTATCGCATTGGATGGTTTATGTTGAAAAATACCAGTGCGACATTAGCATGCTTGTTATAAAAAAATGCCCCAACGGGGCGTTTTTTTATGATATAATATTCCAGAATACAGAAAAAGCGAGAGAGTATGAAAAAGAAATGCGCAGAAACGATTATATCGCTGCAACATATTAACAAAAGTTTCCCATTGGAACTGGGCGGCGAACAACAGGTTTTGTTTGATATAAACTTTGATGTATGTGCCGGCGAATTTGTTGCGGTTATGGGGCCGTCTGGGTCGGGCAAATCAACATGTATGAACATTATTGGTGCGCTGGACACGCCAACATCTGGGGTATATGAATTATACGGTCGTGATGTGACGGGACTGACATCAGATGAACTGGCGATTGTTCGCAACGAACATATTGGTTTTGTATTTCAACAGTTTAATTTGCTGTCTAAACGCAGTGTTTTGGACAACATTATGTTGCCATTGATGTATCGTGGTCTGCCGATGGACGAACGCATATCGCGTGCGCGTGAAATGTTGAAACGGGTGGGATTGGAAAAGTTTGAATCGTACCTGCCAACGCAATTATCAGGTGGTATGAAACAGCGCGTTGCAATTGCGCGCGCACTGGCGGGGAATCCAAAACTGATTCTGGCAGACGAACCGACTGGTGCGCTGGACAGTAAAATGGGGAACGAGATTTTACAATTCTTTCGTCAGTTAAATCGTGACCTGGGGATAACAATTGTGATGATTACGCACGAATTTGATATTGCGAAATATGCACAAAGATTAATACACATTCGCGATGGTAAGATAAACTATGATGGGCCCATGCCACGCGACGACAAGAATTTATAATCGGGGGAATAAATATGACAATTGGCGATATTTTAAAAGAATCATGGCTGTCAATCAGCGGCAATAAAATCCGTTCTTTTTTGACGGTTTTGGGTATTATTATCGGCGTTATGGCGGTGGTTATAATGGTTGCGGTTGGCGAAACCGTGCAAAAGCAAATAACGGACCAGTTTTCATCTCTGGGAACAAATACAATTATGATACGCGCCGGCGCCGCGCAAAGTGCAGGTGTGCGTACCGGAAACCGCCACACCCTGACGATACAAGACGCAGAATTTATCGGTCAATTGCCCGATGTTATGGCGGTGACCCCGGTTCAAAATGGCATGGCCCAGGTAATTTATGGAAACAAAAACTGGGCAACATCTATGGTTGGTGTATATCCAGATTATACCACCGTCCAGAATGTAGAGGTTGAATACGGCACATTCTTTGACCAGTCTGCGGTCCGCAATGCATCAACATACGCGGTAATTGGCCCTGAAACAGCCCAGGAACTGGGGCTGCCCAAAAATCCAGTTGGCGAAGTAATTCGTATTCAAAATACACCATTTGTTGTAATTGGTGTGACCAAGGCTAAGGGTGACTCTGCCATGGGCAGCCAAGACGACATGGTAATAATTCCAATTACAACATTGAAAAAACGTTTACAGGGCTCGCGTTTTCCAAACTCGGTAAACATGGTTGCGTTAAAACTGTTTGCGGAATCTGATAACAACCTGGCAATTGAACAAATCAGCGCACTGTTGCGCCAACGCCACAGATTAAAAGAAGATGCCGAAGACGACTTTCAAATCATGGATATGAAACAGGTTATGGAAACGATGACGACTGTGACGGGGTATATGAAATTATTACTGATTGCGATTGCAGCCGTATCGCTGTTGGTTGGTGCAATTGGTATTATGAATATGATGTTGGTGTCTGTTGCCGAACGCACGCGCGAAATCGGCATACGCAAGGCCATCGGTGCACGCGAACGAATGATTATTATCCAGTTCCTGTCAGAATCTGTTTTAATTTCGTTTATTGGTTCTATGATTGGATTGATTGTCGGCGTTGGTCTGTCCCAGGGGGTTGGCCGATTTGTGCTGGGCTATAATGTACCATTCAGTATTTGGCCGGTTGTTTTGTCTGTATCGGTTGCGGTGGTTGTTGGATTATCATCGGGCGTTATGCCTGCGATGAAGGCGGCAAAATTAAACCCAATTGACAGCCTGCGATATGAATAAAAGTTTAGTTAAGGGTTAGTGTAAGTTGTAAGTGGCCAGTGTCGGCAAAAATAATTATACCAGTACTTCTCTACACCGTCATACCGGCGACGGCCGGTATCCATTGCCCCACAGGGACCACCACTAACCGCTTACACTAACAACTAACCACTACTATAACCTATTCAATCCAAAAAGAACCATATGTAGTGGCACCTTCACCCCCAACCGGCACCATACCAACAACACCCGCGGTTTTTTCAATCGTCACCGCACCAGGGGCAATGCCAGCGCTTCTAATCTGCCCCCATCTCATTTCCACACGGCCATCCCCCGTTTCATAAGCATACATGAATGACTGTGTATTAGGTCCAACAGAAATTGCCGAAGTATCTGCTCCAATCTTATCCGCCGTCACTGCACCATCGGCAATACCCACAGAAGAGATTTGTGATAGTGCCAGTCCGGTCGCGCCGTCCGTTATAAGCGGTATTCCATCTGATACCACTCCAGAAGCATATGCGTTGATATAACGCAACTTTCCTAAATGAATTGTATTATCGGCAATCTTATCCATCCTCACCGCACCACTGGCAATTTTATCCGTCGTCACAGCACTATTGGCAATACCCAATTGTCCAACAACACCCCATTCTGCAAATCCACCTGAATTTACGATCAAAACCTTTCCCTTATCATACGAAAAATAATTTCCAGAACCATCTATAAACCCAGCCTTAATCGTGCTTGGTTCAACATCCCCCCAGTCTGCATATATACCAGTAGCACCAGACAAAGTAACCAATACCTTAGGACCAGGCGAAGAAGCGTCAATCATACTTGGTGAAACATACCCCGGATAGACCGAACCTGCGTCATCTGTCACCATGACTTTATTTTTGTTATCTTCGCCCTGGTCAATATTAACTTTGTCTGCCAGAACCTTGTGCGCTTCGGCTGCGGATTGGGCGGCACTTAAGGCATGTGCGCCCGCGGCGGCTGCGTGTCCTTCGGCCAATTCGGCGGCGTTGCCCGCCGCATTTACCATACGATTTACATAACTGACACCTGCAATACCATTTGTTGCCTGGTTTAATGTTGATTCAACATATACATCATGCGTTGTGCCCAGGTCTTCATCGTTTGTTGGTGCGGTTGCCAATACTGGATTGGCCGCCAACATGGCACACAGTGATACGGAAAATATAAAACGCTTTACATCGTATGGCATACGAATCTCTCCCTTTTTCATTTCAATCTTGGTGGTGATGCGGATTTGAATAGAGTGTATTTTAACAACCATACGGGTCATTAAAACGGGTCGCATCACCACAACAAAAAAACCACCAGAATTAAATTCAAAGTGGTCAGGAGGTTGGAAACAATCAATACGAATTGTGCTGTTTATTCAATATATTCACATGCCCTCCTGACCAAAAATGATCAGGAGTATTTATCGTCCCGGAAAACAATACAAAAAACACGCCCAAAAATGGCGCGCCACACTCTTCCCCAGACGCGTATTGCACGGGTTTCCACACCCCATCGCGATAACTCATCACGACATAAATATTTTAACAGATTATTAAAATGAATGTCAAATATAAAGATGAATAAAAAACCGCCCGTCTGGGCGGATTTTTTATAACTGTGCACGAATTTCTTCTACCTCGTAACATTCAACACGGTCGCCTTCTTTTAAATCATTATATTTA
>CALARG010000002.1 GCA_937888635.1 uncultured Alphaproteobacteria bacterium
GAGTGGTCTTTTGTTTGGGGTTGTATGTTTGTCAGACAATGGACTTTTGTTATTGGAATTGCGTTCGTCATTGGGGTTGGCGTTGGGGTGCAATTGCCCACACGGACGGTCACCCTGCCACCCAGCGCACCCGCACACATAGAAGCATATTTCACCCCCGGCACCGAATGCGAAGACCGCATAATCGCCGAACTGGATCGCGCCACGACCATTGACATTGCCGTCTATTCCATAACCAATCCTAAAATTGCCGATGCCATTATCGCCGCCCACCAACGGGGCGCCCGTGTCCGCATCGTCACCGACCGAACTATGGCCGGGCATAAATCGTCTATGATTGATGAACTGGTCGCCGCCGGCATCCCCGTCCGCGTCAATCGCCGGCACAAGATTGAACATAATAAATTCGCTGTCTTTGATAATCGGTGTATGGTGACGGGTTCCTATAACTGGACCACCGCCGCCACAAAGTATAACAGTGAAAACTGCATCTTCCTGACCCACCCAGCACAAGAATACAGCAAACGGTTTGAATATTTGTGGGGGATGTATAGATAAATGCTATTTGTCCCCTAACAAATGTGGGTTACGCACCATTTTTCCATATTCTACTGATCTTTCTTTATCAAAATCATCAGAACCATGTAAACGTTGCAAGAGACGTGCCTCACGTTTCTGTTTCTGTAAAATGGGTAGTAGGTTTTCCAAACGTGGTTTTGCCTGATTGAAATAAAAATCATTCGGCGTAAAATTATTTTCTATAAAAACAGGTATCTTTTTAGCGCAATAATTTATTATTTTGTATAATTCATCATAAGTTTTCGGAATTTGACTCGAAACTTCGACCAGTTCTTCAAAGCCACTTTGTTTATTAAAAATAGACTTTAAATGATATAATTCAGAGTGTATTGGACGTCTATTAAAAAGTTGTGTTTTTGGATTATGTTGTGCATCTTCATATAGATTATCAGCACCATAACTCACGAATTTAGTAGCAATGTGTGCCTTTTGTCTGTCCGAATTATGTCTGCTGCATAATTTATAGGCCAACAACCGACATCTTATAGGTTCATGATATTTGTTACAAAAGAATTTGGCTCTTTTGATTATTTCGACGGTTTCACGGTAGGAAAGTTCTGCTTGTTTTGCATATTCAGCGAACCATTTTCGCAATTCGATCATGCTATTATAACTGTCTCCCGAATAAACAAGGTTATTTACAAACTCGCCTCTTTTAATGTGTTCGTTACATATTTTTTCATAATTTAGACTTGGAATATCTATTATCTCATTAAAGAATTTTTGCAAATAATCTTCTGCAACAACACCTTTTTGTTCCGCCGTGTCGCCAATACCATAAAAAGCATCTATATATTGTCGCAACCTAGATTGATTTATAGGCATCACAACAATCAGGCCATCGATATCAAAAAAATGCTTTACTATTTCTAGAACTTTAACGGCAGTATCCGGTCTGCATCTATCCAGATCATCTACAATGAAAACCAGCTTACCTTGGGGTAACAATTTGATATATTCTGCCAAATTACGCTTAGCTTCTTGAAATATATCTTGCGGCAATTCTAGTTCATTTACTTTCTTAATAAATTTCTTAAGATTGGTTGTAATGTCTAAAGGCAATCCTTTTAGCGACAACCCCAGGTTGAAATCTGTCGTCTTCCACCAGCTTGTAAGCAAATTCTGCACAAGCGGCTGATTAAGTTTATCAATTATATCTTTTTCTGTTTTTACCAACCAAGCAATCTGTTCAACAAACACATCTAATGGTTCTTTTATGTAATCCTTTTCCCAGGCGCTAAAATATACTGTCTTGATTTTATTGTGCATCTGCGCAGCAAATCTGGTTGCAAAATGTGTTTTTCCGGTACCATATCCACCATCCAGACCGATGACATACGGTGTATCAACACCTTGTAATAACCCTTGTAATTTTTTTGCAAAATCTACTATTTCTGGTGCGGTATCATCCCACAACGCATCTAAAGAAGATTTTTTTGTTTCCAGTTCTTTCGGTGGTAATTTAAAAATATTAGACGTATCTTTCATGTTGTTATAAAACCTTTAGTAATTATAAGTATATAATCAATCATAAAAGCACATTTTTCAAGGAATTAAAACACGCTATTCCACAAACACAATGCCGAACCATTTTTGCATGACGGTCAGACGGGATTGATAGTCGTCCGCAGAATTGATTTCTGTCTCATATTCGTGTTTTAGTTGTGCCGACAGTCTAAGTTCACGCACCAGGCGATTGCACACACCCATAAGATAGAAGATATTACCCGCCGGCCCGTTCAGGTCGATGACCAGGCCCGTTTGGTATCTCGCCCCCGGCACACCCCGCCGGGTGGCGTGCAGTTTCCGTTCCAGCGCATCAATCGTTTCCATGTGCGGCGCCTTTGGTTTTAAGCTCTTGCTGAATCTGTGTCCACATCAATTCCAGTTCATCCAGCCCCGTCAGGTCTGATTTTAACCATATTTCTGGGGTCTGCCATACATCGTCCTGGGCACAGGCCAGCGCACCCTCCACCAATTTGCGGATGCGGCGGTGGCGCATTTCGTTCTTGATTGCGGACCTGTACAGCATGCGCTTGTCCACCGGGATGGGGCGTGACGTTGTGCCGGTGTGATACGCCCACCACTTGGCCATTTTTAGTTTGTTCAGCATTGCCACGCGCAGCATCGCCACCCCATAACTCAGGGTGCCGGGGCCGTCGAATATTTCATCGGCCAGGTGTCGCCCGGCGCGCCCGTTCAAAAATTCTAGGATTTCATCGGCGGACTTTTCGGGGTGAATTTGTCCCAGGCGTTTAACCGTCACGTCCCAGATTGCGTTTCGGTGGTCTGGGCTGCCATAATGTGCCGCCAGCGCACCATAGAATCCATGTTGCTTGTTTATCGTTGTCATGTTGTGCCTCTTGTTTTTTCAACATAACAATGCCAACAAAAAATGAAATAGCTAGTGAAATAGACAGAAACGCGCAAGAAAGTTAAAAAGTCTGCTTTCACATTGAAAACAGCCATAAAATATGTAATAATTCATAATAAGTCTAAAAAGGTCTTAATATGTCTCGTGGGATAATTTATGTTTTAACAAATGACGCAATGCCTGGCTATATCAAAATTGGACGCACCAACAAAAGCCTGGAACAACGAATGAAGCAATTGGACAAAACTGGTATTCCTTTGCCGTTCAGATGCCACTTTGCTGTCAGAATTGATAACTATGAAGAAAACGAAGCAAAGGCACATAAAATATACGCCGGCAATCGTGTCAGATCCAACAGAGAGTTCTTTAGAGTGGCCCCAGAAGATGCTGCGGCATTACTGGAAGTTTTTGCCCAAGGATTCAATGGCGAAATAATAACCACCGATAATACTATGTTTGGCGAAGACGGCATTGTTAACGACGATGATGTAACAACAAACAACAGCAAGAAAGGCAAAAAGCAGTACGATTTTGCCGCGGTTGGGATTAAGCCGGGCGCGATACTGGAATTTACCCGCCCCTTAAAAGATGGCACTGTTTTGAAATGCAAGGTCAATGACGCGACACATAAAAAGAAGGTTTCATTTAATGGCGTTGATTATTCATTGTCTGAATTAACAAGAAAAATTATGAAAGAACATTTTGACACCGCCTGGAAACAGTTTAGGGGCCCAGACTTCTTTAAGTATAAAGGTGAAATTTTGACAGAGCGTAAGAACCGTATGCTTGCCGACAGTGAATAAAACGCCGCCAATCCGGCGGTTTATTTTTTTATAACTCGTTTTTCTTTTTGCGTAGTTTTAATTTTGTTACCTTGCAACCATATGACAGGTCCAGCACATAAACATCCCTGAATACAGAATAAAATTTATGCTTTTGTAATTTATCGGACAAATGCACAAAACCGTTTTCGACAACGACCAACAAATCGCATTCATCGCAATTCTTTTTGTATTGTTCGAACTTCTTGTTCTTGCCGTCAATCGTCTTTTGCAGGTCTTCGAACGGGTTTTCAATACACATTCCCTGATTATTAACATGCGCAGATGTATGCGGCGCATGCATTTGGCTAGCATTTACAATAAATGTCTGCCCTTTTACATCAACCCACTTCTTTGTTATTCCCCATTTTGGAATGCCGGCTTCCTCCAGCGCAGATATCAATGCATCCTTAATTTCTTTGTCTGTGGCATTTAATTTATTAAATCCTGGGTTATAGCACCTGTCAAAAAAATCTTCCCTGGTCATACTGAATTTTCGCGGGTCTTGAATATCTATTAGCAAGGTAAGCGCGATTCCCTGTTTCTTAAAGTGGCCGACTATCTTCTTGGCAATTTCTTCCAAACGCATCGTGGCTATGTTCTTGGCACTTTTATTTACGAAATTAACAATCTCTAAACCTATTGTGGGCCTATCTGGAACCTTAAATATAAAATCCGGGCTTTCGCTGCTTGTTTTTGTGGTTATGCCGTTTTCCTGCATCCAGCGTTCACCAAGTTTATGGCGTGCAAATAACGCCAGATAAGTTGCCTCTGCGCCTTTTTGACCATCATCTTGAATTATAAATTGCCCGCCCTTGTGTACAACTTCTGTCATTGTTTATTCTATATGGTCGCTTTTCTTTAAGTTACATGATGCACACAATAACTGTATGTTTTCGGGCATGCTGGACGAGCCGCCGCGTGAAAAAGGTATTATATGGTCATAATGCAAATTCGTATTTGACCCACATTTTACACAACAACCCTTATCGCGTTTCCAAACCTGAACCTTAACCGCGGTTGGAATAAGGCGATTATGTTCCAGTTCCAGAACGGTTGGCTGCGTTTCACCGGTAGAAACCGCCGTTTCGTCATCTTCTATCATTTCCAGTTGGAATTTAAATACCGTGCGACCATCTGACTTTTCAGTCCAGGCGTCTGTCAGATAAAAGAATCCGTTATAGACCCAAATACCATCCTTAATCTTTTCATAGACCTTTACAACGCGTGCAATTGATTCTGGCGCATTCTTATATGCAGTTGCCGCATCAAAAAACTTGCCATTTTCCGTCAATGTACCATTTGGGGTTTTATATGGTTGGTCCAAAGTTTTTACATCTGCGCCCGTGGGGGCATGATTTTTCTGAACATCGTGTCCCTCATAGATAATTGTCCGACCGTCATCAGTCATTTTATCCGCATATGGCGCGTTTTCGCGAACGCTCATCAATATAACGCTGTACCCGCGATTAGTCACATTAAAATTCATGCCGCGCTGCAAATTCTGTCCTTCGGCAATTGTCATATCAACATATCTTATAATATCACCACGCAGCATGGAAAAACCTCTTGTTATAGTAAGTATGGTGGTACAGCGGATTTATTTCAAGTTTATTTTGCTAACGCATGCGAAACTATCAAGTCTGCAGGTAGTTGTGGGTGGGATGGCAAGTCATGGACTGGCACCCAGTGCATATCATCGTGGACGCGCAGTTGAATTTCGCCGGTGAAGGATTTGATTTCGTATGTGTGCAGTTCGATAACCTTGCCAGAATCCGTTGTGTGTTTTGCGATTGTAATCAGGTCGCCGATTTGTGCATCTATCCCCAATTCTTCGGACAATTCCCGGTGCAAGCATGTTGGGCCGTCTTCGCCATCTTCAAACTTACCACCAGGGTATTCCCATTCGCCCGCCAATGGTTGGTCCGGTGCCCGTCGCATCATCAGAACTTTATCCCCATCCCTAAAAATCGCAGCAGTTACTTTCATGATATATATTTATTGTGACTCACATTTAAT
Source organism: uncultured Alphaproteobacteria bacterium (assembly GCA_937888635.1). Taxonomy (GTDB): domain Bacteria; phylum Pseudomonadota; class Alphaproteobacteria; order Rs-D84; family Rs-D84; genus Enterousia. The sequence goes on from CALARG010000002.1 coordinate 5,794, forward strand.
ATTTTAAAACATTGCCTTTATATTGATTTAACGATATTCAAATATATTTGTCTCTTCATTAGCAATTGGTAATTTCGAATGATTTAATTTATATCGATTTACCAAATTATATGGTTTTAATTGTTCTAAAAACTCTGGTTTTAGCCAAGAAAAATCCCACAATTCGATAGAATCATCTACAATTATTTTGCATATCGTAGGTTCATATTCTATTTCTGTATCAATGGACACACTTAATCTCTGCAACCATATATGAACAAAATTTGTATAAGCCTTTTTAGAAAACTTCTTTTTTATTTTGCTTATATAACATAATTGTTGTTCTTCGGGTTCTTTCCTCATAATATGACTAATAGTTGTAAATGCCTGTGGGATTATTTTCGGAATACGATATGCCATATCAGAAATTATGCTTACCAACAAATCAATATCGTCTTTTTTTGAAACTTTTATCTTTTTGTTTAACTGTGATAATAGTGTCTGCATTCCCCCTGCAATTTGTTGATCATTAGACAAGTTATACAGTTGTAAAAATATCTTGTAATTTTTTTGCGACCAATCTATAGGGGGCAAAAAACGTTCTTTTTTCAGCGACTTTGAAATAAGCATGTCTGTTGAAAAAGTTTTATGTGCATTTATACGAAAACCCAAATGCTGGCAAACATCACTTATGCTCTTCAAAATATTTTCAGTATCATTAGGACTGTTTGTAAATATCTTAAAATCATCTCTATACCGCAATATTTTATAATCTTCTATACCCTGGGTTCGCAATTTTTCCAATATCAATGTATCCATATAACCAAGAACGATTTCCGCAATAAAATCCATAAGTACCGACCCCTGTGGAATCCCGTTAGTTTGATCATATGTAATATACCTAAGATTTTTATCTATAATATTACCCAATAAATTGTCATGAAATTTTCTTTCTTTTGCGATCGCTTCATTATGTAGGGCCCAAGCTATCGAATGGGTGTATATAGAAGAGTAGCAGTTAACAATATCTGTACATGCCATATGAGAAAAATTTAATGATTGTTTAACTGCACTTTGTTCAAAAAGACTAAGCCAATTTAAAATTTGTTGCGCTTTTTGTTTTCTGTTTGATCTTTTTACAACGGGAATACTGGAACATACGATATGCTCATCTGCTCTAAAGGTTTTAAATCGTTCGCATATTTCGCCCCAGGCTTTATCATTACAAATACAATTCACCAGGTTAACATATAATAAAGGATTTATCACTGTTAACTTTCTCCAATCATATTCTGTGTTTTTATTTGTTATAATATCATAATTTGGATTAGGAACATTTTTCGGATGATTACCGTTTGTCAGGTTGCTTAAATTCCATTGACGCAATATGTTATCAGCTTTGTATAGCAAATCTCTGAAACGAAAATATGGAGGCAAATCCCCCGTAAAATAGTTTTCGTCTGTTAAAAAGAATTTTTTAGCTGCCTGAGCATTTAAATCCAAAACAGTTTTCATATCGTTACCCCGAGTTTATACACATATTAACTTGCGTTATATGTAGTTATAATCGCAAAAATATCAAGAAGCAAATCATATAACTAACGTCTATGGCTCTTGCTCATCAAAGGGCATTCTGTTCATTCAGGTGTCATATTATGCATATAAAAGTGTTGCCAATATTGCCAACACAGATACAAAAATTGCTATAACTGACAGATTTTTACTTGTTTTCGCAATACGCACCCCCTCTTTAGCGATTTGTTTACTATCTTTTGCTATTGCATTACTTTCTTTCGCCTCATCAAGAGCTTCTTGAGCGAGTCTTTTCATATCATTATTGTATTGTTTTTGTTCCAACTCTTTGGACAGTCTTATTTGATTTTCTTTTTCTCTTTGTTTCGCTATTTCTGCTGCTTGCATAGCCGTGGTTGGCATATCTGAATATATCATTATCACGCTTTTCCTTTTTCTTTTAGATCGTTATAGATGCTTTTCATAAATATACCCAGAATTTCTTTTTTTATCCCGTCATTCCCCAAAAGCATTGTGAAGAAATCCTGGTTTTGTTGCAGTCCATCAACCAGCGCATCTTCAACGTGCTGATAGAACGGGAACTTAAAGTTGTCCAAAGTGTTTGATTGAGCACTTGCGATCAAATCTGGATTTTTCTTTAATAAATCCCTAATCTGTAAGGCAGCTTTGAATGCTACATCTGTGTCAAACGATTTGCCTGTTCTGGCGTTTACTTCTTTAATAATCTCTGATAGTCTGCGTTCTTCGTCCTCGGTCAGATTAAATGTTTCTGCTGTTGGCAAAGATACTTCTGGCGCAGACGCCAATGTTTTTAATTTCGTCTCTGCGCCTTTCTTTTGATAGAAATTGCTGGCTTGAATCATACCTTTCAGGTTAAAGCCTTCCCCGGCCTGACCATTCTTTAAATATGGCAACAGCCAAACAATAAAGTTATATTTTTTATGCAAATCTGTATCCGATACAGATGAAGAAACTTGAAGCAAGAACTCATAAAAACGCACAAATTTACGCAAGGCAACATATGATTCCCTTCTATCATTGTCATTTTGCTGTTCAAATTTTCGCTTTGCCTTACTTAACAAGAAGGTAATCTTTTCTTCCTTCTGCTTATCTTTATATTTATCCGAATAGAACAACGCATTCGCCTCTATAGCATCATCTATTGTAAAAATATTATAACTGTCTATTTTATTATCCAGTTCATATACAGATTCTGGCGTTACCGTATTACATAAGATAGTTGTCGTGTAATATGGTGCAAACGCTTGCTGGATTTCTTCAATGGTATTTGCGAAATCCAATACGAACACTTTTTTATTGTATGGCGGACAAATTCTGTTAAGTCGAGATAAAGTCTGCACCGCTGTGATACCACGTAACTTTTTCAAAACATACATGGCGCATAGTTTCGGTTGATCGAATCCAGTTTGGTATTTATTTGCGACCAGAAGCACCTGATAATCCCCCTCATCGAACTGTTTCGCTGTTATTTCATCACTAAAACCGTTTATAGAGGATTCTGTAACAAATTTTTCTGCATCTTCAGAAATTCCCAGCTGCTTTTCAGTTACCTTGCCAGAAAACGCAATCAGTGGATGTATATCTGTATATCCGTTATCGGATACATATTTCTTGAACGCATCATAATACTTTACTGCTTCTGGACGCGATGCAGTAACAACCATAGCTTTGGCCCATGGCTGTTCCGCCATAACAACCTCTTTAAAGTGCTCTACTATGATTTCAATTCTTTGCGATATATTGGTTTCGTGCAGCATTGCAAAGCGGGCAATTTTCTTTTTTGCTTTCGCGGATTTAAACTTTGGATCGGCATCTATTTCTTTGTTGATTTTAAACAGGGTTTCATATGGTGTAAAACTCTGCAATACATTTAAAATAAAGCCCTCTTCAATTGCTTGTTTCATTGAATACAAATGGAACGCCTCGTATTGCCCTTGGGAATTCATCCGCCCAAACAAATGCAATGTAGTTGGTTTTGGCGTAGCAGTAAAAGCAAACATAGAGACATTATCTTGCTTTCCACGTTTTGCAATATCACTTGCAATTGCATATTCCATCCCGTCGCTTTCTTCTTGGTCGGACGCCAGCGCTTTGGTAACCGCCCCCATATCCTTACCAGACGTTGAAGAATGCGCTTCGTCAATTATTACCGCAAAACGCTTGTTTTTTAACCCTTTAACAATATCGGCAATGTACAAGAACTTTTGAATTGTGGTCACAATTATTTTTGTATTGCCCTCTAAAGCCTCTTTTAGGTCCCCAGAAGAGCATTCTTTGTTCATAACCTTAACCAGGCCGGCTTTATGCTCAATCCCCAAAACAGCACTTTGTAACTGTCTATCAACGACTATACGATCAGTAACAATAACTATAGTATCGTAAATAATCTTATTGTCGCTATCATGCAAAGACGACAACCGATGAGCCAACCAAGAAATCGTATACGTTTTCCCAGATCCAGCACTGTGTTGAATCAAATAATTCTGCGATGTTTTATTTTCTTCAACGTCACTTAACACCTTTCTAATACAATCCAGCTGATGATAACGTGGAAATATAATATTTTCTTTTATTTTTTTGCTATTTTCTTCCTTTTTACGCTCTACTATCACGAATTTAGATAAAATCTCTATAAGGTTATCTTTTTGTAAAATATCTTCCCAGACATACGAAACATTAAACCCATTTGGATTCAAGGGGTTGCCTTTACCAGCTTCGATTCCATATCCATTTCCCTTGTTGAATGGCAAAAAGAATGTTGAGCCACCGCTCAGCTTTGTTGCCATATAACATTCTTCTAAATCCATTGCAAAATTCACAATACATCCTGCTTTGAACAGGAACAGTCTGGACTTTGGGTCCCGCTCAAACCTGTATTGCGATATGGCGTTTTCATAATTTTGCCCTGACGCGTTGCATTTCAACTCAAAAGAGATAATTGCAAAACCATTAAGAAAAATGACCAAATCAATTCTTTCGCCATCTTTGGCATATACTTCCTCTGCAACAGAGAATATGTTCTGGGAATATTTCTGGTTCAGTTCTTTATTAAATTCTGTAGCCGGTTTAGTATACATCAATTTTAATTTGATGTTAGATAGCTCGACCCCGCGTTTAAGCGTCTCTAACAACGAGCTTTTAGAAGCCGTAATATTGTTGTTTATTACACTAAGCAGTGTTTCCTGCAACTTGTCCTTGTATATTTTAGTCAATTGGGCCATTTCTTTTGGCTGGGTATCGTTCAAAAATTTGAACAGCAACTCACGATCCAGCGCATAAGCACGATCAAAGTTTTCATCTGTGCGTTCAATATAACCGTTATGCTTTTTCAGGTAGTCAATAATGTATCTTTGGTACTGTTTCTCTGTTAGGATTTTATTCATCACTGACCTCCTTTTTGCCAGTTACATATTCATAAATTAGTGATTTTTTATATTTTTCAACGACTTCCAATTGTTGCTTTTTGTCCGCCATGATTGATTCTATTTCCGCACATTTCTTGTCTAAATAATCAGCAATTTCTTGTTGCTCTTCCAATGATGGCATGCAAAGCATCAATTTAGAAAACTCACTAAAATTCAGTCCTTGTCGCACACCGTTGCCCATATTATAAAAAACCTTTTTTACATCATAAGAATGCAATAGGTAATGAGCGTATCTAGAACAAACGTTCCCTTTGGGCACTAAATCTATGTATGCAGAAGTTATTATACCATGTTCCAGTACTAAACCCGTTCTCAAACTACGTTTATCGTTTTGTAAATCTGTCGGTCTTATTATTATATCCCCAGCTTCAATTATATTGTATGTCGAAAAACTGGCCGGCAATAAACCTCCATTCATATTGATATCTTTCCTGATGATTTTACCATAACTCAGAGATAGTAGATTATTTTCATCGCATTTGGAATTTCGTTTTTTACCCTCTTTAAAGTAGTAGTACAAAGGTCGAACATCCCAATTTGCCGGCATCATACCAACCCATGAAATACCGCTATCTTTCATTGGGGCTTTTTGATTCAGACCTTTGGTAACTGCTTCTGAAATAACAGATCGTTTGTATTGCTCCAATTTATCTATCTGTTCTTGAAGATCAGCCATCGCAGAATCAATCTCACCACACTTCCGATCCAAATAATCAGCTATCTTTTGTTGTTCTAATATTGAGGGTGTGGGTATTCTTAAGTTGCCAAATTGCAATAAGTTGTAAGAATGCCGCATACCATAAGAGTAAGCGTCTATCACTCTTGTATTATCCATAGTTTTCATAACATAATTAAAAAATACTTTATTGATGTTTTTTTCATCTAAAACGAGCACATAATACAATGCTGATAAGCAGCCGTTATATGGCGATATCCCGCACAACAAAGGCCCATCTAAATCTCTCAGACAAATTACATATTGACCTCTTGCTACTAAATTATGATCATTATAGTTGGTTGGATTCATACCAAAAGACAAATCCTGTTTAATAGAGACGCCTTTTATGCCCAAAGACAGAACATCAGTTTCCTTTACTCCTCTTTTTTTATTTACATTTTCCAATATAAAATTTTTTATGCGTTTAAGTTCCCACGACTTAGGGATTTTTCCTAGCCACTTAAAACCACTATATTTCATTTCACGCATACCAGGCCTCTTTAGAACAACTTGTTGACTTTACTTCGAACAATGGCTTCCAGATCTTGAAATTCTTTGGCTAGCTTTTCGCTTGGTTCTGGTTCTTGATATTTATAGAAATATCTGGTGAACGGAATTTCTGCACCAATCTTTATTACCTTTTCGCCACGATCATCTGCAAATGTTGCATTTTCATCACGACCTTCGAAAAATGCTTTGGCATCTGGGATATGCGGTAAAACCTCGCGCGCCATATAATCATCAATATCTTCATCATATTTGACAATTTCTGTATCTTTGGTTTCTTTATCGTATATTACATTACCCTTTTTGTCGCGGTGTATTTCTGCATTTTTATCCATAACAGATAATCCATCAATAACCTTGGCAACAATCTTTTTATCAAATTCCTGCATCACATCTGCGATATATGGTTCGAATTCTTTTGGTGATAGAAATACTTTGTCTGAACAATTGCTATTTAATGTTTGCAATATGGAATCATACAGTGGCTTCTTATCTTGAAATTCTTTCAGCTTCTTTTTCTGCTTTTCATCCAACGGATCCAAAGAATTTTCATATTCGTATACTTTTCCCTCGTCATAAATAGACGACAGATTTCCTTTCGATACCATACTTTCAATACGTTCCGGTGTAATTGCATAGCTGCGCTGCAACGGTTGCATAACGGTATATTCACGATACATAAATTCTGTATTTTTATAGATTTTCACCAATTCATTTTCTTCAAAATTCACATACAGTTCGGTGATTTTCTTTCTGTCTTCTGGTGACAATTCATTTCTTTTATTACCCAATGCTTTGCGTAATTTATGATAGATGCCAGATGCATCAATCAATTGAATCTTGCCCTTGCGTTCCGGTCTTTTGTTTTTGGACAATATCCACACATATGTTTGAATGCCGGTATTGTAAAACAAATCCGTTGGTAATGCGATGATCGCTTCTATCAAATCCTGTTCCAATATCCAACGGCGAATTTGACTTTCACCAGATGATGTTCCACCCGTAAATAATGGCGAACCATTCTCAATAATGGCGGCACGCCCAAAATCATCGTCCATTTTATCAATCGCAGACTGCATAAATATCAACTGCGCATCCCCACCAGACGGCAGTCCAGCACCCCAACGCCCATATTCTCCCTTGGCATGCTCTTTTCTCACAGCATCTTCCTGGCCATCTTTCGCGTCTTTGCCCGACCAAGGCGTACCAAATGGCGGATTTTCAATCATGAAGCGCATTTTTGTATCTTCAAAACAATCTTTCTTGAATGTGTCGGCATGACGGAAATTGCGCGCATCTTGACCCTTGATCAACATTTCTGCCAGTCCAATCGCATATGATGGCCCCATAAATTCTTGACCAAACAATCGAACATCTGCTGTTGGGTTCAGGTGTTTTAGGTATGAAAAAGCAGTAGACAACATACCACCTGTTCCGGCTGCCTGATCACATACGGTTATTACCTTGTGATCTTCAAAAACATCGTCGCTGCCTTCTGCAGTCAAAACAGACACCAAGCATTTGATAATGTCGCGTCCTGTATAAAATTGCCCCGCATCAACATTTTGGTAAAAACGCCCAATCAGATTTTCAAAGATGTACCCCATCTTGATAGAGTCATATGTGGCAGGATTCAGATCCAATTCGGAAAACGCCTTGGTTACTGTGTACAAACAACCGCCTTCATCCATCGTTTGAATATGGTCAAACAATTTCAATTGCGACATAATGTCTTGAACGTTTGCAGAAAAACCATTGACATAGCTTTTGAAATTTTCTGCTAAATTGTCTGTATCATTTAACAATTCTTGCAATGAATAATGGCTGGTATTATAGAACTGAAACCCTGACGTTTTTTCTAATTTTTGGGCTGGCAAGGACGGATTTGCTTCGTACTGTTGCAGTACTTCATCCTTTGTTGGTGCCAACGCACATTCCAACCTGCGCAAAATTGTCATCGGAATAATAACGTCGCCATATTTATCCGGCATATATGTTCCGCGCAACTTGTTGGCAATAGCCCAGATAAAATTCGCCTCTGCCGTTACATCAACTGGATTGTCATCCCACAAAAGATCAAGATTTTTATTAACCATCATTTTCTCCGAACACAGTACAAAATTCTTCCTTTCTGACACCTTAGCAAATTTTTTATGATTTTTTCCACAAAAAAACTTTCTTTTTCAAAGTCATCTTGCACTGTTTTTTTGGGTTTGTAAAGTCCTTATTTTCTGCGGATTTTAGCGTTTATGCATAGAGATACACCACGATACATTTAAGGTTAAATTTTACGATATTTTATGATTTAGATATAACTAACAACATATCAACAGTTTTACGTAAGTTTTCAACAATTTTTTGTGCATTACTACTTTCACTACCTTTTCTTTATCTTTTATTTTTATTATCTTTTATTTTTCTTTACTACTACTACTTTCCTTACCTATGAAATCAATATTGAAATCAACATGAAATCAATTCTGATTTATGAAATTAGACAGTGCGGCATGCGGTCTTGTTTTTTATCAGTGTGTAGCAAGGTGGCAGGATCGCCGTTACCCGTATATGAAACGCCTATCACAGGACCCATTAAATAACTGGAATTTTTGTATTTCTTGGATATAATCAATAGGGTAAGGCATGAAAGATATGGCAAAGTTTTCAGATTTTATCAGCGAATACAAAACAGCCCAAGAGCCATCTAAACAAGAAAAGGCACGCAATTGGGATATCGCCATTGGCCTGCAACAGGTTGATGGGTTGACACCATCGCGTTATCTGTACCAGGTGGCGCGTGATAATATCGAAGGCAAGCTGAGTCATGACGAAGTTCATCAGTCGCTGCGCCAGTATTACCGCACCCCAGAGGGTGACGAACTGGGTATTGAATACTGGGAGGCCGACACCGTTTCCAACCGTATTGCAGAACTGTTAAGCAATTCGTCTTTTACCTTTGCGCCGACTACTTTGCTGTCTATTCACAAGTATTTGTTTAATGCGGCATTGCCTGAACACTGGGTTGGGAATGTCCGTACCAAGGATATTATCAAGGCAGAAAACGTGCTGATGGGGGATACAGTACACTATGCCAGCCATATGGACATTATGCCAACGCTGGAATACGACTTTGACCGCGAAGAACGTTTTGATTACAGTACGCTTAACACACGTGCGCAAGTTAAACATATCGCGCAATTCGTGTCTGGCCTGTGGCAAATTCATCCATTTCGCGAAGGCAATACGCGCACAATCGCCGTATTTGCAATCAAGTATCTGCGCAATAAAGGCTTTGCTGCTGATAACGAATTATTCAAGGATTATGCAGAATATTTTCGCAATGCCTTGGTTCGCGCCAACTATGAAAATATACCGCGCGGTATCAAACGGACCTATAAATACCTGAACTTGTTCTTTGGAAATCTGTTGCTGGGCGAAAACAATTCGCTGAAAGGTGACGACATGGTTATAAATATCGCTAATCCCGAAATAAAAACTAGCGATATAACTAGCGATAAATGTAGCGATTTGAATATAGACGATCTGAACAAAACAGAACGGAGGTTCTTTATCGCTATGGCTGAAAAGTTATGCACGCTGGGTTATGTTACTGCTGCAGACGTAATTTCTATAACAGGCAAGTCGCCACAGCGCGTACGCCAACTGTTTGTAGCATTGGTTAACAAAGGTTTCTTGGTTGCCACAGGTCAAAACAAAGGCCGCAAATATAGTTTGCCAGAAAAACGATAATCGATTTATAAGGAAATGTGTTCTTAGGTGCGAACCAGGTTCGCACCCCAGGTTCGCACTTATCATATTGTAATTACTATCAAAACACCCAAAGTGCGAACCTGCGAACCAATTTTTCAAACCTGTGTGTAACAAGGTGTCGAGGTCGCCGTTACCCCCAATCAAAAGAGGTTTTACAGAACCTATTTTTATTTTACTGAAATGCAACATGCACCATTTAGGCACATATTGCATTTGCAACATTATTGATGGCACGATAGGTGCTGCTGTCCAAGATGTGGGTATATCCTTCGGTGGTGGTTATACGGGAATGTCCGGCCGCTTCTTTCATGGCAGCTATATTTTCACCGATATTTGCACCCATACTGATAAACGAATGTCGCAGGTCGTGTATTCGCATATGTGGCAGCTTGGCATATGACAGTGCCCATTCAAATGGCTTGCGGATGTTGTTTATTGGTCTGTGCTCGTTCCCAACACCTGGGAATACATATTTGCTGCCCAGTGCGGTTGCTTCATCCAGCGCAGCCTGCAAGTATGGTATAACCGCATCAGACAGTTTTACATCCCGGGCGCCGGTCTTGCTGTCTTTCAGGTGTATTACCTTGTGCATAAGCGCAAGTTCTTCTACCTCTAGCCCGGTTATTTCAGACGCACGACACCCAGTCAGCATCAGCACCCGCAACGCATTGAATAACCGTGGGTGCATTTTAGATACCTGGGGCCCAACATCCAGCGCATGCGATAATGCACGATAACCGTCTTGGTCCAGTATTTGTGGCTTATAAACTTTGTTTGAACCTTTGCGAACATACTTGCATGGGTTTGTATTGCGATCTACGTATTTATACATTTCGCACCAATCCCAGAAATTAGAGAACAGAGACAGCGCTTTGTTCGCGGTTGAGAACGACGTTTTCTTTACCCACTTGGCATAGGCGTCCATTACATGCTTTTCTTCTATTTGGCGTATGTACAGCTTATCAAACATAGGCGCTAAATATAATCTATATTGCCCCCAATTAGAATCCTGGGTTCGTGGCTTCTTGTATATTTTGGAATATTTGTCCATATATTGCGGGAACAGTACTTTTACCTGTTCGCCCAGCGTTTCTTTTTCTTTCAGTTGTTCTTCTATTCTTTTTCTGCGTGGGTCTTCGCCTTGGGCAATTTGATGCCGCATATTCCACGCCATATCACGAATATCTTTGATAGAATAATCTCTATAGCGACCTATAAAAATATTGCATTTCTTGTTATCTATTTTACACCCCAGGAAAAACCGAATATTGCGTGTTGCCGCAGAATATCGCAGGAATAATCCTGGGATGGTGCCGTCGCTGACCTGCAGGTTAACATCTGAATGCAACAGATGTATCCAAGTGTCCCGAAACGGCTTTGTATAGCATTTCCATTGTTCTGCCATGTGTGCACTCCTTTATTACAAACACACAATGCACGATAAAAACATAATATCCAGCAGAAACAGCTATTTTTTATCGCTTCTTTTTTGTTCCAGCCACTTATTTACCTCAGACAGGGGGTAACGTACCATTTTGCCGATCTTGAAGTACGTAGGTCCAATCCCCAGCGCACGATATTGACTTAATGCCGAAACAGACGAACAAAGATAGTCAGCTAATTGCTTCGGTGTAAACAGTCTGTCTTTAAGCGCTTCCTTGTTCAGGGCGTATTGTCTTGTATCTCTCTCTTGTCCCCCATGGTTCATGAATTGGTAATCCATGTTATTCTCCTTTGGGTTTCAATATGGTTTGTAGGATATAAAAGGGTCGCTTTATACAATCTGATATCACAACAACTTTTTATATCTGTACATATAATTTATAGCACATAAAAAAGTAAAAGTCTTGCAAAACCAGCAAAAAACATCCTGTTTTTACTAAAAAAATTTGTATCATAATGTATCAAAACTACATTAAAACACGTCTAAATAGTATTAAATCATATTTTGTCAGTTTTTGAAACAATGGCTCATCGACGGCACCCGACAAAAAAATCAAACTTTTGCCCCGAATCGATTTTGATAGAAAAATGCATATATTTTTCTATCAAAATAATAGTTATTGTTAGCTCATAAATAACTATTGATATAGCTATATATATTCTCTAAAAGAGCTTTCTCTAAAAAATACTTGATTTTTATGATAAAATGTCGTATATTGACACTATGCTAAATGTCGTATATTGACATAAAAGGAATTTATAATGAAAGCTAAGAGAACTCTTTTAGAGAGAATTTTATTACGAATAAAGAAAAGCAAAGATAATTCTTTTATCTTAAAGGACTTTAATGATCTTGTTAAAGAATATGACTATGATCAAGTCTTGCGTGTTTTACGTATATTGGTAAAAAAGGGTACGTTAATTAAGATCGGGCGTGGCATATATGCAAAAACTCGTACTTTTAGTAATGGATTTGTCGCACCAAATGCCACTATAGGAGATTTAGCAGAAGAAGCATTACAAAAACTTGGTATCAAAACTGATAAATCAACTTATTGGCGTGAATACAATGCTGATTTATCAACACAGATTCCAACAGGCAGAGTTATTGCTGTAAATAAACGTGTTAGACGAAACATAAGCTATAATGGCTTTGATGTTTCTTTTGAACAAATCAATAGCAAATATAAAAACAGATGGTATAATACCAGTGCAATAAGAGTTTAAGTATGTCTTTAAATATGGAACTTTTTGAACAAATAGCTATTGAAAAGGGTTGTGATATTGCTTTTCCGATCAAAGAGCATTTTCTGATTCAAGTTATTCAACAGCTGGTATCAAATTTTCATTCTGCTGACGGGGATTTAATATTTGGTGGAGGCACCAGCCTAGTCTGTGCCTATGACGAATTAACTAAACGTTTTAGTGAAGATGCCGATTTTAGATTTGTTCCGCGCCCAAAATCAACTGCTAACGTTCGCAAATTACTAACCGATATTGCGCATAATTTGGATGGATTTAAGTTGGTTGGCGAACCTTTGTCGGACAGCAACAAAATAGAGTTTAGATTTGTAGACACAGAAAACATTGTTCAAACACATTCTGCGTTGCGGCCTTATATAAAATTAGAGGTGTTTTTCACAGACAATTTGTTTTATGCACCAGCAGAAAAAGAGATATCTTCTTTCTATGACAAATTGGCCGACACAAATTCAAGATTCAAATTGAAATGCGTATCTTTGGAAGATACTACTATAGATAAAATCAGTTCATTTTTGTGGCGAATTTTATCAACAGATACAGAAAAGCCTCAATACAACCCTGCGGATATGAGACATCTGCACGATTTGTTTTTCTTGGCGCCAAAGCTTGATATTGATAGAACCTTTAAATCTAATATGCTCGAAGTTTTTAAATCTGACATGAGCCATCGCATGCGAGCTCAATACACCTTTGATGTGTGCGTAAAAGATGTTATTGACTTGTTACACCGCAACAAACAATTCAAAGCTGATTATGAACAATACGTCGCAAATATGTCATATGCAAAAAATACAGATAGATTATCCTTTGAAGACGCATGCAAATCTTTTGAAGAATTAACCAGCAAAATTTGATCTGCGGCTTGTTTATTTCTCACCGGCATCGGCGTTTTCTGATTTATCTTCTGTTATTTGTTTAGGCTTTTTAGCTTGTGCTTCAATTTCATGAAGTTTGTCATAATCGATATGAATTTCGCCCGACTCTTCTTTGATGTATTCTGGCGGATTCAAAGATGGATGAAACTCTACACCATCGTGCAAAGCATCAACTATATGTGCCACAATAGTATCCATTTTGTTTTTAGCGTCTGGTTTTTTTATATCTGTTTTTTTCAATAATGTTTCTATATCTGTATCACGTTTTTTATCAACCATACGAATAACATGGTCGTCAAAACTGATTTGTTTTTTGTATTCTTTATCTATTATCTCATACGAGAGTTTTGCCTCTTCTGATTGATAATAATGTTCGCGCAATTCAAATGTGCCGATGCCGATACTCAAAATACCCATTATAATACCAAATAACTTTGTAGCGCATTCTGGTCCTACATTTACTTTAATCTCAATCCACTTACTACCAGAATCAACACCAACAATATCAAACGATGCAGGAACATCTATCGCTTCAGAAATCCCATTCAGTATCACGTGCAACTTTTTCATCAATTTTTCCATATCTTTGATAGAAAAATTGTCTCTATCTGGCAGTTTAATATTTAATAATTGCGGGTCTTGTGGTTTCACCATGGTATTCAAAGTCAAATAATAAATCCTAACGAACTGATTTAATGCATTTATATATTGCGAAATTTGGTTTACAACACCAGTTTGCATTATTACTTCTGAAGCATTTGGATTATTCGGCTGAGTTGCGTTTAAAAACACTTCTCGTCCTTGCACGATCAACCCTTGTTCTGCAACAAAATTTTCTATGAATATCAACTTGTTATAATTTTTAATAACAACATATTGATTGCCATAGGCCCTATTATTTTCAACATCCAGCGCAATTATATGCTCTGGAGTTAAATACTTATCCAATATATTTTTTATTTCACCAAGTCTCATTGTAAATCCTTTATTTCGTTTTAACCCCATGGTTTCACTGTTTTTGCGTTATATAAAATCGCCTTTTTGTTAATTCTGTCAGTGCTTGAGGCTTCAAATTCTTCTTTTAGCAAATATGCTTGGGGTAGCTCTGCTTCAGACCATACCCCTATGTATAAATTTGTAAATTTACCTTTTATTATCCCTTGTTTTATGTGTTCATCATTGGATTTTAACATTGTACCAAACACAAAAAGATTTCCCTTCTTACTTCTTAATGCTTTGTAGCAACGGTTCAAATAATAATTATGGCGTATTTTTTCTAATTTTTCATCACTAGTGCCCTCAGAAATAAAAACAGGATATACGTCATTCAATAATTTACGATAAATTTGCGTTTTCAACAAAGTCCCTGTTCTAGCAAACGTTAATTTTATTGTTTCCGTGAAATTATCAAAAATATGTAATGCACCATGCAAAAATATCAACTCGTGTTGATTTTCTGTAAAAGTAACAAAATCCTCGTCTCCCCCGCCGAAACCGTCTGTAAATTTTGTAAGATTATTTTGCAATATAACCCAATACGCCAAAAGGTCATAATTTAGTGTATACACCCTATCAAATTTATCTAAAAATTCTGCACATTTTTTAGATTTTCTCTCAGGAACATCTGTGGACTTGTCTGGATGATTATTTGTAATAACTGCAACCAAATGTTTTTTCAAACTTTTTATGTCCGAATTTATTTTTTCGTTATTAAATAATGGCTGATATATTTGTGTAACTAACCTACCATCTTCTAAAGTTTTTATTACTTTTTCAAAATCGGACGTTTGTAAATTTGCAAACAAATGAGACAATTCGCTATCTTCTGGAATTATGCCGCTTGTCTTTGCTGACTCTAATAAATTTGTAAAAGAAAATCTTCTGGCATCATATGCCATGCTGAACCCATTTCCCAGCAACACTGATATTTTGCCGCCTTGTTCCTTTGCCTCGTTGTACGCATCTTCAAACGTTAATAAATCTTCCGTATTTAAATCCTGTATCACCACATAGTTTTTATTGTTTTTCTTGGGAAAACCGTAGCAAATATTCCCATTATTTTCAATATATTTTCCGTAGGTCAATTCTCTCTTTTGTATGTTTTGGGCACATGTGGCTACACGACAGTGCAATTTTTTTACTACATAATTGCTACATACTAAAAAACAGCTATACGGCGCATACACAGATATGTGCAAAAAGTGGCGGGAATCTGGGCCAACACGACATATCGTAAAAAAAAGCCCTGAAATCAAGAACTTGCTGTTAATCCGTATGTCGTTGGTTCGAGTCCAACTGCCCGAGCCAAATTTTACACCGTCCTGTCAAAGGGCGGTTTTTGTTTGGATTTCTAAGGATTATCA
>CALARG010000003.1 GCA_937888635.1 uncultured Alphaproteobacteria bacterium
CGCCAAATTTATTTATGGCCCCATCACGCATTAAACAAATTGTTAATGGAATTATTTTGCAAAAACAGAACCAATCAACCCATGAATAGAAACTTGTATTCCAAACAAAAAAATGCCCCAATGGGCATTTTGTTAACTGTGGTTGGGCTGTCTGTGCAATTCGCGAGCCGAATTGTTGGAGATTGGGCAAGTGATTGACGATATAAAAAAGAAATCTATCACTTATTCAAATGATTTTATTCGTATTTCTTCAGCAAATCTTTCCATGTCTGTGGTGCATCCACTTCATCAAAGTAAGCATTCAAAAAACTAACCAAGGTTTGATGTTTTTTCTCTGCATATTTGCGTCCCGGTTCTGTTAAGCACATATCGCGCAAATGAAAAATTTTAACAAAAAAGTGATTTGCACACGGATCGACTTTTGATTTTCTATACTTTTCGGCATCCATTTCTTCTGGGAAATAATCTGGATCAAAGAAAGGTTGACCCGTTCCAGAACGATATTCTATGCACCGTAACATACCTGTACACCCTGATGCGTCACACATATCAGCATCGGATACAATAGCACCTTCGATACCATATGCAGCAATACCCTTTAACCGTTTACTGTATCCAATAGTTTTTACAATATTTATACATTTTTCGCAGAATTCGGCATCAAATCCAGAACCAGACAATATGCGTTTGGTATTGGTCATCAGACGTTCAGATTCTTCACCAAACAGTTTATAATCATCACAATCATGCAATAATGCAGCAGCAGCCACCAAATCACGATTAGCAGATGTAATTTCATCACAAAATTTCATTGCCGTATTATAAACGCGAAACACATGTTTATCATCATGCCCGTTAAAGTTATTTTTAAGTAATTCAATCACTGCATTTTTTATATATTCAACACCTGTCATACAGACACCTTTATTACGGTATGACATGCTATCATAAAAAACTATATATGTCCAAATGTTATTAAAAAAGTTCTAAAGTTGAAAAAATTACAAATTTTTATTTGTTGACTTTAGAACTCGGTGAAAATGTTAGAAAACAAAAGAAAACTTGCCTTTATCGGCGGGCTTGTCTATCTTGGTTGGGGCGCACACAGGGGGGTGGGGATGTTCCCCACTAGTGTTTTTGGGAAAACGCAGATTTCCCGAAACGCGTACAAAACATTGATAATGTTTTGCGGTACAATCACTGAAACTGATTGTACAATCCGTTGCGCATAGCAAATGAAAAAACACCCCAGCCGGGGTGTATTTGAATTTGGTTGGGGCGCACGGATTCGAACCATGATAAAGAGAACCAAAATCTCTTGTCCTACCATTAGACGACACCCCAATTGCGATTACGCATTATAAATATATTTTATGTTTTTGCAATAATAAATTTTGTGATTATCTGGTTTTGAATTTGGTGTGCTCAACTATCTTATCAAAATCGCGGTCGTCTTGGATTTCTTTGGCGGTGCGAATCTTGTTTTCAATCAAGAAATTATCTTGGGCCATCAAATATTTCTTTTGGTCTATTGGTGACATACCGGCAATTTGCTTCCCGCGCACGGTATTAAAGAACTTTGGCCTGTATTCCCATTCCCACGACAGACGTATTCTGTCACCATCCCACAGACATGCCGAAACCCCGTCCGGTGCGCATCGCCCGGTTGTATGATTTTCAATCGCATAAAGAATTTTATTTGCGTCTGCCGCAGAAATATCGGGATAGTGCGCAGCCAAAAAATCACGTGCAATTGGCACGGCGCGTGGTCCATGTTCTGTGCACCATTCGTCATTTGTTCGCGCACAATCATGCAGTCCTGCCGCCAACAGCACGGGCAGGGGATCTTGATTAATTGTATATGCTATATCCAGCCCGAACATTGCGACCTGGCATGTGTGTGTCAGACCGTGATATCCGTATCTGTCCTGATTTGAAACCTGGGTAATTTGTGGCAAAATCTGATCAAAGAACATTTTTGCATAATATTCACGCCCAGACTTGGTTTTTAAAAGTTTTTTGTTATCTGTCATTTATAAATCTCGTATATTTAAAATCCGTGAACAACTGTCGCAGATATTTTTATAAAATCAAACAAAAAATGAAATTTTATACTTGAAATAAAAAACATTAAAATATATAATAATTAAACTTTATAACAAATCTTTAAATCAAACCTATTATATAGGAGTTTAAAATGGCGCGCAAGGAATTTGTTCGTTTAATGGAAGAAAATATTTGGACATTGGATAAAATTGCCGATAAATTGCGGTTGGATCGCGTTGATACAACCGGCTATCCGCGCCAGTTGATGTCAATTCTGGTGCGTCTGCACAATGGTGGGCGTGCGCGCCTGAAGGACATTGCGCGTCGCGAACATGTTTCTGCGCCGAATTTGTGTGCGGCATTCAGAAAACTAGAGGCAGACGGTCTGGTCTTGCGTACAATTGACGAAGACGATCGTCGCAATACATGGTATTGTGTGTCTGAATCTGGGGCGGAATTGGCGCGTGTTGCAATGGATTTATTCCGCAGTGGTATTGAACGCGTTTTTGCCAATGTTTCACGCGAAGACGAAGCGCGCCTGACCCAGGCATTGCGTACCATGCACGAAATTCTAAAAAAGGTGGAGTTAGGTAATGAATAATTTTAAGTATGCCTCTTTGGCGGGTGTTTTTTGCGCACTGTTGACTGCATCGCCATCGTTCGCAATGGATTTATCGCTAAATGAAGCGGTTGAAAAAATAATGCACGAATCGCACGATTTGAAAAAAGCATCGGCCAACCTATCTCGGGCCGAGGCATCATTAGATGCCGCAAACGCCAATCGTTGGTTTAAATTAGATGGTTCTGCTTCATATATGAATATGGTAAATGTTGAAAATCCATCAGAATCCCAGAAAATTGAATTGCCACCATCCCTTGGCGGCCTGATTGACGAAGCATTAAAAGACACATCAATTGCGTTTGAAATTCCTGATAACATTTTCCAGGCTGGTCTGACATTGACCCAGCCGTTGTATACATTCGGCAAAATTGGCAACGCGGTAAAGTCTGTGCGTGCGGCGGTCAAAATGGCCGAACAGTCCCAGGAATTAACCCGTCGTTCTGTACGCTATGCTGCAACTGACCTGTATTGGACGGCCAAGATGACCGATGAAATTGTAAAGTTGGCAGAAAATGATTTAAAAAATGCGCGTGCTGCGAAACGCAAACTGACATCTGCGGGTCGTGCAAATCGCAGTAATTTGTTAAAAATTGAATCTGATATCGCAACCAAAGAAATCAATGTTTCTGATGCAAAATTTGACCGTGATACTGCGCACAGAATGTTAAAAATTTTGGCGGGAATTGATATCGCCGAACCATTGGTTTTGACTGATAATTTTCCATCCGATTTTGGCGAGTTAAATGCAGGAAAATTAAAGACCACGCCCCAATGGGAAATTCTGGAACAACAGGCCGATATGTATGAACGTCTGGCGCGTTCCCAACGCGCAAATGGATATCCAACATTGGCGGCAACTGCATCATACACATATTCATCAATGTCGGGTGATATCGGACACTTGTTTGATAAAAAAGGTGGCCAGTCTGCATCATGGGGTGTCGCACTGCAAATGCCGATATTCAGTGGTGGCCTGAATCGTGCCAACGCCACGATAGAGGCAATGAATGCCGAAGCCGCCCGTCAGGACCTGGCCCAGGCAAAAAAAATAACAACCGAAGAATACGATAACGCGGTGCGCCAATATAATCATTTGCGTGATAATTTATCCACATTGGAAAATGCGCGCAACCTGGCGGCCAAGACATATACACTGTCGCAAAATCGTTTTGCATCCGGCCAGACATCTGCGGTTGAACTGGCGGATGTATCGGCGGGGCTGTATCAATTGGATTTGGCGTTATTAAGTACCAAGTACAAGATTTTAATGTCTGCAGAAACTATCAAGAAATTGGGTGAATAAGAAATGGAAAAAATACACGAAACAATACATTCTAAACGGTTCAAGCATATTATGCATGCGGTCCTGGCCTTGTTAATGGTTGGCTGGGTTATATTTCGCTTTGGTGCGGTTGCATCTGAAAATGCACGCCAGGTATTCAATGCATCGCGCATTGCGGCCGATGTTGGTGCGCCTGTTCATGCAATGCGTGCAGAATATAAAAACGGTACTTTATATGAACCATTATCGGTCCAGAATAATCGTGCCTATGTGACGGGTGCACGTGCCAAAAATTTGCGTGCCGGCGGTCGTGTTGGGTCGGGTGAAATCGTATCTGTGTCGCGTAATTTGGACCTGGAAACAGGCATGTTTGTTGTGCGTACGCGTGGCGTTGCAGATGGGCTGCATTATGCAGAATTTTCAGCCGATGGATTCTTTGTGCCATTATATGCAATTCGTGATAATACGGTTTTGGTTGCGGTCGGTGGCGTTGCAACGCCGCGCGCGGTAACCGTTGCACGCCAAGATTCAGAAACTGCATACATCACATCTGGTCTGCGGTCTGGCGATATTGTTATTTTATCCAGTGTTAATTCAGGTGACAAAGTCCAATTAAAATCAAATCAGGGGGAAATATAAGCCATGTTAAAGTTTTTTGTTCGTCGTCCAATAACGACATTAATGTTTGTTCTGGTATGGGTTGTTTTGGGATTGGTGTCTTTCCCAAAAATGAACATTGAACGCGCCCCGTCGGTTGATTTTCCAATGGTGACGGCAACCTTTGTCTATCCAGGTGCCGCCCCCGAAGAAATTGAATCCCAGGTTGTAAAACGCGCCGAAGATGCAATTTCCGAAGTGTCCGAATTAAAAAATATTATTTCATACGCCTATGAAAACAGCGCCTTTGTTATGGCAGAATTTAATCTGGGCGTAAATGTTAATGACAAGGCCACAGAAATTAAAACAAAACTGGATTCTTTGATATCGGAATTCCCCGACGATATGGATCAGCCTGTTGTTGAAAAATTAAATCCATTACAAGAATCGGTTGTTGATATTGTTTTGCACGGTGCAGACGCGCGTGACCTGGAAGAATACATAGACAATATCTTATCTACTAAAATTACTGCAATCAGCGGCGTGGCCAGCGTATCAACTTTTGGTGGTCGTGAACGCGCAATTCGTGTTGCGATGAATCCAGACCAGATGGCGGCGCGTGGTGTGACGGTGATGGATATCGTTGCGGCATTGGGTGCGCACAATTTGAATGTGCCCAGTGGAAAAATTGAACGCACGGTTGATTCATCAAATGTTCGTTTTATTGGTGAATTTGCATCTGTTGATGAAATCGCAAACCTGCGCATGACAACCGTAGAAGGTAATAATTTCAAACTGTCTGACATTGCAACAATTACTGATGCTGCGCGTGATATTGAAACAGGCGCGCGCTATAACGGCCAATCGGTTGTTGTTGCATCTGTTGTAAAATCATCAGACGGAAATGCAATAAACATTTCACGCGCATTGCGTGAACGCATGCCAGAACTTCAGGCCGATTTATCAAATCGTTTTCCCGGCGCAGAAATGTTAATTGCATCTGATTCATCGGTCGCAGTATCAGACGAAACAGACAGCACCATTAATGGCATTGTATTGGGGGTTTTGTTAACTGTGCTGGTGCTGTTGGTGTTTACCCGCAATTGGCGTTCAACTATTATCGCAGGCGTTGTTATTCCTGCGTCCTTGGTTGCCGGCTTCTTCTTTATGGATGGTTCCGGATTTACCGTAAATGCAATGACATTGTTGGCGTATTCATCTGCGCTTGGTACATTGGTGTCAAATGCGATTATTTTGATTGAATCTGCCTTGCAAGAATTGCATGCCGGCAAAACACCCGAAGATGCCGCAATTGATGGCACGAAAAAGGTGGCGGTATCCGTTCTGGCGGGTGTTGGAACAAATGTTGTTGTGTTCTTGCCTTTGGCGTTTATGGGTGGTATTGTCGGTCAGTTCATGGTTCAGTTTGGATTGACGGTTGTATATCTGACATTGTTGTCTTTGATGTTCTCGTTTACCCTGACACCAATGATGATTGCGCGCTTTTTGCGTTTAACGAATAAAAACAAACAGCCAAAAAAATCTGGCCCCCTGAAACAAGATGTCCAAGATGTTGCCCGCACCGGCATGCAACGCTGGTATGAATATCAGTATGCGCATCCATGGCGTGTCGTTGGATTGGCGGCGGCAATATTTGTTGCATCTACTATGTTAATGCGATTTGTTGGTAATGAATTTTCACCATCAACCGATGCGAATGAAATCACAATCAGTGCGCGTGCACCAATGGGCGCAACATTTGAACGGTCGGAATCCATCGCAAAACAGATAGAACAGTCCCTGTCACAATTTCCCACGGTAAAATCAACAACCGTTAAAATTGGCGAACGCGGTCTGCAGAATATCAAGGTGACGGTTGAATTGGTTGACGCGTCCGAACGCAATATTTCTGACAAGAAATTGGCACAACAAATTCTGCCTGCGATATCAAACATTGCCGATGCTGAAATTCAGATTCGTGCCGGCGAAGCAATGTCATCGGGTATTTCATCTGACCTGGTGTTGAATATTTTTGGCCCAGATGACTCAACCCGCGAAGATTACGCATCGCGCATTATTGATATTGTAAACCAAATTCCCGAAGTTCAATCAGCGGTCCGCGCGCAACAGTTGCCGGCCATGGAAACCCAGTTCACACCAGACCAAGAAAAAATGAATTTCTGGGGCATTCAAAATTCATACGCTGCCCAGACATTGCGTACTGCGCTGTTTGGAAATGACGATTATAAATACAAAGAAAACGGAGAAGAATACCCAATTATTTTGGAATTTGCAAAACCGTTTAAGAACACTGCCTTGTTTGATAATGTGTATGTAAATTCACAAAAAGGTATGGTTGCGTTATCTTCGCTGGGTACGGTCCAGACGGCGCGTGCCACCCCAGAAATTCGCCGTGAAAATAAAAACAGATATACCGAAATAGACATCAATATCGGTAAATCCACCATGGGCCCTGTTCAGCAAAAGATTCAGGCAGAACTGAATAAAATAGACTGGACACCGGGGTACTATGCGGAATTTGGTGGTATGTCTGACACCCAGGCCGAATCTGCCAGTGAAATTGGTATGGCATTTATGTTGGCGACGATATTAACATTTATGTTGCTGGCGGCGATATTAAATTCCCTGGCGCATCCGTTTACAATTGCAACATCTATTTTGACCAGTTTTACCGGTGTGTTCGTCATGATGTTCTTGTCCGGTGCGACAATGAATGTTGGTGCGATGTTGGCATTTGTTATGTTGGTGGGGTTGGTGGTTAACAACAATATTCTGGTGTTGGAACCAACGATAAATCGCGTTGCCGCCGGCGAACAGCCATTTGCCGCCATGTGGGCAGAACTGCGCGATAAAAAGAACATGGTTCTGATGACATCTATTGCGGTTGTCGCAGGTATGGTACCCCAGTTATGGTCTGTTGACGGTATGAAGGTCGCAATGGGTGCGGTTATGATTGGTGGTATGTTGGCCAGTTTGATATTTACATTCACACTGACCCCTGCGCTATTCTTCATTATGGAACGCGCGCGCAAATGGCGACCAAAATGGAAAAGATAAAACATTAACCGCCTGTGGGCGGTTTTTTGTTGCGCCACTTGTCCAAAATGTCCTATGCTGTGCCACAACAGGACGGGTGAATATGACAACAAATTTTAATGAAATGATTTTATCAATGCGACCACAAAAAATGCGAACAATTGCATTGGCGGGTGCGACCGACCCAAACGCGATTGCTGCGACTGTCACGGCGCATGAAATGGGGTTTGTAAATGCGATTTTGTGTGGGAACAAATCTGAAATTCAAAATGTCGCAGATAAAAACAATCTGAACATATCAGATTTTGAAATTATTGATTGTGCTGATGATTTGTCAGTCGCGCAAACGGCCGTTTCATTGGTGCGTGATGGCCGTGCAGATATTTTAATGAAGGGTCTGATTCATACCGCAGATATTTTGCGTGCTGTTTTAAATCGTGAAACAGGCATCCGTGGCGATGGAATTTTATCGCATGTATCTGTACTGTATTCGCCATCACGGAACAGACGCATATTTTTAACAGACATTGCAATGGTTATGTATCCTGATTTAGAAAAGAAAATCGGACTGGTAAAAAATGCTGTATCTTTTGCGCATCACATGGGTGTGGAATGCCCACGTGTTGCGCCCCTGTGCGCGGTTGAAACATTAAATCCTGCGATGCAGGCAACCCTGGATGCGGCGGCACTGCATGAAAAGAATGCGTCTGGCGAAATAGGGGGGTGCATAATATCTGGGCCAATATCATTTGATATTGCGGTGTCGCCCGCTGCCGCCACGACCAAGGGATACGCCGGCCCAATCCATGGCGATGCGGACATCTTGCTGTTTGATAATATTGAGGCCGGCAATAACACCATCAAGGCAATGGTACAATTTGGCGATTGGTTGTTTGGTGGGGTGGTTATTGGCGCGCGTGCACCAATTGTATTAAATTCGCGCTCCGATTCTGACTTATCTAAATTGTTTTCAATTTGCTGTGCGTGCACAATGTAAAAAGGTATGTGCGATTTAACAATTTTATGATATAATCCACCTATAAAAAAGGGGATTGTTATGTCACAGGCTTTATTTAATCTTGCCAGTCAAAATTTTAACAGATATTTGAAAGAGTTTCAGGAACGGGGCAGTGCATATATGCTGCCTGCGGGTCGTTTGACAGATGATCAGTGGCGCCAATTGAACGCTGCCTTGGTTCAGTATGGTGTTCGCATGGTGCCTGCCAAAAAAGATGGTGTATTATATATGCAGTTTTCCAAATTGCCTGGTCGCCAGGCCGAACCGGTCAAACCTGTCCAGGCAGATAGTGATTTGGGTGCCCAGTTAAAAAGATATACCGGTATGGAATGGGAACATAAAAAGGCCCAGGAATCAGGTCTGGGGTACGAACATTACAGAATAAAAATTGATGACCTGTCCCAATCCCAGGTTAGTGCCATGCTGGATGCATTGGATAAAAATGCGATTTACAACGCGAATACGGTTTCCACTAACAAAGGCCAGTTTTTAATTGTTGGTGTATCTGACCCTGGGCTGGATAACATCTTAGATTATTATGGTACGGTAAATTACAATGGTGTTCCGGGCTATGTATATGTGCGCGATGATATGAAGGGCGGCGCCGCCAGGTCGTATGCAGAACGCATCATGCAACAGGGGACGCATTATGCAGTGGCATTAAATCGTGACGGTCATACTGGCGGCAATTACATTGTTGTCGCAATGCGCAAGGAAGATGCAAAAAAATTAGGTGCAAAATATCAAGACGGAATTCTTACCATGCCACATGATAACACCGCGCAAATGCAAAAATTAAAAAATATTATTGGAAAGCCGTTGACCCAGATAAATGGTGTTCCTGCGAAAATTGAATCTATGTCTGATTTTGGTGCCTACAGTGGTCGCACAATTTTATTGGTATCGGTTGGTGATAAAAAACTACCATTTTATATTTCCACGGGCAATGCGGGTAAAACAGATGTTCCGACCGGCAAATGGGAATTCTTTGGTGGTATTGACCAAACCAACTGGTTCCGCAAGGGTGATTTAGAAGACATATTATCGCATTATCATTCACCCGAATTAAAACAGATTGCAGATGCACTGGACCACCATGTTGGCGATTTGCGTGACACGACCGATGTTCTAAAAACAATTGGTCGTCAATATCTTGGTGGTCGTGGTGATGTTATGTACATAACAAATGCCCCTGCAATTAATCGCGACCATATTAATCAATCAGTATTCAATCCGCAAAATGATGGAATTTTTGCATTTGATTTGCGCGACATTAAAAAATACCTGCATGATTTACAACCGACGCAAAATAAAAACATTGCCCCAGAATTAAATCAGGGTGAACAAAGTATCAAGGATAAGATATTTGCCCGCTTTAAAGCAATGTTCCAAGACGGCAACGAAAATGATTAACAGAAAAATCGGCATGTGTGCCGATTTTTTTCTTGCAATTGCATGTTTCATGCCCCACAATCGGTGGGCATTTTATTTCTACACAAAGGAGAACTAATGAGCAATAAATGGGTATATACCTTTGGAAATGGTCATGCCGAAGGTCAGGCAGATATGAAAAATCTGCTGGGTGGCAAAGGTGCAAATTTGGCCGAAATGAACTTGGTTGGGTTGCCTGTTCCTGCGGGCTTTACCGTGACAACTGATGTTTGTACATATTACTATGAAAACAATCAAACATATCCATCTGATTTAATGGACCAGGTACGCAGTGGTATCGCGCATGTTGAATCAATCATGGGTAAAAAGTTTGCAGACCTGGAAAATCCATTGTTGGTTTCTGTGCGTTCTGGCGCGCGCGTGTCTATGCCTGGTATGATGGACACTGTTTTGAATTTGGGTTTGAATGACGAAACGGTCAAGGCTTTGGCAAAAATTTCTGGCAACGAACGTTTTGCATATGATTCATATCGTCGCTTTATCATGATGTTCAGCGAAGTTGTTATGGGCGCAGACATTGATTTGTTTGAACATACCCTGGAACGCATGAAAGAAGACAAAGGCTATAAACTGGA
>CALARG010000004.1 GCA_937888635.1 uncultured Alphaproteobacteria bacterium
TATTCTTGTTCAACCAATGTTTCAGGCAGGTCTAATTTTACTTTGTCTGCCAAGACATCCAGTAATTCGTCGCGCATTTCGCGTTGTGCAACATCTGCGTATTGTTCATTCAAGATATTGCGAATGTGTTCGCGCAGGGCTTCAACAGTTTCTTGGCCAACCTGTTTTGCCAATTCGTCATTTAATTCAGGCAAGATATGTTTGCGAATTTCATGAATTTCTACGGCAAAGCGTGCATCTTGGCCCGCCAGGTTTTCGGCATGATAATCAGATGGGAATTTAACATTTACATCAAATTTATCACCAATTTTGTGCCCGATGATTTGGTCTTCAAAACCCGGGATAAATGCGCCAGAGCCCAAAATCAGGTGGTGTTTTTTTGCTTCGCCACCTTCAAATGCTTCGTCATTTACAAAACCCTTGAAGTCAATAACGGCAACGTCGCCATCGGCCGCTTTGTACTTTTCGTCTTGTTTTTCTGCGACACTGCGTGATTTGCGGATGTTTTCCAGTGCGGTTTCAACTTCTTTTTCGTCCAGTTCTGCAACCTTCTTAGTGACGGTGATTTTGCCCAGGTCAATTTCTGGCAATGTTGGCAGAATATCAAATTCTAATGAGTATTCTGCATCTTTGCCGATTTCCCAGCCCGCCAAGTCAGCCTTGGGTGCGCCGGCCAGACGAATTTTCTTTTCGGCGATATAGTTGTTTAAATCTTCGTTCATCAATTTGTCAATTGCTTCGCCGTATGCAGATGCATTGTATTTCTGGCGCAGAATTGATAATGGAACCTTGCCCGCGCGAAAGCCTGGCATTTTAACCTTTTTGCCGTATTCTAATAAAATTTCGTCGGCTGCGGCCTGCAAATCATTCGCAGAAATCAGGCCATTAACGGAATAATGTAAATCTTTGATTTTTTCTTTTTTAAACATTTGTTTCCCCTGTTAATAGTAGAATTGCCCCGTGATTATACAATGTTTTTATATGAAAGCAATAATAAAAAATCCCACCGGGGTGGGATTTTTTTCTGCGCAGAAACGAATTAACGTTTGCTGAACTGTGTAGAACGACGGGCCTTGCGGTAACCGTAGTGTTTACGTTCAACAACACGGCTGTCGCGGGTCAAGAAGCCTGCAGACTTCAATACGGCGCGCAATTCTGGTTCAATTTTTTCCAGGGCCTTGGAAATACCGTGTTTTACGGCACCGGCCTGGCCAGATAAACCACCACCTTCAACAAATGCAACGATGTCATAGGCTGTTTCGCGTTTTGTAATGCCAAATGGCTGGGCGATAATCATCTGTAATACAGCGCGACGGAAATATTCCGCAGATGCTTTGCCGTTTACAGTGATGTTGCCTTTGCCCGGCATCAAGTATACGCGTGCAACAGAATCTTTGCGTTTACCTGTTGCGTATGTGGCGTCTGTTAATTTTGGTGCAACAACTTTCTTGGCGGTTGCTTTCTTTGCAGGGGCAGCTTTCTTTGCTGTTGTCTTTGCTGCTGTTTTCTTTGCTTCTGCCATTATTCGCCCCTTTTGTTTTTACGATTTAAGCCTGCGAAATCAATAACTTCTGGTTTCTGGGCTTCGTGTTTATGTTCAGAACCTGCATAAACATGCAGTTTTGTTAAACGCTGGTTCGCCAATGCAACGGCTGTGCGGCGGCCCATCATGCGTTTTACAGCGTTGAAAACCAATTTTTCTGGTTTTTCTTCGCGCATCTGACCCAATGTGCGTGATTTCAATGAACCTGTCCACAATGAATGCCAGAAGAAACGATCCTTGTCAGCCTTGTGACCAGATAATGCAACCTTGTCAGCGTTGATGATGATAACATGGTCGCCACAATCCATGTTTGGTGTCCATGTTGGCTTATGCTTGCCACGCAGGATGTTTGCGGTATATGCCGCCAAACGACCCAATGTGCAATCAGTTGCGTCAATCAGATACCATTTGGCATCTAATTCGCACTTTTTTAACGATTTTGTCGCTGCCATTTTATGTTTTCCTTATGGTTTTATAAATTAAAGCGCGCTTATTATGCCCCACCCCCGCAGAAAAGTCAAGAAAAATCGTTGCGGTATTATTGTACCGTATAGGGTGTTTTTTGCGTTTTGTTTTTGTTTGAAGCCAACGGGGGGTGTGGTTGTTGGTTTTTTGTTTGTTGATTGTAATTCTTGTGATATACTTGTTTATAAATGAGACAATTGTGTATAAACAAAAATATAAGGGAGTAAATGATGTTTATTAAACCGGATCAAACCGTAGAAGATGCGATGGCAGGATATAAAAAGATGCGTGTTGAATATTTTACAAGAGCGTTGCAGAAATCTAATTTAGAAAAATTTAAAAAATTGCATCAAAATAAATATGAGATTAAGGAGGTAAAGCCACCTCGTGATGGTGTTGCGTATTCTTGTGCCTATAAATTTCTGCATCATACTGATACGAGTTCTTGCGCCGATATTGAACAATATTGGGATAAAAATGGTAATTGTATAGGATTTATGCTTGATGGTGTGAAATACATGTTTAATAAAGAGAATTTGCTTGAACAGGGTCGTCATAATGATGCGCAAAGGTTTAAAGATGGACAAATATGTGTTGATGCCATTGAGTCATTCAAGATTCCTGAAAATAGTGAATTAGCAAAATATTTGGAACAGTATCCTGATGCAAAGGTGAAGCCATCTCATCTTGGGTGGGTAACGGAGTTGCCTGAAGATAAATATTCTAAACAAATGATATTTGCTCAAAGAGTGAAAATTTGGTCTAAGGATGGAAAATTTCTGCCGATGATAAAATCTGCACAAAAGGAAATGTAAAAAAACGCCCGTTTGGGCGTTTCTTTATAGTTTACATTTCATTTGGGATTGTCAGGCCCATTAAATCAATCGTTTTGGCCAATGTGTCGCGCGCAATTTGTGCGATATGCAGGCGCCCTGCCCGTGTGTCGGATGGGATGTCTTCGCGCAGGATTGGGCAATTGTGATAGAATGTGTTAATCAATTGACACAAATCATACGCATAGTTTGCAATCATATCTGTGGCGCGGTTTTCAAATGCGCTGTGTACAGTGCGTTCAAAGTCCAGTATGCCAATTAACAGATTTCGTTCGTCGGCATTTACAGGCATATATGCGGAATTTGCGTCAAATGTTGCGCGCTTTAACACGCTGTTCAGGCGGACGGCGGTATACAGGATGTATGGGCCGGTGCGACCTTCAAAACTGGTGACGGATGCAGGGTCAAAGATATAGTCTGAACGCACATCGTGCATTAAATCATTGAACTTTACCGCGGCCAGTGCAATTGCGCGTATTGTGTCTTCGTCCAAGGTTTTGCCAGATTCAGATACGCGTTCGCGAACGGCATCTGTTGCGATGTCTAGTATGTCAGATAGACTGGCCACGCCACCGTCGCGGGTTTTAAATGGTTTGCCACCAGGGCCTGTTATTGCGCCAAACCCGGTATGGAACAATGTTGCGTTTGTTAAATTTGCAAGATTTGCCGCACGAAAAACTTGATTAAAGTGCAAGGTTTGACGGTTGTCCGTGAAATATCCAATCACATCTGGTGTGTCTGTGGCTGTGCGGTAATATATGGCGGTTAAATCTGCCGCTGCATATGTTTGGGTGTCTGCACTGGTGCGCCACATCAGTGGTGGCATTGGCGCATTGTCTTCGGCGCGTTTTACATTTATGATTTGTGCGCCATCGTCAAGTGTTAAAAGATTTTTTGATTCTAGAATTTTATGAACTGTTGGAACATGTTCCGCAATCCCGCGTTCACCCATAGTTACATCAAAAGGCAATATGTTCATGCGCTTTAATAATGCGTCCATTTGTCCCAGTGATATTTTCATAAAGTCATTATAAATTTTTCTGTATTCTGGATTGCCAGATTGCAATTGCGATGTTATTTCCTTGGCATGATTTAGCCAGTTTTCATCTTCTTTGGCACGTGCAGTAGACGCAGGATAATATTTGTTTAATTCGTTGGCGGTTTCTGGCATACCATATTCTAAAATCCATGCGATAATTAACCCCATTGGACGGCCCCAGTCGCCAATATGGTTGTATGAAATTGTTTTGTGCCCTAATGTTTTTGCAATTCGGTTAAATGTGTCGCCAACAACGGTTGTGCGCAGGTGACCAATATGTAATTCTTTGCCAACGTTATATCCGCCATAATCTAGTACGATTGTTTGTGATGTGGCAGATTTAGGTGATTGTGGTGCGCATGCAGATTGCCAGATAAATTCGTCTTTTAATTTAATGTTGATAAAACCAGGGCCTGCGATTGATGCATCTGCAACAAAATCCAGTTCGGTTAGTTTTGGCAGAATTTCAGCCGCCAATTCGCGTGGATTTTTTCCGGCAGATTTTGCCATTACCATCGCGGCATTTGTTGAAAAATCACCAAAGTCGCGATTGCGGGGCACTTCCAGATTTACAGATGTGCCCAATTTTTCATTTATTGCATTTGATACATGTTTATATAAATTCATTTCTAAAACCCTGATTCTGTGATATTTGTATTATATTGGTAAAACAACCCTGACCTTTAGACCGCCGAATTCGCTGTCTTCCAGGAACAATTGGCCACCGTGATTTTCAATTGCGGTCTGGGCAATGGATAGCCCCAATCCGGTTCCGCCGGTGTCGCTGCGTCGCGCATCGTCCAGGCGCACAAATGGGCGCAGTGCATCTTTCTTGCGTTCGTCTGGGATTCCGGGACCGTCATCTTCAATAATAATTTCGGCGGTTTCGTCTGTGTCGCGTTCGGTTATTTTTATGATTTTATGCGAATACTTGGCCGCGTTTTCAATAATATTGCTGAATGCGCGTGCCAATGCCATTGGGCGGGCATAAAATTGAACCGGCGCATCAGGGAAATCAGTGATTATGCGTTTGTCAGGTGCCGCGTCGCGCGCAATGCGTGTCAGCATTGGTGGTAATTCTGTTGCCTGTTCTATTTCGGGGGCTTCGCCACGCGCAAACGCCAGGTATCCATTTACCATTTCGGTCATACGGTCTATGTCGCGTATCAGGTCTGTATCTGTTGCGCTGTTGGTTTCAATGGCCAGGCGCATGCGTGTTAGTGGTGCCTTTAGGTCATGGCTGACCGCGTTCAGCATGTCTGTGCGTGTGCGGTTGTATCTGTCCAGGCGTTCCTTCATCGTTATCATTGATTTTGCGGCTTCGCGGATTTCTTTGGAACCGGTTGGAACAAAACCCGGTGCATCAAGGCCACGGCCAAAGCGACTGGCCGCGTGTGCAATGCGGCGAATGCTGCGCGTGTGCATGATAATAAATGGCGCAATCAGTATTGATACGATTAATATTGAACCCAATAACCAGATTAAGAATACCTCGGTACTGGTTGAATATATTCTGTACAGTGATGTGCCAAATGTCGCAATGCGATTGTCGCGTGTTGGAACATCAATGTAAACTAAACGCTTGCCACGGTCGGTGTAGATCTGTGCGCGGCGTTGCAGACGTTTTGATAATTCTGATGCCAGTTTGCCTGTTTCATGGGCGTGATTGTCGTTATGCTTTGGGCGGTTCAGTTTGTCATGGAATGTGACATTTATACCAATGTCGCGCGCCATTTTTTCAACGGCGTCTGTGTTGCCTTCGTCAATGAACTTGGTCATTGTTGTGATTTCGCCGGCCAATGTGCGCGCCAGTGTGTCGTGTACGCGTGACCAGTGATTACCAAAGAAAGCGTTTGCAATAATCGCCAATGCCACAATCAGTGGAATTAAAATCATCAATATTGTGCGCCATAAAAAGCTGCGTGGTGTCAATCTCATGTTTTACCGTTTTTGGTTGTCGGCAGACAGGTCAATTAATTTATAGCCCTGGCCCCGAATTGTTATTATGTCTAGGGTAGATAATACAACATTTAATTTATTGCGCAAGCGTTTTGCAACCATTGGTGATGCAGATACGATATTGCCAATTGGATGGGTTAAACTGTGCAACAGTTTCTTTTCTTCGCCAGACAGGGCCAGCAGTTTTTGTTCCCCGGTATCGGGCGCGGTCGCAAAAAAATCATTGTTGATAAGGGCCAGGCCGGTTGGCATTGTGATATTTGTGGGTTTGATAATATTGTTCAGGCGCAAAATTAATTCGCGAATTTGAAAGGGTTTTGCCAGATAGTCGTTTGCGCCACCCGATAATCCATCAATGGCGTTTTCTGGGCCCGTCATTGCCGTTAGCATAATTGTTGGGGTTTGATTGCCAGATGCACGCAGTTGTTTTAAAAAACTTAATCCGTCCATGCCGGTCATCATTCTGTCCAATACAATCGCATCAACAGATATGCGATTTAATACATCTGTTGCGTTTTCAGCAGAATTGGCGGTAAGTATATAAAAACCATCATTGCGCAATCCACGTGCCAGTGTATTGCGCAATATATCATCGTCATCAACAATTAAAACGGTTTTGGTCATTTACTTCTTTAATGGTTCAACGGCGTATTCGCCAGGTTGTATTGTGCGCATGGCGTTATTTGCGCCCATCATGTCTTCTTCGTAGACAGCGGCGCGGAATTGCATACCGCCGGTTGTGAATTCTGTTTTAAACAGCGCGTATCCTGTGCCACCGCCGGTTGTTGGACCCTGCATACCCAACGAATAATAGCCGCCAATAATGCCATAATCCAGGTCAATGTAATCAATGCTTAATATCAAAGATACACTGCTGATACCGTCGCTGGTCATATTACAGGCGAATTCACGATTGGACAGTAACGCTTCGGAATTAACGGGGACAACAATGTCCATTACGGTTGGTTCGCAGACACGGTCAATACCGTTTACTAAAAATTCATAGGTCATACCAACAGTTGCCTTGGACAGGCCGGTTGATGTGCTGACCTGGGAAATGGTGGCCTTAGGTATTTTTACCATTGCATTTGCAATACCACTGCGTACCGGGAATGATATGCCAGATTGCAGACAATCACGCGAGAATGGGTCGGCTTCACAGATATATACGCGTGAATGCGCGTTCATCAGGAACATGTTCGTCAGGCTGTTGAACAAGAATGAACGGGTTATGCGTTCGTTTAACCTGGTGCAACCAAAATTACGGCATATGACCATTGGGCGATCTGCAAACATTACACCGGGGTGTGCGACCTCTTCTGCGGCGCGCGCTTCATCTATGTTTTGGTCATAGTCTAAACTGTCTGCGCGAACCATAAATTCAGATTCTGGGATAAAGTTCGGGTCGTCTGGATATGCATAGTATGATTGCACAGGTGTTTGGGTGTATATTGTTTGAAAATCCTGATTTATAACTTCTTCGGTTGCAGAAAATGCGGAAAAACCGCAAAAAACAGTTAAAAATGCAATAGATAATGGTCTTAGCATGATATGGCCTTTTGTTCTCTCGTGTTGAATATTAGAACATTTTAGATATTTGTGTAAAGTGAAAATTTTTTATTGAAATTTGATATGCGTTTGTTCTACTGTTTGTGCAGAATTAAATAAGAAAGGTGGAAAAGTAATGGTTGATTTAATTATTTCTGGTGAATCAGGTAAATTGCATGCGGTGTATCATAAATCTGCCCAGCCATCGGCGCCGCTGGCGGTGGTGCTGTCGGGTAATCCG
This sequence comes from uncultured Alphaproteobacteria bacterium, assembly GCA_937888635.1. Classification (GTDB taxonomy): domain Bacteria; phylum Pseudomonadota; class Alphaproteobacteria; order Rs-D84; family Rs-D84; genus Enterousia. Next base: position 7,629 of record CALARG010000004.1, read on the forward strand.
CGTCAGAAATATCATATGAACGATCGGGTTTCGTATGCTATGTTTCGTGCGTTTATGGATATTGGTTTTTCGGTGGTGCGTTTTAACTATCGTGGTGTTGGCGATTCCGAAGGGGTAATTGGAACAACATCTGAAAATATGCTGGATATCGCAACGGTGATTGACTGGATTCAAAATCATAACGAAGACAGTGACAAGATTTGGTTGGCGGGACATCAATTGGGGGCATGGTATGTATTGCAGGCGATGATGCGCCGACCCGAGATTTCAGGGTTTGCATTGGTGTCGCCTGATGCGTCTGTGTCGGACTTTGCATTTTTATCACCACGGCCAAATCGTGGGTTGTTGTTGCAGGGGGCGGCAGAATCAGATGAAGCGCGCGCATTTGCAACGCACCTGACCCAGGTTTTGAAAAAACAGGCGCAAATTGATTTGGAAACAATTCGTGTGCGTGGCGCAGATGCAATGTACAGCCAGCCAGCAGACCTGCGCCAAATGTACAATGATTTAAAGGCCTATGTAGGACGCGAAAACGAAGAAGATAAGTTGTTGTAATAATGCAGAGCAAAGAACGTTTTTTAGATGCCAATATTCCAGATGAAATGGCGGCAACAATTCGTCCGCGGTCGTTGTCTGACTTTATTGGACATGAAAGTTTGAAACAAAATCTGTCGGTGTTTGTTTCGGGTGCGCGTTCGCGTGGCGAAGCAATGGATCATGTGTTGTTGTATGGTCCCCCGGGGCTTGGTAAGACAACATTGGCGCATATTGTTGCAAATGAATTGGGGACAAACTTTCGGGCGACGGCGGCACCTATGTTGACCAAGCAGGGGGATTTGGCCGCGATTTTGACGGCGTTGGAACCGATGGATGTGCTGTTTATTGATGAAATTCATCGTTTGCCGACCGCGATAGAAGAAGTTTTGTATTCCGCAATGGAAGATTTCAAGTTGGATATTATGCTGGGCGAAGGCCCCAGCGCAAAAAGCGTGCGTATTGACCTGCCCCCGTTTACACTGGTTGGGGCGACGACGCGTACGGGGTTGCTGTCTAATCCATTGCGCGACCGATTTGGAATTGATTTAAGACTGACATTCTATTCGCCTGAAGATTTGGCGCGGATTATTATGCGCAGTGCAAATATTCTGGGAACGCCGATTGATGCAGATGGTGCGCTGATGTTGGCGCGTTCGTCCCGTGGTACGCCGCGTATTGCAAATCGGTTGCTGAAACGTGCACGTGACTTTGCGGCGGCATTGGGAAAAAATCAAATAACGGCTGATACGATTAAGACCACCTTGTTCCAGTTGCATATTGATGAATGCGGTTTGGATGAAATTGACCGTGAATACATGAATATGATTATCAAGTTCTATGCTGGTGGACCGGTCGGAATTGAGAATTTGGCCGCTGCGTTGTCAGAGCCGGCCGATACAATTGAAGATGTGATTGAGCCTTATTTGATGCAATTGGGATTTGTTCAACGCACACCACGCGGTCGTGTTATCACGGATGCAGGTTATAAACATCTGGGGGTGGAAAAGTAAATGTTTAGGCTGGTCGTTGCTTTTTGTGTTTCATTGGTGGTTGCAGGTTGCGCATCAGATGTGGTTTATAAAAATAATGCGCGTGCATATACTGTTGCAGGCAAAACATATCAACCGTTGAAGAGTGCGGACGGGTATTCTGAAACAGGTGTTGCGTCTTGGTATGGTAAAAAGTTTCATGGTCGTAAAACCGCCAGCGGCGAACGCTATAATCAAAACAAGATGACTGCGGCGCATAAAACCTTGCCTTTTGGGACACGGGTGCGTGTTAAAAATTTAGAAAATGGAAAAACTGCAAGTGTTGTAATTAATGACCGTGGGCCGTTTACCAAGGGACGGGTTATTGATGTTTCACGTGCGGCAGCACGAAAGTTAGATATGGTTAATTCTGGTACGGCACGTGTGCGAATTAGTGTGGAGAATTAGGGGTGACCAAAATACATAGATTTCCATTTACAATTGCCTATGCAGATACAGATGCCGAAGGTATCGTTTATCATGCGCGATATCTGGAAATTGCAGAGCGTGCGCGTATGAACTGGCTGCGCGGGCATGTTGTGGTTGGCGATGATATTGGCTTTGTTATTCGCGAGTTGAATATTAAATATATGCAACCCTTGCGTGCGGCAGATGAATTTGTGGTTGAAACACAAATGGTTGATGTTGGGGCAGCACTTGTTAGGATAGAACAAAAGTTCGTGAAAGACGGTGCGGTTTGTGCTATAATCAATCTTAAGGTCGCGTATTTAGGGGCAGACATGCGCCCGAAACGGATACCTGAAGAATTTATCACAGGTTTGGTTTAATTAAAAAAGGGTCAGAGAGATGGAAGGAAGTTTTTCGTTGTTAAGTTTATTTACAGGCGATTGGATGACGGTGTTTGTGTCAATCGTGTTGGTGATTTTTAGTGTTATTTCATGGACGGTGATTGTAGAGAAAATTCGTCTGTGGCGGATGCAAAAAAGAACCCCAATGAAAATGAAGCCGGATGAAAATATTGATGTCTTTATTCGTCCATTTGATAAGAATCTGTGGTTCTTGTCTATGGTGGCATATATTTCGCCGTTTATTGGTTTGTTTGGAACAGTTTGGGGGGTTATGGATTCTTTTGCTGCGATTGGTGTTAATCAATCGGTCAGTATTGGTGTGATTGCGCCTGGGTTGGCGGTTGCGTTGGGGACAACTGCGTTGGGGTTGATTGCGGCGATTCCAGCGGCAATTGCACATCAATATTTTACAAAAAAATCAGATGATTTGTATGAACGACTGGAATGTGCATGCAAAGAACATAAAAATCAAAAATAATGGTGTGATATATGTCCAGACTAAGACGCAGAAATACCGACAGTTCTATTCAATTAACGCCAATGATTGATGTTATGACGGTGCTGTTGGCGGTGTTTATGGTGACAACACCTATGATGACAACCGGGATTGATTTGGAATTGCCGCGTGCGGGCGCATCGGCAATGACAGGTAATGATCATGCAATTCAAATCAGTGTGGATTCGCATGGGCGATATTTCCTGTCAGAGATGGAATTGCCAAGGGATGAAATTGTAAAACGCGCAATTGCAATGCGTGGGGAAAATCCAAATTTAACCATTATGATAAGTGGTGATACGCATGCGGATTATGGCGCGGTAATGAGCATGATGGGTAAACTGAAAGATTCAGGTTTTCAAAAGGTTGGACTGCGTACGCAACCGGAATAAAATAAATGACAAAATTTAACCGATTTTCATCAGAAAATATCTTGATTTCTGTTGCAGGACACCTGGTTTTGGTGGCGGTTTTAATTACTTCTTTTGCAGTGGTGGTTAATCGTGCAAAAATGGTTGCGCCAGACAGAATTCAAATTATGGAAATTGACTTAAATGATGTTGTTGTGACAGGTGATGAAACAAAACTGTATAATGTCGGTAATGTCGCAGAATCTAAGCCAGAAGAACCAACCCCGGTCCCAGATGCTAAGCCTGATGAAAAAGAAGAAATAACAGAGAATGAACCAGAAGAGGTAAAACAACCAACATTGGTTGAAGAACCTGAAAAGAAACAAGAAGAAGCGCAAGAAGAAAAGAAAGAAGATAAAAAGGAACAGGAAAAAAAACAAGAATCAAAACCAGTTGAACCGGCCCCTGCCCCAAAAAAGCGCAAGGTTGTTCGTGTCAATCGCGAGGTTTTATCACTGGACAGAACATTGACGGTTTCTGTTGTTGATGCGTTGCGTGTGGCAATGACGCGTTGTTGGGTGATTGATTCTGCGCGTCCAGATATAACAGATATTCGTGCAGTTGCGCATTTGACAATGCGAAAAAATGGTACAGTGCGTGATGTTTGGTTTGAATCCCAGGCGCGTGAAGAAACAGACGCGGCGTTTGCGTATGTCTTGGAAACTATACGCGCGGCGATAAATCGGTGTCAGCCATTGCGGATGCTGCCGGAAAAAGAATTTTCAAAGTGGGAGAAAATCCAGTTAACCTTTTATCCAACCCAGGGTAAGGTTATGTAGCATAAGGCCTGCGGGAGAGAGAAGAAAACCAAAGGCAACAGTATGATTAAAGATTACTATTCAGAAAATTGGTATCAGGCAACAGATAAATTTATTAAAAATGCCCAAGGGCGTGGTGTGTTGCGGTGGTGTGTTATGCCGGGACATGAATATGATATTCCATATTTAACAATTGGTAATGGTGAAAATCGTGTGGTGATTAATTCTGGTGTTCATGGGATAGAAGGCTATTTTGGCAGCGCTGCGCAAAATATGTTTCTGGACAAGATGGTGGACAGTTTGCCAACGAAATTATTGGATAAGTATACAATTGTTTTGGTGCATGTTGTCAATGGGTGGGGAATGCAAAATCGTATGCGTGAAGTTATGGACAAGACGCATGGCGGTTTGGTTGACTTAAATAGAAATTTTGGGGTTGATTTTGATAATAAATCTGCCCTGCCCCAAAATCCAAAGTATGATTTGGCGCATGATTTGCTGCTGTCACGACCAGATAAAGTTCAAAAGAAAAATGCAATCAAGGAATTTCGCCAAAAACATTTGCATGATGGTGTATGGAGTGCCATCAGTTATGGACAGTATAAGCATCCGTATGGGTTGTTCTATGGTGGTGTGGCGCCTATGACAGAAAATAAGATGACATTAAGTATATACGATAATATTATGTGTGGTGCAAAATCATTGATATCTGTTGGGTTGCATACTGGTCTGGGGCGGTTTGACAAACGGCGTGCGTATGTGTCGTCGCATTTGTTGGTGTCGCATCCAAAAGCACACAAAAATACGCAATATTTTTCAGACATATTGCATGGTACGGAAATCGTTTCTGATGAATTGGCGATAAATGGTCCAACCCTGTTGGGCGACTTAGTTGATTGTTTAGAGGCGCGATATGCAACAGCACAATTGCCTGTATATACAGCCGACTTTGAAATTGGCACAGGCGAGTTTCCAATTATGTCGCCAATTTATAAAAGAATGGACATGGGTGATGCGCGTTATGATTTGATAAATTATGGCAAAATTAATCCACAGACCTGGGCTAATTTAACAGAAAGTTGGTATCCATCAGATGTTAGATGGCGTGTGGGCGCATTGGAACGCGCACATATTTTGTTTAAAGAAATGTTTGATGAATTGACAAAAAAAGTACAGCGTTAAGTTGTGTCTGTGGTTGTCCAAGAAATGGTTTGTCATATCTGTATATACAGGCGTAAAATTTAGGTTTTTTTGTTATTTTTCACTTGCCCAAAAGGCTGTTTTTTTTCTAGGATTTATATTAATGAGAGGGTAAGTACATGAATTTGAAATGCTTAATGTCCAGAATTTCGGCGTTTTTTGCGTCATTGTTGTTTATGGTTGTTTTTGCAACCGAATCGTTTGCGGCGATGTATTTGCCTGGACAGGTGATTGAAAAGTTTAACTATATCAGTAATGTGACCTTTACGGCGCAGTATACTGCGGTGGTGTGTGACGCAGGCACGTACCTGCCCGAAGGTGGCGAAGAATGTGTTGCGTGTCCGGCGGGGTATTATTGTTTAGGTGGTGGTGCGCCTGTTGTGTGTCCGGCGGGGCGCTATTGTTTGTCTGGCACACAAAGCGCAAATGGTTCTGGGCTGGTCGCGGCTGGGTACTATTCAACGGGTGGTGCAAAAGTTCAAAATCCTCAATTTGCAGAAGACTGTGTTGGTGATGGTAATGCGTGTGGTTTAATTGATGCGGGATACTGGGGTGCGGCTGGCGCAACAACCAGTACTGGTTCTGGAAAGGTTGCGGCTGGATACTATAATCTGGGTGGTGGTACATCGGCAACGCCAGAGGTTCGCGGAAAAGGTTGCGTAAATGTCAGCACCACGCAATGCGGTACGGTCGCACCAGGTTATTGGGGCGAAGCGGGCGCAACAAGATATGGTGGCTCTGGGGCTGTTGCGCCGGGATACTATTCAACAGGTGGTGCAACATCCAGAACACCAAGTGCCAGTGGCTGTGCCGGCAAGGTTGCGATTATAGAAAATGGCAAGCTGATGGGTGCATCTGATGTTGATAACACGTGTGGACAGGTTCAGGCCGGATACTGGAACAATGCATGTGGTATTAATGCAACCGGTGGTGTTTGCAGTGCCGAATACCAAGGTGGTGTAATTGCAGCAGGTCATTGGGGAACAGTGGGCGCAACAGACAGTGCTGGGTCGGGACTTCTAACCCCAGGATATTATTCAACCGGTGGTGCAACAATTGAGTTCCCAGATCCAAATCAGTGTGTCGGTAATAATACATGCGGTGCGGTTGCAGCAGGATATTGGAATAATGGTGGTGGTACATCTGCAAATGGAACATGTGTCAGTGGCAAGTCTTGTGGTCAGGTTAATGCGGGCTACTATTCAACTGGTGGTGGTACATCTGCAACGCCAACAGCCGCAGGTAATGGATGTTTGGCTAATAAGTCTTGTGGTACATGTGCAAACTGGACATATTCTGGTGCGGGTGCGGCATCATGTACCGCCTGTCCAGCGGTAGAGTCTGGTTATGCAAAACTGGACAGCACAGGTACAGGATGGACGACATATCAGAAGTGTGTTGAAATTGCGACAGAATCACCAGAAAACTGTGCATCTGGTAAATTGCAGAAGATCCCAACTGCATCTGGCGCAACGACATGGGCAACAGCAACAGTTAATGCGAATAATCCGTTGGTGGCAAAGCCGGGATATATCGTAAGTGGTACGGCATGTTTGTCAGAGGGCTATGTGGTGTCGTTTGAGACCAATGGTGGCACCGATGTAGCAGATATGACATGTACGGTTGAATCAGCGGATATTACCCTGCCAACACCAACCAAGACAGGTTATACATTTGGTGGATGGTATCAGAATTCTGCTTTGACAGGTAATGCGGTATCTGTGATTGCCAAGGGAACATGTACATCTGCGTATAAACTGTATGCAAAATGGACGGTAATTGAACGCAAGATTACTTTGAATGCAAATGGTGGCACAATTGTTGGTGGCAGCAGTGCAACACCAAGTGCGTGTACGGTTGAAACGGCGGATATTACCCTGCCGAAACCAACCAAGACAGGTTATACATTTGGTGGATGGTATCAGAATTCTGCTTTGACTGGTACTGCGGTGACCAAAATCGCTAAGGGTGCATGTTTGTCAGATTATACACTGTATGCCAAGTGGACGGTTAATACATATACTGTTACATTGGATGCGAATGGTGGTACAGGTGGTGATACATCTGTGACGGCGACATATGGTGAATTGTTACCAGCAATTAGCGCGTTGCCAAGCCAGGACGGTTATGACTTTAATGGTTATTGGTCTGCAAAGACAGGTGGTGTTCAGTATTATAATATGTCTGGTGCCGCAATTGAAAAATGGTCAACGGATGCAGCAGGTACATTGTATGCACAATGGGCAGCAAAGGGGACCTGTGCGGCGGGTACATATTATAACGAAGAAACAGGTGCTGTGGAAACATGCCCAGCAGGCAGTTATTGTGCCGGTGGAACATGGGGCAATGATGGAAACAACTGTGCGATAGCAAAATGTCCAAGTGACTATCCAAACAGTGTTGCAGGCGCATCAGAGGAAGGACAGTGTTATAAGGCATCTCCAAAATGCTGGTGTTCGCATGATGAGGCAGAATGTGCTTCCAAGGGGGCGAATAGTTGTATGTATAATGATGTGCGGTTCCAGGGTGTGACCTATAAGTCAAATCCTGATATGTGTGTAGCTGCGCCTGGCAGTTCCGATAATACTTATTGTGAGATAATCAAGGTGTCTTGTAAGGCGGGGACGTATTATACCCCAACTGGAGATATTGAAGATGGCAGTTGCGTATCATGCGCCACATTGGGGGATGGTTCTTTTAAGACTTCATATCCTTCGTTGGTAAAATATGTTGCGGATTCTGATACAGGGTCAACGGCGTGCTTCAAATCGGTTGACTTGCCATGTACAGCGCCGGTTTGTCCTTTGAGTGGGACTGGGGTATGTGCCTATGATGCAAGTCACTCTATATTAGGTGGTGGATATTTGTTTTACGGTACAGATGAGCCATTGCCTGGTTCTGCAGCAGCGTATGTGTGCCCGAATGCATCGTTCACATGTAATACAGGGTATGACAAGAATGAAAATGCGGATATAGATCCAACAGATGGATCGGCGTCTGTGCCAGAAGAACTGTGTACGCCGCATGTGTATACATTTACATTGGATCCAAATGGTGGTGAAACGGCAGTTGGTAAGATATACGAAAAGTATTCTGTAGGTTGGTATAGTAATGAAGCGGCAACCGCTAAGATTACCAAGGTTGCGGTTCCGGTGCGTCCAGGCTATACATTCGCAGGATATTATACCAAGATGACTGCATTGGAAGGGGCTGTGCCTGTAATAGGTGTTGCGGGTAATATATTGGATGAACCAGATGTGGCTGCAGATGCTGTGCTGTATGCTTGGTGGCAGGTTAATACTTACACAGTTAAGTATAATGCGGCCGGTGCATCGGGAACGATGGACAGTGTGGTTCATACCTGTGATGAACCGTTGAATTTGACACCGAATGCGTTTACATCGGCAACAAATGATCAGCAATTCATGGGATGGGCGACAGAGCCGAATGCGGCAACGCCGGAATACACAGATGGTCAAAAGGTTGTTAATTTGACGCTGGTCAATAATGCGGTGGTTACATTGTACCCTGTGTGGAAGGCATGTACAGCATGTGCAGCGGGTAAAGGTGCAACATGTTCACTGACGGCGCCGGTTGGGGTTTGTACATATACAACTGCGTGTGCGGCTAATTATGAAAATCTGCAAAACGCGGGCAAGTATAATCCAACATGTTCTGCAGTTAAATATGCTGTAAACATGGAAACAAACGGTGGTGAAATCAGCAGTGACTATACAATGGTGTCACAGTGTACGGTTGAATCTGGTGTGATTGTATTGCCAACTGCGGCGCAGATTTCGCGTGAAGACTATCGCTTTGAGGGTTGGTATGATAATGTTGCGACCACAGGCAGTGCGATATCATCAATCCCAGCGGGTGGATGTACGACAAATAAGACATTGTATGCAAAATGGGTGATAAATGTTGAGATGTGTCAGCCAGGCATGTACTATAATGGTACTTCGTTTGTGGCATGTCCAAAGGGATACTATTGCCCAGGTGAAGGTAAAGTGACAATGGGTGTTGCAGGATGCCGTACCGTATGTCCAAGTGGATATGATGATGGTGGTACAGGGTACAGTGATGAATCACAATGTCAGATTTCTGTGCCACAGGGTTCTTACCTGGCCACAGCCAAGGGAACCAACACGACTGTTTGCCCTGCAGGGAAGTATACATCGGGTGCGGTTTTGGTTTCGTATGGTGATACCAGCAGTTGCGCATCTTGCGAGGCAGGCAATTATTGCAGCAATGGTACAAAGCGCAGTTGTGCGACCGAAACAGACGGCGTGTTTGCAAGCAGTGTGGCAAATAGTGACAATATTAATGATTGCTATACTGTGACGGTGGCGGGTAAATACATTGCGGACAATGCTGTTAAGACCTGTGTTGTGCCTTATTACTGTCCGGGTGATATAAAGGTATCGTATGGCAATTCTGGTGGTAATTTATCGTGCGCAGATTTGTCAGATGATGTGACATGGCAAAGTGGCGTGACAGCCAGTGGGGCAAGTACACCTGATAAGTGCTATGTAGTGGTTGCGGACGGTAAATACTGGAATGGTGATGCGTTTGCAACATGTAAGGCAGGAACATACAAGACAGAACATAATGTCTATTATGGTCAGAAAAGTAGTTGTGCGACCTGCCCTGCGGGATATACTTCTGAAGCGGGTGCATCAGAATGTTATCTGACCACGACAGCGGGCAAGTATGTTGCGACCGCTGGCAAGGGTGAAGTTGAATGTAAGGCAGGCGATTTCTGCCCAGGTGGTGTCAAGGTTATGGTCAGCGGTGTTGGTGGAAACACAGCGTGTAAGACACTGGCAGGTGGTAAATACAGTATGTCTGCAGCCGGTACAAAGAGTGCGGATATGTGCTATACAGAAAGTTGCGCGTTGGCAACCAATGCAACAACGATGAGTGGTAAAGATTACTATGGTGCGTCTGTTGCGGATACATGTGTGGCGACATTATGTAAAGCAGGCTTTACAGTTGTTGGTGGTGCATGTTCAGTATGTCCAGCGAACAATGTATGTAATCCAGCCAAAGATGCGGGTAAACCATATACTTGTTCTGAATTGACAGGTGGGGTTTATACAAAGTCTGCGGCACAGACTGGTACAGTTGATAATTGCTATCTGACCACGACGGCGGGCAAGTATGTTGCGACTGCGGGTCAAGGCGAAGTTGAATGTCTGGCAGGTGGATACTGTGCGGGTGGTGTTGATGTAAAACGCACAGGCACAGGTGGCCGTGAAGCGTGCCCAGCGGGTTATGCAATGTCTGGGACGGGGGCGTCTGAGATAAATCAGTGCTATGCGAACTGTGCTATGTATTCACATGCAACACAGATGGCGGGTAAAGACTTCTATGGAACGGGTGTTGATACCTGTGAAGCAGTAGAGTGTGAGACAGGATTTGTCTTGGCAAATGGTACATGTGGCAGCTGTCCGGCCAATAGCGTGTGCGATCCAAACTATGATGGTGGCAAACCGCATACATGTTCTGAATTGACCAATGGTAAGTATACCTTGTCGTTAGAGAACAGTTCATCAATTGATGCGTGTTATACGATAACGACACCGGGTAAGTATGTTGCGGTTGCAGGTCAAGGCGAAGTGGCATGTAAGGTTGGTGATTACTGTTTGGGTGGCGTAAAGGTTATGTATACGGCCACAGGTGGTAATTCAGCGTGTTCAGCATTTGGTGCGGGTTATTCATCAGATGTTGGTGCAAGTGTAGAAACCCAGTGCTATCAGCGTTGTGCGTTGGCAGCAAATGCAACCCAGATGTCAGGTCGTGATTACTATGGAACGGATGCGACAGATACATGTGCAGTTGCATCTTGTGTGTCAGGCTATACGGTTGCAGGTGGTGTATGTTCGGTATGCCCAGCGGATCATGTGTGCGACCCTGCCAAGGATAATGGCGCACCACATACATGTTCTGAATTGACAGACGGTGTTTATACAAAGTCTGCAATGCAGAATGGGTCGGTTGATAATTGCTATCTGATTACAACGGCGGGTAAGTATGTTGCGACCGCAGGTCAAGGCGAAGTTGACTGTCTGGCGGGTGGATATTGCGCCGGTGGAGCCAAGATAATGCGTGTCGGTAAAGGTGGACGCGAGGTATGTCCAAACGGCTATGCGTTATCTGATTCAGGGGCAGCAAGTGCACAGCAGTGCTATACAAGTTGCGCAATGGCAACCAATGCCCAAGAAATGTTCGGTCGCGACTATTATGCAAATGGTGTGGATACATGTGAAATAACACTGTGTCGCCCGGGGTATACTTTGAACGCTGGTGTGTGCGCAGTATGTCCGGCAAATAATATCTGTACACCAGATATTGAACGCGGTAAACCACAACTGTGTTCAGATCTGACAAAGGGAACACACCAGTTCGCATCGGCAGGCTCTGAAAAGATTTCTGATTGCTATCTGAAATGTGAAGCCTATGATATTACCTATGGAACGGCGATTCCTGTGTCGGGTACTGAAAATTATCCGCTGCAGTGCAGATTTGACGGTTTGTCTGTCACCAAGAATCCGTGCGACATAGTTAACGGAACATGTGTAGAAAGATCATGTAACTATAACTATGAAATGATTGGTGGTAAATGTCAGGCATGTGCACGCGAAAATGCATTGTCATACAAGAAAGATGGTGGCAACTGTGTTGTAGAGTCGTGTGTCAGCGGATTCCATCCAAATGGCCAGGCCTGCGAAGTTGATACCGTAGAATGTTCTGTTCCAAATGCGGTTGCGGCGACACGCGTTTGGGATGCATCAAAGCAAGCGTTTGGTGAATGTGTAATCACAGAATGCGAGGAAGGATATCATCTGGGGGCAAATACATGTCAGGCAGATGAACAGGTCTGTGAATTAGAACATGGTATTGGTATACGCGAATGGAATCACAAGAAAAATACATGGGGCGATTGTATCGCAACCAAGTGTGATCCAGGCTATACAAATGACCGCAGCCAGACCAATGAACTGTGGAAACAGTGCGGACGATGCAACAATATGTACAGTGCGGGTGGCGAGTTGGCGGCCAGCAGCTATGTTGATGGTTGTGAGATTGCGACTTGTATGTACGAAGGTGAGTTGTACACACTGGAAAACAATGAATGTGTTCTGATATGCGATACCTATTCAGATGAGACGGGATCGCGCAGATGGAATGCATCACGCAAGAAGTGTGAACGCACATGTGAACCAGGATATATGTCTTGGTAATGTGCAAGGAATCAAGGAAGGAAAAACCCGCCAATTGGCGGGTTCTTTGTTATAAAAAAAATCCCAATTAAGGGATTGGTTATTTGGCGCCCTGGGTGCGCGCAGAATGCAGCGCGTGTCGCAATGCCTGTTCGGCAATTTGGCGAATTTTTGGTGCGAATGTGCGCATGTTCATTGTGTCAGCAACAGTGTTGCCAAACAAGCGCGCGATATATTCAATTTGTGTTGGTGCGATAATGTAAACATCACTGGTGATATCTTTTGGATTTAAGTTATGAATTTGTTCTTGCATAATGCTAATTCCCCCTGCTTTGCCATGGTATTTTATCAGATTTTTTTGCATTTTGCACTTGTTTAATTTAAATAATGTTATTATATCATAAAGTGATTGACCGAAAGGTGCAAAGTTGCTATATATTGCGTGATAAAATAAGGAAGAAAAATGATTAAAAATGTAATTGGTAAATTGTTAGGTTCTGCAAATGACAGATTGGTAAAAAGTTATGACAAGACGGTGTCTTTGATTAATGATTTGGAACCAAAATATCATGCAATGAGTGATGATGAATTGCGTGCGCAAACAGTATCCCTGCGCGAGCGTTTAATTGCAGGTGAACGCGAAAAAGATATTTTGCCAGATGCCTTTGCTTTGGTGCGCGAGGCATCGGTGCGTACGATTGGGTTGCGCCACTTTAATGTTCAGATGATTGGCGGTATGGTGTTGACCAATGGCCAGATTGCAGAAATGAAAACCGGTGAAGGTAAAACGTTGGTTGCGACATTGGCTATGTTTTTAAAGGCACTGCATGGTAAAGGTGCACATCTGATTACAGTAAATGATTATTTGGCGTCGCGCGATGCAAACTGGATGGGGGAAATTTATCGTTTCTTAGGTCTGACAGTTGGGATTGTTCAACATGATATGACCGATGAAGAAAGACGCGCTGCCTATGCGTGCGATATCACATATGTGACAAATTCAGAGTTGGGTTTTGACTATCTGCGCGATAATATGAAATTCAGCAAGGCACAACAGGTATTGCGGCCGTTCTTTTATGCGATTGTTGACGAAGTTGATAGTATTTTGATTGACGAAGCGCGTACCCCATTGATTATTTCTGGGCCGGCCGAAGATACAAGTGAACTGTACGCCAAGGTTGATGCGGTTGTTGCCCAGTTTACAGAAAGTGATTTTAAGAAAGACGAAAAAGACCGTCATGTGACATTGACAGAATCAGGGGTTGATACGGCAACGCGTCTGTTAAAAGAAGCAAATTTATTGATTGGGGACAATTTGTATGCATCTGAAAATGCGCCATTGGTTATGCATATTCAACAGGCGTTGTTGGCGCATCATTTGTATCAGTTGAATGTAAACTATGTTGTACGTAATGGCGAAATCTTGATTGTTGATGAATTTACAGGTCGTGTTATGACTGGGCGTCGCTTTGGCAAGGGGTTGCACCAGGCGATTGAAGCCAAAGAACATGTACCGGTTCAGCCAGAAAACCAGACAGTATCCAGTATTTCATATCAGAATTTGTTCCGGTTGTATCCAACTTTGTCGGGTATGACGGGTACTGCCATGACCGAGGCGGCGGAATTTGAAGAAATTTACAAGTTGCGCGTGGTTTCAATCCCAACAAATCGCCCGGTCGCGCGTGTTGACCATCATGACGAGATTTATCGTAATAAAGATGAAAAGTACGAAGCAATTTTAAAACAGATTTCAGATTGTGTCGCGCGCAAACAGCCGGTCTTGGTTGGTACTGTTTCAATTGAAAAGTCAGAAGAATTGGCGGAAATTGTGCGTAAAAAGTTAGGGATTAATCCGGCTGTTTTGAATGCAAAGCACCATCAGTCCGAAGCAAAAATTGTTGCCCAGGCGGGTGCCCCGGGCGCAGTGACAATTGCAACGAATATGGCAGGACGCGGTACAGATATTAAGTTGGGTGGTAATGCAGAAGAATTGATTGCAGAATTAGATGCCGAGGCACCTGACTATGAAGAAAAAAAGAAAGAAATCTATTATACAATAGAAGCCAACAAAAAATTGGTTTTGGATGTTGGCGGGTTGTATGTTATTGGTACAGAACGGCATGAATCACGCCGTATTGATAATCAGTTGCGTGGTCGTTCAGGTCGTCAGGGCGACCCAGGTGATTCTAAGTTCTTTTTGGCGTTGGATGATGATTTAATGCGTATATTTGGCGCGGCGCGTTTGCAGGGTATGTTGACAACACTGGGGTTGAAGCCGGGTGAAGCAATTACACACCCGTGGATTACAAAAGCGTTGGAAAAAGCCCAGAAACGCGTAGAAGCACGCTATTTTGAAGCGCGTAAAGAATTGCTGAAATATGACGATGTTGCAAATGAACAGCGTACGGTTATCTATAAGCAGCGTGATGATTTGATGACCAGTGAAGATTTGTCTGATTTGGCACGCGAAATGATTGGTGATGTTGTTGAACTGATTTGTGAAAACAATATTCCAGAAAAAGGGACATCGGCGGATTGGAATATTGATGGTATTCGCAATTCTATGTTGCGTGTGTTTGCATTGGATATTACCGATGTAGAACGTTGGAAGACAGATGAAAACATTACAGAACGCAAGGCGTTTGAAGTGTTGCAAAAATTGGGATTGTATCGTTTTGAACAGCAGAAACAAAAGTATGGCCCAGAATTGATGCAGTTGGCAATGCGCCAGATGATGCTGGGGGCGTTGGACAGTGTATGGAAAAAGCATTTGCAACAGATGGATTATCTGCAAAGTGCAATTGGATTGCGTGGTTATGCCCAGAAAAATCCGTTGTATGAATACAAGCGTGAAGCACTGGATTTGTTCAAGAATACAGTGACGAACTTTAAGGTGTTCTCGGTATCAACGATTTGTCGTATGGAACTGACGCGTGAACAGGTTGATGCAACCGAGGCAGAACGTCAAAAGCATGACCAAGAACTGAATCAAGAGGCATTAAATTCGCGTCGCAATGCGCCCTGCCCGTGCGGTTCAGGTCAAAAGTTCAAACATTGCTGTGGTAAATTGCACTAAATTTGTTTAGTGCAATTTATTGCGTTTTTATTTTGGTATTGTTTTCTTGCTGGTGATTTAAAGGTTAAAGGAAAGGGGTTATGCAGCAATTTATTCATCTTCGTACACATTCGCGTTTTTCGGTTGGGGCAAGTACACTGACGGTTAAGGGAATACCAGGGTTGTGTCAAGGCGCGGGAATGAGTGCGTGTGCATTAACAGATACAAATCTGATGTCGGGGTGCGCCGAATTTTCAGATGTTATGCCCAAGAATAAATTGCAACCAATTATTGGGGTTGAAATAACACTAAATCATCATAATGCGGATCCAAAAATACTGCGGGCCGAGGCGTTGTCTAAAATTGTTTTGTTGGCCCAGAATCATGCCGGATATTTGAATTTGTGTGAATTGAACCGTGTGATGTATATGCGTACAGAAAATCATCATCTGGGACCGTATATTTCTTTTGATGAATTGACCAGTCACAGTGATGGGTTGATTTGTCTGTCAGGGGCGCATTTAGGGCCGATTGGTATGGCGATTTTGAATAATCAGGATGAACTGGCCCGGGGGTATGCAAAGCGATTTTTAGAAATATTTGGCGACCGGTTTTATATGGAAATTCAGCGGCACGGTTTGGAAAATGAGATAAAGACTGAACCGGAATTCTTGAATATTGCCCAGGAATTAAATATTCCAATTGTTGCGACAAACGATGTATGCTTTGCGTCTGATAAGGACTATGAGCCGGCAGATGCGTTAAGTTGTGTGTTGGGACAGACCAAGGTTATTGACCCAGAGCGTCCCAGAAAATCTTCGGAACAATATTTTAAATCGTACCAGGAAATGTCTGAAATATTTTCTGACCTGCCCGAGGCGATTGAAAACACTGTTGTTATTGCACGGCGTTGTGGTTTTATGGTTAATGTGCATGAAAAACCTTTGTTGCCCCGATTTGGTGATGATTTAGAAACCGAATGTCAGATGTTGCGCGATAATACCATGAATGGGCTAAAGCGCAGATTGGAACAGCATAATATTACAGATACTGCGCCATACTATGAACAGGCTGAATTTGAATTAGGTGTTATTATCGGTATGGGATTCCCGGGGTATTTCTTGATTGTGGCGGACTATATTGATTGGTGCAGGAATAACGATGTTTTGACCGGCCCTGGGCGTGGTTCAGGGGCGGGTTCAATTGTGGCATGGGCACTGGGGATTACAAATGTTGACCCGTTAAAGTATGGGTTGCTGTTTGAACGATTTTTGAATCCAGACCGTATTTCTATGCCGGACTTTGACGTTGACTTTGAACCGACCGGAATTGAACGCGTTTTGGCGTATGTTTGTGATAAATATGGGCATGATTCAGTGTGTCGCATTATTACATTTGGTTCGTTGCAGGCGCGCGGTGCAATTCGCGATATTGGGCGTGTGTATGGTATGCCCTATTCTAAATCTGATAGATTGTCAAAGTTAATTCCACAGGATGCAAAGACACTGAAAGATGCGGTTGGTATGTCAACGGAAATTCAGGATATATTGAATAACGACGAAGATTTAAGCAAGGTTGTAACCGTCGCCGAAGAATTAGAAGGCAGTTTGCGAAACCTGGGGCAACATGCGTGCGGTGTTGTTATTGGGGACAGACCAACAACCAAGATTGCGCCGGTCTATCGTGACCCAGCCAACCCGTTGCCGTCATGTCAATTTGATGGTAAATATTTGGAAAAGTCGGGGTTGATTAAGTTTGACTTTTTGGGATTGGAAACTTTGGTGGTGCTGAAATATGCAACACGGTTAATTCAGCAAACACGTGGGATTAACATTGACCTGGACCAAATCCCAACAGATGATGCGAAAACAATGAAATTGTGGCAACAGGGGTTGACCGAAGGTATATTCCAATTTGATGCCCCGTTTGTTCAGCAGACCCTGCGCAAGATGCATCCGACAAATTTCTTGGAAATATCGGCGTTGAATGCGTTAAATCGTCCGGGGCCAATTGCGTTTATTCCGCAATTTATTGCTCGTATGCATGGGGAAGAAAAAATTGAATATGTGCATCCGCGCGCAGAACCTATATTAAAAGAATCATACGGCATTATCGTTTATCAAGAACAGGTTATGCAGTTGACGCGCGTTCTGGCCGGGTTTACACGTGGACAATCAGACAATGTGCGCAAGGCAATGGGTAAAAAAATCATTGCTATGTTGGATGAACTGGAAGGTAAATTCTATGAAGGGTGCGAAAAGGAAGGAACGCTGGACCGCGCCACTGCCAAGGATTTGTGGGAAAAGTTCAAGGATTTTGCAAAATACGCATTTAATAAATCACATGCTATCGCCTATTCAATTGTGGCAAATCAGTGCGCCTATCTAAAGGCAAACTATACTCCAGAATTTTTGGCGGCCTCTATGTCCAGTAATTTGAATGATACCGACCAATTGGCGATATTTGTGGATGATGCCAAGACTAATTTTGGTATTCAGATTGTCGCGCCAGATATTAATCAAAGTGAATCACTGTTTACAGTGCGTGACGGTAAAATTATCTATGGATTGGCAGCACTGAAGGGGGTTGGTACGGTCGCGACAGATGCAATCGTCGCAGAACGAAATGCAAATGGTAAGTTCAGGAATTTAACAGACTTTGCAAAGCGTTGTGCGCCAATTATGAACAAGCGTATTTTAGAGGCCTTTGCTAAGACGGGTGTTCTGGATTCATTAGAGCCAAATCGGGCGCTGATTTACCTGAATGCGGATGCGATTTTATCGTATGCGGCAAAGTCAAAAGATGGTGCTAATATGCTGTCACTGTTTGCAAATACGACCGAAGATGATGTTGACGAGGACAGGCTGCGCAAGAATTTGCCCAAGACTGACCCATGGACATTCGGGCAAAAATTGGAAAATGAATTGTCTGCGTTGGGGTTCTATATCTCGGCACATCCGTTGGATCAGTACAAGCACTTAATCCAACGATCTAATTTGGCAACCAGCGCAACTTTAGAGAAGATGGGCGACAGAAAACCGGTGCAAATTGCCGCAAATGTAAATAGTTTTGGGCGCCGCCGTACCAAGACGGGCAAGGAAATGATAACTATTAATGCGTCGGACAGCCATGGTAATATTGATGCGGTGGCATTTGGCGATGCGTCTATTGAATTTGCCCAGATATTAGCGAATGAAAATGCGGTTGTTATTTCAGGAAAAACATCAAATCGTGATGACAGGGTGTCTATATTTGTGGACTCTATTACGCCGTTGACAGAATGGGTGGCAAAAATTGCCAAGAAGTTAACACTGGACATACGGGATCAGACTGTGTTGCAGGATGTGAAAAAGGCTTTGGTTGCCCTGCCCCGTGGATATACGCGTGTAGAATTAGTCCTGCATGGCGCAGAAAAAACGGCGACTGTTGCATTGCCAGGCGGTGTTGAATTAGGGGCGACGACGGTTGCGGACTTAACAGCATTGGGTTTAAAGGTAGAGGTGGAATAATATGAAGCATATTCCTGTGTTATTGGATGCGGTGTTGGACGGTCTGGGCGATATTTCTGGCAAGACAGTTGTTGATTGTACTTTTGGTGCCGGTGGGTATTCGCGGGCCTTTTTGGCGCGTGGTGCAAATGTTATTGCGTTTGACCGCGATCCAAATGTTGTGGCGGATGCCGCCGCGCTGGCAGGTGAGTTCCCAGGGCGATTTGAATTTGTGGCGGCGCCTTTTTCAAAAATTGCAGATTTGGACAAAACGGTTGATGCGATTGTGTTTGATTTAGGGATATCTTCTATGCAGATTGATGTGGCGGCGCGAGGGTTTTCTTTTCGTATGGATGCGCCATTAGATATGCGTATGGCGCAAAGTGGTATGACCGCCCAGGATTTAATCAAAGAAAAATCTGTTGGTGAATTGGCAGAAATTCTGCGTATTTATGGCGATGTTAAAAAAGCAAATATATTGGCGCGCGCGATAAAAGAGGCGTTGCCCCAAACAACATTTGAACTGCGTGATTTAATTCATAACCCAAAGGATGTTGCGCCGGTCTTTCAGGCATTGCGTATTGCGGTAAACGATGAAATGGGCGAAGTTGAACGCGCATTGGCGGTGGTGCCTGGGTTGTTGGCAGATGGTGGCAGGTGCATATGTGTGACCTTTCATTCATTAGAAGACAGAATTGTAAAAAATACTTTTCGTACATGGACGACGCCGCGTGGAGATCCGCGTATGCCGGTGGTTGAAGATGCGCCGTTTAAGATGATAAAACCGGTTGTGCCATCACAGGACGAATTGGCAAACAATCCACGTGCCCGGTCGGCGCACATGCGGGGCGTTATAAAAACATGTTGACCGTCTGTGTTGATTTTTTGTACGATTTTATAAAAGGAAGAAAGGAATGAGTAAGTTATTTGTGGCATTATCGGCTTTTTTGTGTGCAATTTGCGCGGCAGATGCGGTCTGCCCGGTGTGCACAATTGCGGTTGGTGCAGGACTGGAAGGGGCGCGCCTGTTAGGGGTTGATGATGTTATTACCGGTATTTGGGCGGGTGGATTGACATTGTCTTTGTATTTCTGGACGGTTGGTTGGCTGAAAAAGCGTGGTGTTAATAATTTCTGGTGGCAGATTGTTGTGCCTTTTGTAGTGTACTATGCGTTATTGGGGATGGTTTATTTGATGCCAGGGGTTGATTTTGGGGCGGTGACCTTGTGGGGGATTGATAAATTCTTGTTAGGGGTGATTGTTGGTACGGTCGCGTTCTATTTCGGGGCGCGTTGGTATGTAAAGATAAAACGCAATAATGGCGGTCGTGCAATGTTCCCTTTTCAAAAGGTTGTTGTGCCGTTGTCGTTATTGGCGGTTATGACGGCGGTGTTTTGGTTTATAACTAAATAATGGTGGGTTGTATGGCACAAAAGAAAGAATTGTTTGATATCGGTTCAGATAATGATTTGCAGGTGGCGATGATGAATTTGCATATGGCAATGCAATGCGCAACGGAAAATGTCGGGGTTGTGCCATTGTTACAGGAAGTTCGTGCGGTGTTGGGACAGTATGCAAAGTGTTCTGATGCAGATATAGCAAAACAGTGCGATAAGTATTTTTATAAAAAAAGTTAAAGGATTTTATAAAAAGATGTAATTTGCTGTTGATTTAAAATGGCAAAAAATGTTAAAATGCAAAAAAGAGAGAATTGACGTGAAACAAATATTAACACATTTTTGTAAGTTTTCTGCAGTTTTAGCGACAATTGGTGGCGTCGGCTTTGCACATGCTGATCAGGCGCCAAATCCGCGCAGTGCGACGGTGACAAATGTTGCGTCGGGGCGCAGCGAGGGACGCGTTGTTAAACGCGGTGCGGGGACAAATGCAAATGTTGTGGCAAATACTTCGCGCAGTGCGGTGCGTCGTGATATATCGGTTGCGTCACGTGATGTTGCAATGGATAAAAAGAAAACTGCACGCAGCGCGACAGCTGCTCGTGTGCAACCAGGACGCAGTGCGACGGTGGCACGCAGTGGTGCGATTAATGCGGGTCGTGCCGCAATGCCGGGTGTTGGTGCGAATGCAGCGCGCAGTGCAGCCAGTGTAATTAGCGGTTTGGCACGTGCGGCGTCGCGTGCACGTGCAACGGCGGTGTTTTCAGATATTTCCAAGATTGGTGGTGGATATTCAGAATGTCGTGATGCATACGCAACATGTATGGATCAGTTTTGTGCAAATGCAAATGATACATATCGTCGCTGTTTCTGCAGTTCCAGATTTACAGAATTTCGTGATATGGAATGGGCCATGGATCAGGCCAAGGTTCTGTTGCAGAAATTTGAAGACAATAATTTAAATGCAGTTGACAAGACGGCAGCCGAAGTTAATGCAATGTACACTGCAACAGTTGGTGAAGCGGCGATTAAAAACGATACCAGTGGTGCGCAAAGCATTTTGAATGAAATTGGCGATTTGTTGTCTGGAAAAAAGAAAGCGACATCGTCAAATGCGGCAGCTTCTTCTTCATCTATGGGGATTATGTCATTGGACTTTTCAACCGATATCGGCGATGTTTGGGGCGAAGGTGGCGCAGATCCGTTTGACAGTGGTTCTATATTCAGCACAGGTGGCGGTGTGGATTTGACCACATTAGAAGGTCAGGCGTTGTACAATGAATCTAATAAGCAGTGCGTTCAGTTGATTAAGGAAAATTGTGAAAGCAATGCGGTTCTGAACATGGCGACCAGTGCGTACAATATCATGATTTCCCAGGATTGTAATGCGTATGAAAAAAGTGTTAACAAAAAGCGTGAACAGGTTATGTCAACGGTTCGCCAGGCGGAAAAGATTCTGCGTGACGCCCGTCTGGAAGAATACCGTGCGCATAATTCGCGTGATGTAAACGAATGTATCGCCAAGGTCCAGGCCGCTTTGTTGGCGGATACAGCGTGCGGTCCGAATTATAAACGTTGTTTGGATTATAGTGGTGCGTATGTAAATCAGTCAACGGGTGAACCGATTTATTCCCAGCGTTTGTTTGAATTGACAAACATTATTACCCTGGCCGGGGCTGGTGGTGATATGGATGTTTTGGGACAGAATCCAAAGTTTGACCAGTTCTTGGATTCCAAGAAGATGTATGCGGAATCAGCATTGGATTCATGTCGTGGTATTGCAGATAATGTTTGGACAGAATTTAAACGCATGGCGTTGATTGAAATCGCCCAGGCACAAGATGCCAAGATTGAAGAAGTCAAAATGTCGTGTGTTAATACAATGAAAGAATGTTATGATACACAGTCCAGTGCATTGAAAAGCTTTGATGATACAACCGCCAAAACATCGGGTGCGATGTCGGCATATGCAGCCAAGGCAATGTGCGAAGACAAGGTTATTGCGTGCGCATCATTGTATGGCGATACAACGGGATGTGAATTTGATGGCAATGGTCGTTTGACAGCGGGAACCAAAAAGGCAGATGGGACAGCATCAACACGTTGTGGTTTGACATCATTGTTGGCGTTTGTTGATACGGTTGACAATGTCCGTGTTGCCGAAGGTTGTGATGCCGCAATTGAAACCCAATTAAAGGAATGGTGCACCCCAACAGATGGCAGTGGCGAAGCATATCCATGGAATTGCCGTCAGTGGGGACTGGATGAATTAAGTGTAAATGTGTACAAGTTTGCGGCAAATTCATGCGCAGATCCAACAAAGGCAAAACCACAGATTGCAAGCAATGCAACAGCGGCGGCGGCGCGTCAGGCCCTGACAGCGACGGGTGCGGTACCATTGGATACATTGAACAAGATTGACCAGGCAATTAATGAAATTAAATGGCAGATGGAATATGTATTTATTGAAAAATGTGAAGAATTAGAGGGGTATTGGGTTGATGCGGAAATTGTTGCAGAAAACAAAGATTCAAACAGAGGCTTGTTGAATGCGCCGGATTTGATTGGATTCTATAATGCAATATATGGTACCGGCAGCAGCAGCACAACCAAAGGGGCCGCAACATGGGGCAAGTGTGTGCAAAACACAACCCGTGTATTGTGCGAGGCATATAATTCAAATATCGTATCTGATAAAGATGATGTAGGTGGCACCACAGAGACGAAGTTGTTGGCAAAGTATAATGCGGACAAGGATGAATGTGAATTTAGTGCCGAATGGTATGAAAACCAGTGTAAGTTGCTGGGGAATGGGTATTATGAAAATGGCGTATGCTATGTTGCACCGGAGAATTAAGAGCATGAAACGAATTGGACAATTTTTTGTTGTGGGATTGTTGTGTGTTGCGACACAGACGTCTGCGTATGCGATAAGTGTTGTTTCAGATGCCCTGTCGGCTAAGTGGGGATATACCAAGGCAACAAGCATAACCAGTGCGGGCGGTCGTGGTGAATTTATTATTGATGGTTATTTGTCTTTGGGCAGTAGAGGGTCACATGGCGACGAAGGTGCAATTGTTGGGGTTATCGCACAACAAATTGTTGAGCATGGTGGTTGGTTTTGTCCGTATCATATACAATGTGGAAACGGGAAAAGAAATCAGTTGTCCTGGTTATTATACTATCGTCCATATGGGTATGCGGATTCAAAGTGCGCATGGTTGTGTGAAAAAGGCTATTCTGGTCCGAATTGTGAAAAGCAGTATACAGAAGATGGCAGCAAAAAGAATGTAAATGTTATTTCAAATATGCGTTCCGGTATTGCGCGTTGGCAAGAAGGTGGCAACCGAAGTGACCTTTCCGGCCAGGTTCAGGGTTTTTATTCATGGGAATATCATTTTAAACCGACTGCAAAGAACGATCGTGGGGAACACAATGTTTTGCTGGGGGTTGTTGATTTCTTGAAAAATGGTGTAAAGGTGGCGCCGGTTCAGGTTGGTTGTCAGTGGAACAATTGGAGATATATTGATTCTTGGGTTCAGCGTGCAGATGCTATGACGACAAAGTACACACTGTTATGTAAACAGGGTTTTCAACCAAATGCAACAAATACGGATTGTGAATATGCAACGGCGGATATGTTGGAAGACATTAATCCGATATTCTGTGGTAATTTCCCAGAAGAATATTATAAACCAGAACTGCATCGTTTGAAAAAGAATGAGGAGGCAGGTTGTTATATTTATTTGTGCAAAGATCCAACCAAAGCATTTACCGCCCTAGGGAAGGTGGATGTTTGTGAAGATTGTGCGACAAGTATTCGTGGTGGCCCCAGTTTGGTTGATGGAACATGCGTTGTTTGTAATCGGCCTGGTCAATATTTTGATGCAAACAGTAGCACATGTAAGAGCGCCCAGGGATATTCCAGTCAGGATTTGCAATATGGTAAAGGTCAAGGTAAGGGGTCATACAAGAATGATATCTATGGACAGTGTTGGACCAAAACTTCACCCGCGGATTATAGGATTTGTGTAAAGTCGGGCGGTAAGTTGACTGTTGAAGATTTGGAAGAGGCACAAGAAGGTTTTAGCAATATTAAGTAATTAAAATTCCGCCCATGTGGCGGTTTTTTTTTTTAGTGATAAGTTGCTAGTGTAAGTGGTTAGTGGTGGTCCCTGCGGGGCAATGGATACCGGCCTGCGCCGGTATGACGAAGAGGAAAAATGACCTGGGGCCTGCGGCCCGACCGCGGGATGACAGAAATGTTTAATTTTTTGCGGATACTAACAACTATTAACAACTAATATAAACTTTTATTTATCACAGTAAAAATAAGTCCGTCATACCGGCGCAGGCCGGTATCCATTGTAATCATAAAACACAGTGGACCCCGACCTTCGCACGCGTGACGATTTTTTCCCGACACTAATCACTTACAACTTACACTAACAACTAACATAAACTTTTATTTATCTGTAAAAATTGAAATAAAAAAAACCGCCGGGGCGGTTTGTCAGAATGTGGAAATGTGCCCTATTCCTGGCCGTTTAGGGCGCGCAACATTTTCATTACCATTTCGCGTTGTTCATCGTTTGGTAATTTCCAATACAGATTTATTAATTGTAATGATTCATTTTTACCCAATGGGTCGGCCGGCCGATTGTCGCGCAGATATGTTTTTGGTAAATGACCGTTGCGGGGTTCGCGTTCAATATGCCCCGGCAGGCCCGCAAAGAAAAATGAAACCGGGGTTTCCAGTGCGGCACTTAGTTCAAACAGGCGCGATGCAGATATGCGATTGCCCGCGGATTCGTATTTTTGAATCTGTTGGAATGTGACCCCACAGATTTTTGCCAAATCTTTTTGAGACATGCCCATCATAATACGGCGCAGTTGCATACGCTGGCCAATGTGTTCGTCAATTGAATTTGGTTTAAATGGTTTGCCACTCATTTCCTAGTCTCCATATTGATTTCCTATAGGAATATTTTATACAATTTTTCTTTTGCTTTTGCAATTAAAAAACGGTTATGATATCTTGAATTTTAATCTAATTAAGGGGAAAAATATGAACAAACCGTTGGTTTTATGTATTATGGATGGCGTTGGTATAGATGGCGCATCAGAATATAATGCCGTTACACGGGCAAAAATGCCTTTCTTTAACGAATTGTTGGCAAAATATCCACATTCGCGACTGAATGCCAGTGGGGTGGCGGTTGGCCTGCCGGATGGAACAATGGGAAATTCTGAGGTTGGTCATATCACCATGGGTGCAGGACGGGTTGTAAACCAGTTCTTGCGCAGGTTTCAAATTGAAGACTGGGCAAAAAATGTCCCGTTGAATGAATTTATTTCGTCTGTAAAAAATGACGGCGGTATTGTGCATGTCGCAGGATTAATGAGTGACGGTCGTGTTCATTCCGATATTGGGGACATTTTGATAATTGTGGAACGAATTGTTGATGCTGGGTTGCGTGTGTGTATTCACTTTATCGCAGATGGGCGTGATACCCTGCCCCAGTCTGCGCCAGAATATATTGCGATGATAAAAAATCGCATGGCGGCGGCAATTGATGATGGGCGTGTGTTCTTTGGGACTTTGTCGGGGCGTTATTATGCAATGGACAGAAATCAAAATATGGACCGGACACAGTTGGCAATTGATGCAATTGCAAATGCAAAATCTGAATTCTGTGCGTCAACAATTGATGCGGCGTTGGCCGATGCATATGCCCGCGGTCAAACAGACGAATTTATCGTGCCAACTGTCATTGATGGCGATGTGCCGATTCGTTCTTGTGATGGGGTGCTGTTTGGGAACTATCGCAGTGACCGTGCACGCCAAATTATGCGCGAATTGTTAAAGACAGGTGCGCATGTGTTGTGCTTTTCACAATATGGCGAAGGATTGAATGAATTATGCCCTGCACTGTTGCCAGATGAAAGTATAGAAAATACACTGGGGGATGTGTTGGCGAATAATGGTTTGTCGCAACTGCGCATTGCCGAGACGGAAAAGTATAATCATGTGACATATTTCTTTGATGCGGAACGCAATGTTGACTTTGATAATGAAAAGAAAATCTTAATCCCGTCGCCCGATGTTGCGACATTTGATATGAAACCAGAAATGTCTGCGATTGAAATTACAGATGCCTTAATCCCAGAATTGGGAAATTGGGATGTTGTAATATTAAATTGGGCAAATGGTGATATGGTTGGACATACGGGTAATGTTGATGCAACGATTCGTGCAATGGAAACACTGGATGCGCAATTGGCGCGACTGGTGCCGGCGGTGCTGGCGCGGGGTGGTGCGTTGCTGATAACGGCAGATCATGGAAACGCAGAAAAACTGTGGGATGCGGATAATAATCTGCCGTGGACGGCGCATACGACCAATCCGGTAAACTTGATTGTTGTTTCTGATGATATTCGGGCGGTGCGTGATGGCGGGCTGGCCGATATTGCGCCAACAATGCTGAAAATGCTGGGGGTGGAAATCCCACCAGAAATGACAGGTGTGTCATTAGTATAAAAAAAAAGTCCCCGTAAAGGGGATTTTTTAGTTGTAAGTTGTTAGTGTAAGTGATTAGTGTCGGTTTTTATTTTCTTAGCCCCTGTTCCCGCGATGGCCGGAATGACAAATATGATGAATCGTTTACTGCGATAAACTTTTATTTGTTTAAGAAAACGGAAATTTATCGGCGAAAAAATACTGTCAAAAAAATTATTGCTGTGTTGGGGGAATTTTTTACTTGTGCAAAATTGCTGGTTTTTCTATGATAAAGACAAAAGAGAAAAAGAAAGTGGGAAGAATGTCTAGATTTCTGCGGTTTTACGCATTTTTATCTGTTTTGTTTTTTACCGGTAATTTGATGGCGGCGGGGTATACCTGCAGCACAACGGCGAGATATACTTCGTGTAAAGAAGGCTATTATATGTCCGATTGTGGCAGTACAGCCGCGAATTGGACTGGGCAGACAGTGGACGCAACCAATGGTAACACTTGTATTGCGTGCCCTGACGGATATGCGTGTGAAGGTGACAATGTGTGTCCTGTGCGGAATGGTATTAACTGTGCCGCGGGGACATATATCAAGGCGAATACAACAACATGTACCGCATGTCCGGCTGGGAATTATTGCCCAGGCATAACCACAGATTCTGTGACCAGTACTTCATCAGATCGTGGTATAACACAATGTCCGGCGGGTTCCTATTGTCCCGCGGGCAGTAGCAATCCAAAGTCATGTCCAACAAATTATGGAAACAGTGCAGCCGGTTCAGATGCGGCATCAGATTGCTATGCCACTTGTGGGGTTGGTGCAGTGGTGACTGCGCCAATGACACCGTGCGTTACACCAGCGGGGGCATGGTATTCCCCATCGGCACATAATGTTTACTATGGCAAAATTTCACCAATTGGGTATTGTCAGTATGGGTCAGATTCCCGCAATGGGGTAACCAGTTTGCATGATCAGGGGGCCGACTGTTTGGTGACAGTGCCGGCGGGGTACAGTTCCGCGGTCACAACCAGCACTGCACGTTATATCCGAATCAGTTCTGAAACAGGCGTATTCCCGTTGGCAGAGGTTCAGGCATATAATAATTCTTTGGGCCAGCTGAGTTTGGCATTGGGCAGCAGTGTGACAAATGGTGTGAATGCATTGGATGGTTCTTTGGCGACACAGGCGGGCGTAACCACAGAATCGGCTGTTGGGGCGTATGCGATATTTGATTTGGGCAGTGCCAAGACGATTACGAATATTAAGTTTGCATTGGGTAATGTGACCAGTGGATATAATATTGTAATTGCAATATCGTCTGATAAATCAAACTGGACAACTGTATTTAATCAGACCGTTTTTGGTGTTTCGGTATTGCCGGGCGTGTTGCAAAATGTACCGCTTAACACCCGGACAAATACCAAGTGTACAGCCGGCACATATCATGGTTCAACGACGGTTGCTGCAACAAATGGTGTGACCTGTTCGGAGTGTCCGGCAGCGGTATGTAATGGAGAAACAAATTGTGCCAGTGGTTTTTCAACCCACAGAAATACATATCCTGCTAATTACCATTCTGATGATAATTTGAAATTGGTTAAGGCATGGTTCGCAACATCGTCAAATACAGGAAATACATCCATAGAGGAATGTAAGCTGTCTTATACGTATACCAACAATCGTGGTACATTTAATCAGGATTCAGTTCGGTATCAATCCAGTACGGGACGCTATGATGGTGTGGGTGGTTCTGTTTACTATACTGTTTTGAATCCTGGTTATTATGGTTCTGGCAAAATGCCAGATGGGTACTGTGATACTGATACAAATACTCGTCGGCATTATTATCAGGATGCAGTATTATGTCCTGCGGGGAAATACTGTTCAGGATATACACAGATGCCATTGTGTTCTTCTGGAACTTATAATGATACAATGGGAATTGATGGTTTGTTATCTGGGGGATACTTTTCAACTGGTGGTGCGACAAAAGCTGCACCGACATCGGCAGATTGCGTTGGGGTTGTTGGAGCCGATATCTGGAGTTCATCTGTTTCCCCGGTAAAAAATGTCTGTGGTCAACTCTTGCCTGGATATTATTCCATAGAGGGTGCTATCTTGCCTGCGCCGGGTGAATTGGGTGCAAAAAATACCGCGGCATTGGGCTTTAGTATTGATTATTTGAATCAGGGGCTGGATTCTGTTCGGGCGGGATGCCTTGGAAGTGACAAATGCGGTATGGTTGCTGCGGGGTATTTTTCATCGGGCGCTGCAACTTATCCAAGGCCATCGTCTACAGGTTGTGTGAGTGGGACATGTGGCATTTGTCCGGCAGGTGCATATTCTGCCGCAGGCGCGACCAGTTGTACAGCATGCCCTGCCCTGGGTGGATCAAATTGGACCTGGAATATGTCACAGGGTGCCGGATCATTGTCTGCCTGTAAGCGTAAGGGTGTGCCCGATGGGTGCAGCGCCGGTACGGTGACGGATACTGCAACATCGGCAACAACATGGGGAAATCGTGTGCTGAACGAATGGGCGGCGCCTGGGAATACGCAAATCTTTGCACAACGGGGATATCAGATAGATGTGACCAATCTAAAATGTACAATATGCCCAAATGGACATTATAGTGGGGGATATACGAGCAGTTGCGCCCCAGTTAATGCTGGATATTATGCAACAGGCGCTGCAACTTCACCAGCCCCTTCGTCATCAGAAGATTGTGTGACTGGAACATGTGGCAAAGTTCAAAAGAATTGTTATGGCGCATCAGGGGCGACATCAGCATGCCCAAACAAATGTTCTGATTTGGCATATGGTACATACCCACAGTCGGATGAGGGCGCGGATTCACCGAATAAATGTTTCACATCGGGCAGCGCGATGGGCGGTGGATATATTGCAACAGCCGGTGGCCCACGCCGTGATTGTCCGTTGGGAACATATAAGGAATATCATACTGTGTATTATGGTCAAACATCTCGGTGTACAGTCTGTCCAAGTGGGACCACCACAGCGACACAAGGCGCTCATAATACATCCAGCGCGTCATGCAGTGCTGAATGTACAAATGCTGATGGTGTGTATGAATGGCAAATGCCAGAATTGTCTTCGGATGGAGGAACAGTGTTAAAATTGTGTCAGGCGGCCAGTTGCAAGGCAGGAAACGCTTTGGGAACAACAAGCCAATGTAACGAATGTCCGGCGGGACATTATCAACCCGTTGATGGTTATTCCGACAGCATATGTAGCATAACACCCGATGGATATTACAACAACGAGCCCGGCGCAACAGAGCCACTGCCGTGTCCCGCAGGGCAATGGTCGGTGGCGCAATCTAAATCATGTACGACCTTGCCTGCTGGATACTGGAATAATGGTTGTGGTACTGATAACAAGGGTTCTGTACGTGAAGGTTATCTGGGTGGCGAGATTGCTGCGGGTTATTGGGGCGAAGCTGGTGCGACAACTGCAACGGGTTCTGGTATGGTTAATGCAGGTTACTGGAACGATGGTTGTGGTATAAATGCAACAGGTGGCGTTTGCGACACAACCCATAAGGGTGGCCAGGTAAATGCCGGATACTATAACCTGGGTGGTGGTACATCGCCAACACCAGAGGTTCGCGGAAAAGGTTGCGCAAATGTCAGCACCACGCAATGTGGTACGGTTGCACCAGGCTATTGGGGGGCTGCGGGTGCAACACAATATGGGGGCTCTGGGGCCGTTGCGCCGGGATATTTTTCAACAGGTGGTGCAACATCCAGAACACCAAGTGCAAGTGATTGCGCCGGCAAGGTTGCGATTATAGAAAATGGCAAGCTGATGGGTGCATCTGATGTTAATAACACATGTGGACAGGTTCAGGCCGGATACTGGAACAATGCATGTGGTATTAATGCAACTGGTGGTGTGTGCAGCACTAGTTACCAAGGTGGTATAATCGCAGCTGGATATTGGGGAACGGTGGGCGCAACGGACAGTGTTGGCTCAGGGCGCATTGCCCCAGGATATTATTCAACCGGTGGTGCAACAATTGAGTATCCAGATCCAAATCAGTGCGTTGGTAATAATACATGTGGTGCAATTGCGGCAGGATATTGGAATAATGGTGGTGGTACACTGGCCGCGCCAACGGCCCCAGGCAATGGGTGCCACAGTGATAAATCGTGTGGCACGGTTAACGGCGGATACTATTCAACTGGTGGTGGTACATCCGCAACGCCAACAGCCGCAAGTAATGGATGTTTGGCTAATAAGTCTTGTGGTAAATTAAGTGCGATATACTATTCAAATGGTGGCAGCACATCTGATGGTGCGACATGTGTTAGTGGTAAAACATGCGGTACATGTAATGCAAATTATCGTGCAAATACCACAACAGGTAAGACATCCGCAAGCCAGTGTCAGGCATCTTGTGCGGCAGGCACGCGTGTTGCAACAGTGAATGCAGCATGTACATCGCCGGCGGGCGGATGGTTTAGTGCGGCCCATCTGGTAAATTATGGTCAGATATCACCGGTAAATTACTGTATGTCTGGTTATACATCAGCCAGCACATCGGCCAGTGGTCACGATGCAAAATCTGATTGTGTCCAGACGGTTGCAGGTGGTAAATATGTGCCGTCGTCAAAGATTAATGCACGGTATATTAAGATTACATCTGATGGCAGTGTTAGTGTAAGCGGTTCTACAAATCCAAGTACACACTTGCTAGAAATGCAGGCGTTTGCATCCAGTGATGGTACAGGCACAAATCTGCTGTCAGGTAAAGGAGCGGTTGCAGGTGATAAGATGTCTGCGGTGACAAATGGCAACTGGACACGTGGCGATGGGTATTCCTATGGCGAAGGGTCACCAATGATATTGGATTTAGGTTCTGTTCAGGCGTTGGGCAGTTTGAAGTTTGCGATGTATACTGATGGTCGTGAATATCAGAATGTTGCAATTGCGGTGTCTGAAGATAACACGACATATACAACAGTGTTTACAGCGAATAAACTGTTAACCCAGAATACAACCACCCCAACAGGCGAACTGGTTGTATTAAGTGCAGCACCAAAATCATGTGCGGCCGGTACATCTAAGGCATCAGGTACGGTTGCGTTGGGCAACACAACGACATGCGGTACATGTGCAAACTGGACATATTCTGGTGCGGGTGCGGCATCATGTACCGCCTGTCCAGCGGTAGAGTCTGGTTATGCAAAACTGGACAGCACAGGTACAGGATGGACGACATATCAGAAGTGTGTTGAAATTGCGACTGCATCGCCAGCAAACTGTAAGTCTGGTAAATTGCAGAAGATTCCAACTGCATCTGGTGCAACGACATGGGCAACAGCAACAGTTAATGCGAATAATCCGTTGAATGCAAATCCGGGATATATCGTAAGTGGCACAATGTGCTCACAATGTACTGGTGCGACCTACTCTGCTGGTGGCAGTGCAACATCGTGTTCGGCCTGTGATCCAAATTATCAGGCGGATACCACTGCAGGTAAATCGGCTGCAACTCAGTGCCAGATTTCATGTGCGCCTGGTACAGCAGTTGTAGAAAAGAACAAGGCATGTGCAGTGCTGTCAGGTGGTAAGTATAAGACGGGCACGGCATTGGTAAAATATGGTTCGTTATCGCCAACCGCAACTGATAAAACATCAGGATGGGCGGTGGATACAGTGTATAGTTGCCCAAGCAGCTATGGCATTAGTGGCACAGCGGCGGCCAATCATGATGCACGCACGGATTGCACTATTAGCTGTCCGGCGGGAACCCAGGTTGCAAGTACGAACGCAACATGCACAACACCAAGTGGCACAACATGGTACACATCTGGACACAGTGTTGCGGCGGGCTCAACATCTGGAACAAATGTAAAAAGCTGTAATTCTGGTTATACGACGCCGAATACAACAACACAATCTGATCACGACGCGGCAGCGGATTGTAAGATTAGTTGTGATGCTGGATACTATGTTCCAAATGCAGGTCAAGGATGTAAGATTTGTGCGCCGGGTAAGTATTGTGAGGCTGTGTCAGATATTGATCAGACAAAGATATCGGCTGTGACCGGCGATGTGACGGCGGGATACTATTCCAGTGCGGGCGGTACATCGGCAACGGGTACATGTTTGTCTGGCAATTCTTGTGGCAGTTGTTCAACCGGAACAGGTTCTAATGGGCGTCTGTTGTATTCAAATGCTGGGGCGGCATCATGTTCGGAATGTCCAGCGGCAACAGGCACATTGGCCAGCCGTGTGACGGGGTATAGTGGATGGTGGTCAAATAATATCCATAACAAAATTGGTGGGTGCTATGCGAATTTCTCTGACAGTGATGATACTGCAACATACCGAACAATGTGTTATTACAACGCAACAGATGGCACATATGGTGGCGAAAACAGCAGTTGTCAGTTCTATGCCCCAACGGCATGCAGTGGCGGATACTATTCAGTTATTGATAAAACATCTGAATGGAGCACGTATGGATATGCGTACTGTAAGGGTGTGGATTGCATGAAGGGTAAGGTTTGTGGTCTGACCGATGCTGGTTCATACAGTCCAGATGGCGCAACAACACAGACCAAGTGTGTAATGGGTTCGTATACCGACACAACAGGTCAAAGCGCATGTAAGGCATGTGCAGGTGGCAAGACAAACAGCGCAGATGGTGCAACATCGTGTACAGCAACCTGCTCTAATGCGACGGGTGTGACAGGTTGGGAAACACCGGTTTGGGACAACACAACCAACAAGATGACCAATTTGTGCACGGTTAAGGCAACAGCGGGCTGTTCGGCAAATTATTACAAGAACAGCAATGCGTGCACTGCATGCCCAAGTGCGACCTATCCATATAGTGTGGCAGGCGCAACAGCACAAACACAGTGCTATGCAAATGTGACATTGAACAAGAATGGATTTAGTGGTTCTATTGCGGCTGGTTTGGGCACAGGGTGCAAGGTTGTATCTGCTGCGACAGGTACAAATAATGCGACACTGCAGGTGTATTACAATACAGAATGTACATTGCCAACAATCAGCGGATTTACCCAGACGGGTTATACTGCGGCCAGCGGTTGGGCATCTGTGAATACGATTGGTGCAAGTGCAGTGACCAAGTTGCCGGCATCAACATCAAAACCTGCGGCGACATATTATGCGCGCAAGACAACATGTGGTGCAGATTACTATAAGAAAGATGCAACGACATGCAGCACATGTGCAAGTGGTACGGATGGCAACTATACCAAGTCTGCAGCAGGCACGGCCAGTGATGTGAATGTATGTTATCTGAATACAACGGCCAAGAACTTTGTTAAGACACCGGGCGCAGGTCAAACAACATGTGAGAAAGGCAACTATTGCCCAGGTTCGGTCAAGGTGTATTATGGCGGAACAGCATCTGATACACACCCAACAACCGGTGGCAGTACACAATGTCCGGCAAACAGCTATTGCGTGGCGGGTGTAAGCGAACCAGTTGCGTGTTCAACACTGGGTGGTGGTTTGTATAAGAACAGTACAGCAGGTGCAAGCGCGGCAGAAGATTGCAACTTTACAACAACGGCGGGTAAGTACATGGTTGCGAATACCGATACTGCACAGACAACATGCCCAGCCAAACAGTACTGCACAGCAGAAACGCTGAACTGGCCAAATGTCAGTGTGCTGAACGACGGCGGTTGGAATGACTGTCCAGATGCAGCAACGCATAAACGTACATCGTTCCCTGCGGATTACTATAGCCCGACGTTTGCAAGCACCAGTGTGACAAGTTCTACAGGTAAAGGATCTATAAGTGGGTGCCAGGTATTAAACTGGTTGGATTCAGCAACGCATGGTGGATTATACGAATATGTGAACTATAATCCAAACTCTGGCAAGTATGATACAACATACACATACAGATGGCATAGTGCAAAGCCTGGTTATTATCTGACTGATAAAAATGGTTGTGGAGGATATGCATATTATCAGACCATCAAAGAATGCGAGCCAGGTTCGTACTGTCCGGGTAAAAACAAGGTTTCATGTAATAAAGATAACCAGGCAACGGTTCATACGGATACATTTGGTATATATTCGTGTTCGGCGGATACAGATGGCAACTATGAACTGTCATCTGGTGGGGTGGCGGCGAACAGCATTAACAAATGCTATCTTGTGACCGATGTTGGTGATTGGGTGGCCACAGCGAACGCAGCCCAGACAGATTGTCAGGCAGATGGTTGGTGTCCTGGTAATGCGACCGTGTACTATGGCAGTACCGGTGGACGCACAGCATGTGTGGCACCATATGGATTGGCCGCAGCGGGGTCAGATGATGCGAATGATTGCTATCTGAAGACCACGGCGGGACAGTATGTTGAGACCGCGGGCGCAGGTCAGACAGTATGCCCGGCAGGATACTGGTGCGTTGGTAAAGTCACCATATATAAGGGCGGTTCGGTCACCGGTCGCAGCACAAAGGGTGGCAGTGAACAATGCCCCGCCGGTTATCGTGATGGCACAACAGGATACAGTTTACAGTCACAGTGCACAATGAATGTTCTGGGCGGTAAGTATGTTAAAGTTGTCAACGAAAGCAGTGCCAGTGGTACATGCGATTTAGGAACATATAAACCTGCACACCCGGTCACATATGGCAAGACATCCAGCTGTATTCCTTGTCCGAATGCAACATATGCAGCACAGGAAGGCATGAGCGCATGTGAAGCATGTCCGACGGCAACAAAGTATGCGGATAAGGTTGTGTCGTATGGATCAAACAAAAAAGCGCGTTCAGGGTGTTATGCCAGATTTGAAGATACAGTAAAAAACGGCGAAACAACGTATTTTAGTTGTTATCTGCGGTCTGGTGATGATTATGGAACACTGACCAGTGGTAATAATTGTTGGACGCATGGGGCGCGCACAAAGTGTGACGCAGGGTATTATTCACCGGTTGTACCAAACGCCCAATATGATGAAATGTGGTACATGAATTATTCAACAGTTGTTAATAATTTGTGTATGCCAGTAGAATCTGGATACTGGTCGGGGGCGGACAGCCTGACCCGTACGGCGTGCGAAACAGGCCTGGTGACATGTGGTGCGGGGTTGTGCGCGAACGAGGCCGGCGACTGTGGACGCAAGTTGCATGCAGGTGATAATGTAATCTATCTGCGCAGCCAAAAGCGTACGACACCATCGCTGAATGTGAAAATTGGTGATAAGATGTTCTATGGAAACCTGGGGGATGTTATTGCGAACAGTCTGCGGGTTAAGAATGGAACAAAGAATTACTCGGTTGTTAATGATAACCAATAGTTCGGCAAATCAAGGAAGGAAAAATCCCGCCCATGTGGCGGGGTTTTTAGTGGTTAGTGTTGGTCCCTGCGGGGCAATGGATACCCACCTGTGTGGGTATGACGGACTTATTTTTACTGTGATAAATAAAAGTTTATATTAGTGGTTAGTGTAAGTTGTAAGTGGTTAGTGGTGGAAATAAATTAAGAATCTTCGTCATTCCCGCGAATGCGGGAATCCACTGCGTCGCAGACATTTTCTTACTTGTCCCTGCGGGGCAATGGATACCCACCTGCGTGGGTATGACGGAGGGTGCGCGTTGCGCACGGTTTGGGGACCCTGTTCCCGCCTTCGCGGGAATGACAAAGGGGGGGCGTGGTTTGTGCCCTGCCCGTGTTTAGGGATAAATTTATTTAAGAAAATGTGTCTATTGCCACTTGAAATCATTTTCTGGTTAACTATATGGTGGGTAAGCAAAAATTTAAGGAGTATGAAAAATGGGAAAAGTTATTGGTATTGATTTAGGAACAACTAATTCCGCCATGGCATTTATGGACGGAACAGATCCAAAAATTATTGAAAATGCCGAAGGACAACGCACAACACCGTCTGTTGTTGCATTAACCAGTGGTGGTGAACAGTTGGTCGGTATTACCGCAAAAAACCAGGCAGTGACAAATCCTGAAAATACAATTTATGAAATTAAACGACTGATGGGGTTGCGCTTTGACAGCCCTGCGGTCAAGGAAATTGCTGCGCGCGTTCCATACAAAATTGTTGCCGGGGAAAATGGTGACGCATGGGTTGAAATGGATGGTAAAAAATATGCCCCTTCACAGATTTCTGCAATGATTTTAGCAAAACTGAAAAAAGACGCGGAAAGTTATTTGGGCGAAACAGTGACCGATGCAGTTATCACGGTTCCTGCGTACTTTAACGATTCACAACGCCAGGCAACAAAAGACGCAGGGCGTATTGCAGGGCTGAATGTGTTGCGTATCGTAAATGAACCAACCGCCGCGGCGTTGGCATATGGCCTGGACAAGGGTAAAGACGGCGTTATTGCAGTATACGACTTGGGTGGTGGTACATTTGACGTGTCCATCTTGGAAATTGTAGATGGCGTGTTTGAAGTAAAATCAACAAACGGTGATACGGCGTTGGGTGGTTCAGACTTTGACGCGCGTATCTTGGAACACTTAATCGCAGAATTTAAAGCCCAGACGGGAATTGACCTGACCGGTGATAAATTAGCATTACAGCGTTTAAAAGAAGCCGCAGAAAAAGCCAAGATTGAATTGTCTTCTAAGACATCAACTGATATTAACCTGCCTTATTTAACGGCAGATGCAACGGGGCCAAAGCACTTTAACACAACATTGACACGCGCAAAGTTGGAATCGCTGGTTGCGGATTTGATTGAACGCACAATTGAACCATGCAAAAAGGCCTTGAAAGATGCAGGTTTGGAAAAATCACAGATTAACGAAGTTATCTTGGTCGGTGGTCAGACACGCATGCCAAAGGTTGCAGAAACAGTAAAAGAATTCTTTGGTCGCGAACCACACAAGGGTGTTAACCCAGACGAAGTTGTCGGTATGGGCGCAGCCATTCAGGGTGGTGTTTTAAAAGGCGATGTAAAAGATGTTCTGTTGTTGGATGTGACACCTTTGTCTTTGGGTATTGAAACATTGGGCGGTGTGTTTACACGACTGATTGACCGCAACACAACAATTCCAACCAAGAAATCACAGGTGTTTAGTACCGCAGAAGATAACCAGTCAGCCGTGACAATTCGCGTATTCCAGGGCGAACGCGATATGGCGGCAGACAATAAATTGCTGGGGCAATTTAACCTGGAAGGGATTGCACCTGCCCCACGCGGTATGCCACAGATTGAAGTGTCTTTTGATATTGACGCAAACGGCATTGTTCATGTGTCTGCAAAAGATAAAGGCACCGGCAAAGAACAGGCGATTTCTATTAAGTCTGATGGTGGGTTGAGCGAGGAAGAAATCAAACGCATGGTTGATGAAGCCGCACAAAATGCCGAAGCAGACAAAAAGAAACGCGAATTAGCCGAAGCGAGAAACACTGCGGAAACGGCCGTGTTCAGTATTGAAAAATCACTGAAAGAACATGGTGATAAAATTAGCGAAGAAGAAAAGAAAGCGATTGAAGATGCTAAGAAAGAATTGGCCGACGAATTGGCCAAGGTTGAGGCAACAGCAGAATCGCTGAAAGAAAAGACAGATGCGTTAACAGAAAAAGCCATGAAGTTAGGCGAAGCGGTATATAAAGCCGCCCAGGCAGAACAACAGGCAAACAGCGAAGCCGGCGACAAGAAAAATGACGACGGTACAGTTGATGCAGACTTTTCTGAAAAGAAATAAAAATAATCCCCCGTTTGGGGGATTTTTATTAGCGTGAAAATTTGCGCGATTGGGTAATAAATGGATTAACCAATGGCACAGGTCGGTAATCCGTTTTTTCAACACATACATTTATGCAATGCGCGTGGTCTGGGAAATCATAATCTTGGATATGAATATGACCATGAATATTCGCAATGTTTGGCAGGTTGCCAAATTCTGGCAATGGTTCGTGCGACAGCATGATATAATTTTCTGCATCATATATCGGATGTGAATAAACGCGATCAAACCCGGCCGACAGCCACCAGTGTTCTGAATGCCCGCGGTCGTGATTGCCCATAATCAGATATTTGCGGCCACGCATCTGTTGCAGAATCTTTTTTACTTTATCGGGGGTCGCACCATACATAATGTCGCCCAGCCAATAGCATATATCTTGTTTGGAAATGACAGAATTATAATTTTCTATCAATTTTGCGTTCATTTCGGCAATGTTTGCAAATGGACGATTGCCATTTCTGATGATAGATTCAGAATCAAAATGCGGATCCGAGAATACAAATTTTGCCATGTGTATCACCTTTGATATGCGATTTGCTTTAGGTCTTGGGATAATTGTTCCAGACGCTGAACAATTAAATTCCACGATGTTTTTGGGGCAGTAAATGTTTGTTGCGCCATATTGTCATAGTCTGATTCCAGGGCGTATAAAACCGGATCCGACGGAATCAAAATAGCATCGCGTGGTGTTATATCTGTTCCCAATCGCTTGGTTGTATATTTTTCCTGGTACTGTGCAACATCTGACAGCATGTGCGCGGTTTTGTCTAAATCAACGTATCCTGCCAGTCTGGCAACATCAAAATAGTGGCGCGAATAAAATGCGTCTGTGTGTGGGCGTGCCGATATAGCGTTTGAATGCAAGGCAAAAACCTTGTCCCAGAAGGTTTGTTCATAGGCAACGGTTGGGATATGCCCAAATCGGGTGCCCCGTAATGCATACGGCATTACAGAATGAAAAGACAGCGCAGACGATGAGTATTTGCGCGGAATTATTTCAATGTGAATTTCTTCGGGCCTGTCACAAAATGCAGAATTATAGAATATATGAATTGTTGGTGATGACAGCCATTGTTCTTTGTTGCTTCTTATACAGTGTTCACGGTCTGTTTGTATTTGGAAATTATTGTCTGTGGCAATCAGGGCCGATATTCGGGGGGCAACAGTTTCAAAAATAAATGTTTTAAACCGTTTGCGAAATTTTTTTAACTGATTTCGCGATGGGGTGTCGGGAATATCGCAAAATACAGTGCATGCCAAATCCAGGTCCTGGCTGACGCGTGGGCTGAACGCATATGATTTTGTAATAGAGCCACCACCTGCAAACACAAAATTTTCCGCGAAGAATTTATCTTGGAATAATTTGACCAAGATTGCACATTCCAGGAAATCTTTTTCCGCCATGGCAGGGTTTTTGGCGCCTGCAAAAATATCGTACCGTTTTTCTATCATGCGCTGATTATAGCCAGTAAGTGCATTTTGTCAATAAAATGATAAAAAACTTGTGTTTATGGGTTTGACATAATGGTGTGCGATGGGTATTATGTAGGTATGAAAAAAATTATTTTGTCTTGGTTGTTTTGCGCCCTGCCCGTGGTGGCGGATGCGTATGTTAACCGCAATGCGGCGGTTGTTAAAATTATGAACAAAGACGCCGGCAAGGTTCAGCAGGTGGTAATTCCTGTGAATCAAGAGGTGCAATTTGAAAAAATCTTTATAAATGTGCGGTCTTGTAAACAAACTGACCCGTTCCAGGCAGAAGATTTCTTTGCGTTCTTGGAAATTTCAGAACGCGACAAGGGCCAGGTTTTTGGCGGTTGGATGTCACGAAATGAACCAGGGCAAAATCCGTTGCAACATCCAGACTATGATGTGTGGTTGGTAAAATGCGAATAAAGTTTTAAGGATTTATAAAATGAAAGTATCAAATATTGTTGGATATATGTTGGGAAATGAAAACCATGTGGTTGCACGTGGTGACCAATGGTGCGATGCGGGTGAACAGGTTTATATTTGCACAAATAAAGAAGTTGCCAAGGCGATATTAGAATCTTCGCAAATGGGGGTGGGAAATATTGTATGGACGACGATATATCGTGTGCATGCCAATGATATCAATATTGATGCATATACGGATTTGCGAAATCTGGCGTGGACCAAGGAAGGAAATAAAATAATTGTAGACAGACCTGTTCTGTACCGTTCTGTACAAAAAATGTTAGAACAACATTTATTGCAAAATGCGGCACAAATTCGCCCAGATTATTTTAAACTGGTTAACGGAGTACAAAGAGGGAAAAGAAAATGAATTTTGCAAAAAAATATTTCAAGATTTTTATTGGTGTTGGGGTTTTACTGCTGGTAATTGTTGTGTTCTTTTTCGCACAGCGCAGTGATGCGTTGGAAACTGCGACACTGAAAGATTGGCGTGCGGCACCAATGGAACGCCGGGTTGCGTCCGCACAAATTATGACGGGGGCGACAGAAAATGTTGATATATTGGTCGCATGCATAGATAAAATGGCCACACTGCCAGACAGTGGTCAAATGGCGGTGCGTGATGCGGCATCGCTGTGCCATACGGGAATTAAGTTAAAGCAAAATCTGTAATGTGGAAATTGTTTGTCGTTTTGTTCTTGGTCGGGTGTGGCATGGTGCCACGATTGCCCGGCCATGATTTTTTGGGTGCACGATATATAAATTCGCCCTTGGGTGAAGGGTGCGCGCCAGATTCTGATCCGCTGATACGATTTGATGCATTTGACTGTACCACATTTGTGGAAACGGTGATGGCAAATGATGATATAGAAACACTGAATCAAATCCGATACAAGGATGGTCAAATTGGGTTCTTGAACCGAAATCATTTTATTGAATCTGATTGGCTGGTCAATAATTCAGATCGCGTGCAAAATGTCAGCGCTGATTACGCACAAACAAAAATACGCAGTGTTATAATTGATAAACGGTCTTGGTTTAAAAAAGTTCACAATATTGATACAGATTTTAAGTCGGTTGCAGTTGAGTTGGAATATATTCCATACGAATTTGCAAAAGATTTAAATATTGAAAAAACTATGATTGTGTTGTTTATTACTGACAATGCCGATTTTCGTGATAAGATAGGAACTGATTTGGCGGTGGTACACATGGGCCTGATAATGCCAAATGGCGTTTTGCGGCACGCATCCAGTGAACGCGGCGCGGTTGTAGATGTGCCATTTGAAGAATATGTGAATGCGCGCAAAAAGAATAAAAATAACCTGGGGATAGCATTGGTGGAAATAAAATGAGTGATGAAAAATTAATTCGTATGGATATGGGCACAATTGATTCTGAAACACACAGTGTGCGCCCCACCCTGTGTCTGGGAATTGAATCTTCGTGCGATGAAACATCTGCGGCAATTGTAGACAGCGACAAAAATATTTTGGCGCATATTATATATTCGCAAATACCAGAACATCAAAAATACGGTGGCGTTGTGCCGGAACTGGCAGCGCGCGCGCACATATTGGCAATTGAAGATGTTGTAAAACAAACCCTGGCCAAGGCCGGCAAAACAATTGATGATATAGATGTTGTTGCAGCAACTGCGGGACCGGGGTTAATCGGTGGTGTGTTGGTCGGTTGGATGGCAGCCACCGGTATCGCCCAGGCAACCGGAAAACCATTGGTTGCGGTCAATCACCTGGAAGGGCATGCACTGGTGCCACGGTTGTGCGCAACAATGGCAGATGGTACAAATGGAAATGTTCAGGTGGACTTTCCATATCTGTTGATGCTGGCATCTGGTGGGCATTGTCAGATTTTATTGGTGCGCGGTGTTGGACAATATGAAATGATTGGGCAAACATTAGACGACAGCGCAGGTGAAGCATACGACAAAGTGGCAAAAATGCTGGGACTGGGGTATCCAGGTGGGCCGATTGTTGATAAACGCGCGCAATGTGGTAATTCAAAGGCGTTTGCCTTTCCGCGTCCATTGTGTGATAAGCCGGGGTGCGATTTCTCGTTCAGCGGAATTAAAACGGCCGCGCGAACATTCTTGGACCGTGCCGCACAACCACTGACCGATGAATACATCAATGATTTTTGCGCATCGTTCCAGGCATCGGTTGTAGATTGCATAATTAATCGTTTAAATAACGCCCTGCGTGATTCGCGTGTACGCGATTGTATGCCAAAAACACTGGTTGTGGCAGGGGGTGTTGCAAAAAACAGCGCAATTCGCAGCGCAATGGAAAAATTTGCCCAGAAAAACAAAATGATATTTGCTGCCCCACCAATGAGTCTGTGTACAGACAACGGCGCAATGATTGCATGGGCAGGATTGGAAAATTATAAGATTGGTAAAGTCGTGTCTGAACCTGTTGCACCGCGCCCGCGTTGGCCACTGACCGAATTGTAATTGATATAGAAAAACTGTTGTGATATAGTTCGCGTTATGGAAGCAAGGAAGAAAGAACAATTATTTGAAGGCGCAACGAAGAAATTAATCGGCCAACTGGATACGATGGGGCTGGACAAGCGGTCGCGTATGCAGGCTAAGAATTTTGTGTTGCTGTTTCGCGACAGTTTTAAGTTAGATACAGTTAAACGCGCGACCTTTTCACGCGTAATTGGTGATGATTACAAGAATTTTCCGTATGATGCGTATGGTTTCTGCAAGGCCGCCAGTTGTTCTTTTGTCGGGCTGATGAACAATCCAAAAGAATGGCGGGTTATGTATATAAACGAGGTCTGGGCATACGGACCACACTATTATGTTCAACATATCCCCAGCGGACAGACATTTGACCTGACATACGATCAATATGAACATGACATGCTGACTGTGCCGTATCATATGGGACGACCAATAAAAATTAATCGTGAAGCCCAGGATACAGTTGTTAGATTTCTGCACTCAATTGGTATAGACTTTATGGAATTTGTGAAAAACAATAATGCAAAAGAGTAAGTGATATGCAAAAACCTGAACCGTTTGTAAATGGCGATACTGTTTTTAGCGTGACCGATGCGTCCGCCCTGTTAAAAGGTGTGGTTGAAACCGCATTTCCGCGCATAAAAATTCGCGGGGAATTATCACAAATAACACGTGCGACTTCGGGGCATATGTATATGACGATTAAGGATTCAGGCGCGGCAATATCTGTGATTATATGGCGTGGGACACCTGTTTCTTTTAAATTGGAAGAAGGGATGGAGGTTATCCTGACTGGACGCTTTACAACATATCCTGCACGCAGTAATTATCAAATTGTCGCCAGTGAAATTGAGATGGCGGGCGTGGGCGCAATCTTGAAAATGCTGGAAGAACGCAAAAGAAAACTGGCTGCCGAAGGTTTGTTTGACGAAAACAGGAAAAAGCCCCTGCCCCGATTACCACAAAGAATTGGTGTTGTTACCAGTCCGACCGGTGCTGCATTTCAAGACATTCAAAACAGGTTGCGCGAACGCTTTCCGGTGCATGTGTTGTTATATCCGGCGACTGTCCAAGGCACAACTGCCGCAGCCGAGGTTGCCGCCGGCATTGAATACTTTAACAAAATACGCAATGTTGATGTTATTATTGTTGCGCGTGGTGGTGGCGCATTGGAAGATTTGCTGCCGTTTTCAGAAGAAATTGTTGTGCGTGCCGCAGCCGCCAGTGAAATACCACTGATATCTGGCGTTGGGCATGAACCAGACTGGATGCTGATTGATTTTGCCGCCGACTATCGCGCGCCAACACCAACCGGTGCCGCCGAAGCAGTTGTGCCAACAAAACTGGCACTGATTCAAGAATTAGATAATATGTGGGTCAGATTGTCAGGTAACTTTACAACCCGTCTGATAAATGCAAAACAGCGAATAGAGGCCATTAATATAAAAAGCCCAAAACAGGTCGTTATGGAACACGCCCAGCGATTAGATGACATAGGGCGCACAATGAATGTTATTATTAACGCAAAATTGACCACGGCGCGACAAAAGATGGATATAGTTTCTGCGTTTCCAAATATTCTGCAAAATCAGATAAATGTATTGACCCAGGGACTGAACCATATGGGACAGATGTTAAATTCACTTAGTTATAAAAGTGTTTTGTCACGCGGATATGCAATTGTGCGTGATGCAAACAATCAAATAGTCAGCCGCAGCGATGCGGGCGCGCCCGCAACAATTGAATTTGCGGACGGCGTAATTACACTGTAAAAAACAAGGCCCCATTACGGGGCGTTTTTATTGCTTTAACA
This sequence comes from uncultured Alphaproteobacteria bacterium, assembly GCA_937888635.1. Classification (GTDB taxonomy): domain Bacteria; phylum Pseudomonadota; class Alphaproteobacteria; order Rs-D84; family Rs-D84; genus Enterousia. Next base: position 52,518 of record CALARG010000004.1, read on the forward strand.
ATGTTTTTGCCATTGTTATAGATTCAGGCGTTATTTCAGCACCACTGATTATTCGTGCGATTTCATTTATGCGTTCGTCAGATTTTATTTCGCATACACTGGTTGTGGTTTTTTCATCGTGAACCGACTTTGATATTTTAAAGTGCCGGTCAGCAAAGCCTGCAACCTGGGCAGAATGCGTTATAACCAATGCCTGGGATTGGTGCGCCAGACGATTAAGGCGCGCCCCGACCGCAGACGCAGTGGCACCACTGATACCGGTATCAATTTCATCAAAAACAAACGAACACATATCGTCTGTGCCGGTTAAAACAACACGCATTGCCAGCATTAAACGCGCCAATTCACCACCTGATGCCGCCCGATGCAGGGGCGCAAATGGCGAACCAGGATTTGTCTTTATCATAAATGTAATGTCGTCCGTACCGGTTGATGATGCATCAGTTGCGTTGATTTCAACCATAAAATCAGCAGACCCCAGTTTTAAATCAGGCAATTCACGCAGTAATGCATCGCGCAATATATTGGCGCCATGGACGCGCGCATTATGCAATTGTGTGGCAGATGCATCAAAATCAGCCCGCGCCACCTTTAACGCGGCAGATAATTTTTGTAATTGCGCATCCGAATTATCAATCGCATCAAGTTGTGCAGACATTTTTTCCAGTAATGCCGGCAGTTCGTCCGCAGGCGTGCGATGTTTGCGTGACGCAGCACGAATTGCGAACAGTCGTTCTTCTATTGCGTCCATGTCATCCATATCGGATACTTCGGCGGTTAATGAATCAGATATTTGCGCAACGGTTTCTGCAATCTGGTACAATTTATCAATTTGTTCTGAATACGGGTTTTCATCGCCTTTGATTCTTTGTAATATGTGTGCGACCGCAAACAGTTGCGAATCAATTGAATTGCCACGCGGCGATAGGGCCTGTTGAGCCTCGGTCAAAATGGCGGCGTTTTTTTCGGCATTCATCATATTGGCGCGACGGGTTGCCAGTTCTTCTTCTTCGCCGGGTTGAACATTCAGATTACGCAATTCTGCGACATTGTGTTCTAAAAATTCGCGTTCAGATTCACTGCGTGCCAGCATTTCTTGCAACTGGGCCAATTGTTTTTTTGTTGTGTTATATAGCGAATATTTTTCTTTAACTTGTTCCAACAACTGTTTGTAATCAGGTATATTATTTTGCAAAAACAAATCCAGCGTCGGACGGTGCGTTGACTGATTTAACAATGTATGATTTGCAAATTGGCCATGTATTTCAACCAAACTGTCGCCAACCGACTTTAATGTCTTTACAGACACCGGCACATCATTAATCCACGCCCTGCTTTTACCATCGGCTGACAATGTACGACGCAGAATCAGACCGTCTGAACAATCAATATCATTTTCTGCCAATATGTTTTTAACCGCGTTTGGCACCATATCAAATTCAGCCGTTGCAGACGCTGTGTCGCAACCGTGGCGTACCAACCCCGCATCAGAACGCGCGCCCAACGCCAGCGACAGCGCATCCATCAAAATACTTTTGCCCGCACCCGTTTCCCCGGTCAGCACATTCAGTCCCGCACCGAATTCCAGATTCAGTTTTTCAATTAAAACAATATTTGAAATATTTAAACCAACTAACATGCCTGGATTATAGCCATTTTACTTATATTTTTTCCAGCGAAAAATCATGCGTCCATAAAATATAGCCTTTGATTGCATAATCCGGATAAACCGCATGCAACAAGGCGATATATTCGCGAACCTGGAAAATATATTTGTCGCGATTAATCGTTTTGTCTATGTCTGTTTTATAATCCAGCACAGACACCGTCTTGTCTGATGCGTTTACAACCAATCGGTCAATGCGACGACTGATAAAACGCCCTTTTATCGTGCCGGCAATTGGAACCTCGGTTTTGGCAGATACGCAAAAGAAAGGCAGCAATTCGGATTTTGCAGAAATACGCGCAACCACATCTGGGTCGCCCGATGTTTTATCGGCTTCAATCATGACCCGTTGCAATCTTTTATGCATTTGGGTGCCGGCATCGGTTGCAAAACGCGTGCGTTCACACTGATTTAAAATGTCATGCAATGTCTTCATTTGTTATCCTGATAAATTCTGGGGCGTCAGAGCCTGCAAAAACACGCCATAATTGGGTGTGCCATGCGTTTTCTGGGGCGTTCTTGTGCGGCGTATAGCCATATATATACAATTCGTCACGCGCACGTGTCATTGCCACATACAGCAAACGATAATATTCTGCCATACGCACATGCATTAAGTTGTCGCGTGCATCGGCAGATTCACCAACCTGGGCCCCACGCGGTGTCCACAACCATACAGGCATATCATTGCGCGATTCAATCGGCAATATATTTTCAGACTTTGGCGTGCGCACGGTGTCAATCAAGAACACAACACGCGATTCCAGCCCCTTGCTGCCGTGTACGGTCACAATACGAACGCCGGCGGACGCGTCCATGTCGCGCTTTATCTCGCTGGCACCGGTTATAAACCATTTTAAGAAATGATGCAAAGTTCCGGGCTGGGTTCGTTCGTACGACAAGCATATTGTCATAAATTCTTCCAGCGGATCAATTACCTGATCGCCCAGGGCCGAAATAAATTTATGACGCGTATCATTTGTGCTTAGCACATACGAAAAGAATGTATAGGCGGACGCCGTTTCGGACAAATTCTTGATATCTGTTAGTTGTTTGTAAATATCGGGTCGTTCGTTTTCTAAGATTTCAAAAACAGTTATTGGGGTTGCGGCTTTATCTTCGCGTTTGCGCGCACTGTTTATGTCATTTTTTATTTTGCACAAATCAAAAATATCATGTTCGGTCAAATAGAAAAAAGGACTTTTTAATACACAACATAAACTAAAATCATCCGTCGGATTCAGGCACCAACGAACCAGATTTAACATGTCACGAATGGCCGGATAGTTTGGCAAAACGATGCGGTCACTGCCCGCAACATCTATGCCGCGTTTTTTCAACTGATAAATCAGAGGCGCCGCCATCGGGTTGCGCTGTTGCACCAACACCATAATATCGCCGGCCGTGTATTTGCCAGAATCAATTAACATCTTTATTCTGTCGGCAATTGTGGCCGCATATTGATCAATCGTTGTGTCGGCGTCTTGTTTTGCGGTCAACGCATGTAATTCAACAGCGCCAGGCGCATCAATACGAAAGCATTTGTGCGGATTGTTTGCAAAATCAGATATCGCAATTACCGTATCATCTGCAAAGAAACGATCAACGGTATTTAATACCGGTAAAGCAGAGCGAAAACTCTGTGCCAGGGGCACTTCACGAATGGTACGCACATTGTTTTCAATTTGTTTAGATATAACTTCGCGACTGTACGCAAATGCCGCAGGATCTGCACCCTGAAAGCCGTAAATTGACTGTTTAGTATCACCAACAACAAACAGCGAATGCGGCATATCGCCCGTGTCACCTTCGGTAAAAAAGTCACCAGACAGCATTCGCAATATATCCCATTGTAATGGCGATGTGTCCTGGGCTTCGTCCACCAAAATATGCGACAGCGACACATCCAATTGAGACAACACCCACCCCATTGTTTCACGATTAGAAAACAATTTACGGGTATAAAGTATCAAATCTTCAAAATCCAGCAGATTGCGCGCACGTTTTTCATCCCTGTATCGCGTTGCAAACGCTGCGGACAAATCAAATAAAGCCATCGTGTCCGCAAACACCAAAGCGTTGGTATTATACAGATTTTGGTCGTATACACGCTGTTGCTCGGCGGACAAATATTCTTTTTTTGAAACGACGGATTTTTTGTTGCCTTCGGCCGTTAAGTATGCAGATTTATATTCTTCAAAATCTATTGTTTTATCAATATACTGTTTTGTTAGATTAATAATTTCCGTTAAGTACTTTGCCGGCTTTTTTGATGTTTTTTGTTCATCAGATGCTAAATCTATGATTTTTTGCAACAAAACTGGGTCAGCCACAGTATTTTTTGCCGAATCTATATTTAAAAACTTTTTAGTTGTATCAATAAAGTATTCGCGATATTTAACAATGTTTTCAATTTGAAAAAAATGTTTATATTGCGCGCTTAATATCGCCAACAGGTCAGTCATATATGTTTCAGAAACACGACCGACAATATGCGCAAAGGCATCATAAACACGACCGTCTGAAGTTGGGGAATTTATCAGTTTATCAAACGCATCTTGCAATAATATGCGTTGAGCACTGTCGGACACCAGTAACCATGATGGCGATACGCCCGCCTCTATCGGGAAACGATGCAATATTTCTTCACAAAAACCGTGAAGAGTTTTTATTTTTAGCATTTCAGGCGCATCAATATATCGGAAAAATATTTCACGCGCATGCGCAATGTCTGAATCTGTTATCGGGCGCGACAATGCAACCCCGTCCAGCATTTCTGCCAATTCATCATCAGATGCCAGCGCCCATTTTCGCAATGCGACCAATATACGATTACGCATCTCGCCCGCCCCGGCATTGGTGTATGTCAGGCACAATATTCCCGTAGCCGCACAATCAGGACTGCGAAATAAAATACGCAGTAAACGCTGGACCAGGACACTGGTTTTACCGGTACCTGCATTTGCCTGGACCCATACATTCTCGCGCGGGTTGGCCGCACAATCTTGTTCAGGGGAAAGAGTGTGTTTTTTTGTCATTTCTGCCCTTGCATTATCAATTAGATTTTAGTATAAATCCAAAAGAACTGCAAGATTTATAAAATCAGCATGTCTATAGGGGAGAAAGGAAATGGAAATCACACAAACTTGGCTAATTATCAGCAGTATTTTCGCAGGATTATTTTTTATTACACTGATGGTTTTGTTCTTTGTTTCGCGCAAAACACAAAAGGTTATGCAATCATTGCTGACCATTATAACACGACCAGAGCGCGCAAAAATCGCCGATGCAACCCGGGTACTAAATACCATTTTAGCCGATGAAATTTACAAAATTGAACAAAGTTTCCAGACAATGCGCGACACGCTGAATGCGCAAATCGCATCTGCAGATGAATTAAAAAAAATATTGGGCGAACAAAATGAAAAATTAGTCACATTGGCAGATGACGCAACAAAAAAACTGGCCAATATGTCGGGGCGTTTGGACAACACAGTTGCAGGACTGGGGAACATTGTGGAATCTCAATCATGGAAGGATGTAGAAAATTCAACAGACCGATTCAGCAATACTGTAAACGATCTGTTGGGGCGGATTGATGGCACCAGCCAAGATGTGACAGAACGCACAACACAAATACAGACACAGATTGATTCTTGGATTGAAAGCGAAAAGGAATTATCTGCACATCTGAAAAACGAATTTAGCAATAACGAACAACAGATGAAGACAATTATCGGCGAGGCTGAAAATACACAAAACAAATTGTCTGAATTGGCAAAATCTACGACCGACGGATTTAATGAGGTAAAGACAGCCGCCGCAAACTATGAAGATATTATGGTGCGCAACGACAGATTGCTGGATGGGTATCTGGAAAAACTGGATTTGTTCGGCAAACAATCCAAGAAGCAACTGACAGGCCAGATGAACACATTAACAAATACTGCAAATGTTGTTGCCGGACAGGTACGATTGGCCGAGTCTTCTATTGACAAACAAACACAGCGACTGACAGACGCGGTTGAAACATTGATGTCTTCGGCGACAGCCACAGAAAATTCAGTTCGCGGAATATCATCGGAATTGGCAACGCTGACCAACAGATTTGATGGCGAAATTAAGGAATTTGCAACAGGCGTTGTATCAGAATTAAAGACTGTGTCTGGCGTTGCAAACGCAACACTGGAAAACACCAAAACCGCGGCAAGTGCGTTCAGTGAATCCGTCAAGGCGATGGCAACAGGCGTGCGCGAAACACTGATTGAAATGAATACTGCGCACACACAATTGTCGGGACAATCGGCGAATCTGATTAAGATGTCAAATGACACAACCGCACAATTGCAACCGCTGTCCGCGCTGATTGAACGGTATTATTCCGCCCTGCCCGACCTGTCACGCGGCAGTGTAGAAGCCAGTGCAACATTGGAAAAAATTGTCACCAGTTTGAATGAAAAACTGAATCTGATGAATGCGACGGTTGCAGAATCTACGACTGCGATTTCTGAATCTGCGGTAAAATTAGAAGATTTGGCCGGCGCATCGCGTCAGCAAATGATTGATTTGATGTCTGACTATGCCAAGGCGGTAAATACAATGCAGACATTAAATAAACAGATGATGGTCGCGCGCGCGTCTGCGCCAATGGACGCAATCAAAACCGCCCCAACAGAAATCTTTGGCCATGTCAGCGGACAAGATTTTCTGAACCAAAGCGAAAAAATGTTTGATAAATTGCATGAACTGTCCATGGATTTAACACGGGCGGTTGGCGCAGAAATACCAGATGTTGTGTGGAAAAAATACCACAGTGGTGACAAAACAATCTTTTCAAAATGGTTGGCCAAGATGCTGAATGCGGCAGAAAAGAAGCAAGTGCGCGATATGATGAAGAACGACGCCGTATTTCGTTCCCAGGCCACACAATTTGTTCGCAGTTTTGACAAGATTTTAACCGGCGCACAACAAACAGACGCGCCTGACAAAACATCTGCAACATTAATCAAGACCGAACCAGGTCAGATATATATAATATTGAAGAATTATGTCTAAATACCCCGCCCAATGTGGCGGTTTTTTTATTATGATAATATTTCTATATTTACAATTGACACAGCCCGGGAACTTTTGTTAAAATAATCATGTCGCGATGTGTTGTCGTGATGGGGTGTAGTGACCTCTGCCATAGCGTCGGAATACATACTTGTGGCGCATATTATGCGCTGTTTTTATTATAAGACCGACGAAAAACTCCTGATCCCGGGTCAGGAGGGTTGCGAATATAATGAATAAGCACACAATTCTATGGATTGTCACTAACCTCCTGACCACTTTGAATTTAATTCTGGTGGTTTTTTTTGTTGTGGTGATGCGACCCATTTTAATGACCCGTTGTGGTTATTAAAATACACTCTATTCACAATCCGCATCACCACCAAGATTTGAACAGAAAGGGAGAGATTCGTATGCCATACGATTTTAAGAAATTTATATTTTCCGTATCATTGTGCGCCATGTTGGCGGTCAACCCGGTATTGGCAACCGCACCAACAAACGATGAAGACCTGGGCACAACGCATGATGTATATGTTGAATCAACATTAAACCAGGCAACAAATGGTATTGCGGGTGTCAGTTATGTAAATCGTATGGTAAATGCGGCGGGCAACGCCGCCGATGCGGCCGAAGCACATGCAGCCGCCGCAGGCGCACATGCCTTAAGTGCCGCCCAATCCGCAGACGAGGCGCACAAGGTTTTGGCAGATAAAGTTAATATTGACCAGGGTGAAAACAAGAAAAATCTGGCCATGGTGACGGATGATAAAGGGACGGTCTATGCGGGGTATGTTGCGCCAGGTATGATTGCCGACGGTGGCAAGATAGACGATGTTAAAACCAGTCCATATTCAGGTTTTGTTTTATGGAGTGATCGTGACGGTAATGTGTCATGGAAAACTGTGGATAATGAAGTTCTTGCCAGTGGCGCGGTAACGGCAAGTAGAATTGCCGATGGTGCGGTGGGTGCTGATAAATTATCTGCTGGTATTCCTGATGATTTTTCTAGTACGGGTTTTTTGGCATATTCTGGCATTGATGGTGATGATAAAGGAGGAATGATATGGCGCCAGGTTTGGGCCGATGATATTGCCGATAGTGCGGTGACATTAGATAAAATTGCCGCAGAAAAATATGAACAACCCCAAAGCACCGCAGGCACTGATGGTGTATTATTAACATGGTCAATGTCCGGCGACACCAATCAGCTTCAATGGCGCAAAATTCGCGCAGGCGATATAGGTGATGGTGCGGTGACGATTGAAAAAACCGAAGGTGTTGTTGGTATGGTGCCGGTGGGCTCAGCAGACGCCACCACATATGGGCAATTTTGGATTGAATAGGTTATGGCAGTGGTTAGTGGTTGAAAAATTATATATAACAACAATACAAAAAAATAAAATAAAGGGGGCGGTTTATCGCCCCTTTAAAATTCGTGCCTTGTTTTTATCCCATTCGCGTTGTTTTATTGTTTCGCGCTTGTCTACCTTGTTCTTACCATAGCCAACGCCCAGCAAAACCTTTAATTTACCCCGATTGTTAAAATATAACTTTAACGGCACAATTGTTGCGCCTTTTTCCTGTAATTTTCCAATCAGGCGGTTTATTTGATTGCGGTGCAACAACAGTTGGCGACTGCGCCGTTCATCAAAATTTACAATACGCGCCGCCGTGGGCAGTTTTTGAATTTCAACACCCGCCAGAAACAGATTGTCGCCACGACGCTGAACAAAACCGTCAACAATCGTTACCAGGCCATATCGTATTGATTTTATTTCAGCCCCGGTTAATGACAAACCAGCCTCTATCGTATCATCAATAGAGTAATTAAATCGCGCCTTGCGATTTTCTGAAACCTGACCTGATTTTATAATTTGTCTTGCCATAATGCGCCAATTCTACAACAAAACCCCAGCAATTGCAAATTTTTAAGTTATTTATCAGATGATTTTTATTCCCCTTGCTTTATGTCGCCAAAAATGTAAAAATTAAATCAGGTTCTTGTTGGATTTATCAGAACCATAACTGCATAAGGAAAGGATAGGATTATGCGTCAAGGAAAAGTAAAATGGTATAATGGCAAAAAGTGTTTTGGCTTTATTAGTCCAGACACCCCAAACGCGGATGGCAACACAGATGATGTATTCGTTCATTCCAGTTCATTAAAGGCCGCCGGAATCAGATTCTTGAACGAAAACGACATTGTTGAATTTGAAGAAGAAGTTCGCAATGGTAAATTGTCTGCAACCACAATCGCCGTTGTTCAACGCGACGAAGAATCCGCCCGTCGTTTCCAGGAACGCCGTGCAGAACGCCGTCGTGCAATTGAAGAACGCAAACAACGCGAAGAAAAATCTTCACGCCGTGGATTTGCATTCTGGAAAAAATAATTTCGTTTCGCGCCCCGTACGGGGCGTTTTTTTATTGCAGTTGGCATTTTGCCAATGTAAAATACCCGCATATAAAAAAGGAGTTTAAATTATGTGGACAACAATTGCTGTTATTGCGGTCTTGTTATTATACTTTATTGCGGTTTACAATGGACTGATTGCGCGTCGCAACCAGGTACGCGAAGCGTGGGCAACCGTTGACACACAATTAAAACGCAGATATGACCTGATTCCAAACCTGATTGAAACTGTGCGCGGCGCTGCAAAGCATGAATCTGAAACATTGGCAGCAGTGACAAATGCGCGCAATGCGGCGATGTCTGCAACGGGACCAATGTCTGCAGATGCACAAAACAAATTAACCCAAACGCTGAAAAGCCTGTTCGCAGTGGCGGAAAGTTATCCAGATTTGAAGGCAAATCAGAATTTCTTGGAATTACAGCGCGAATTAGCAGATACGGAAAACAAGATTCAGGCTACACGCCAGTTTTATAATACTGTTGTTATGGGGCTGAACACCCAGATTGAACAATTTCCATCAAATATTATTGCGAACATGTTTAATATAACCCCAGAAAAAATGTTTGAAATTGACGAGGCCGAAAAAGTCGCACCAAAGGTTCAGTTTTAATGCCCCAGGATTTTACATTACATACACACACAATTGGATGCGACGGCAAAAATACGCCTGCAGAAATGGTTGCGCGTGCCACAGAAATGGGAATGCAGGCGATTGGGATTTCAAACCATTTCATTGTACACCCCAAAATTCGCGAATCAAACTTCTATCCGCATGCGCTGCGTGGCGGGTACAGCCAAATATACAATGCGTCTTTTGATGAAATAATGGCGCGATTTATTCCGATTTACCAAGAAATTGAACACGTGGCAAAAAATGCGCCGATACGGGTTCTGCGCGGGCTAGAGGTGGACTTTTTCCCAGATGATAAGTGGCGGCAAAATTTTGAACGCGCAATTGGCGTTTTAAAACCAGACTATTTAATCGGCGCATGTCATTTTATTGAATATGATGGCGGTTTACGCAATGTGCACGATATGGCAAACGCCAATCCAGAAGAACGCGCGCATATGCTGAATGCGTACTGGCGCAAGATTGGAATGGCGGCGGAATCGGGTCTGTTTACATGGATGGCGCATTTGGACCTGCCCCGCAAAGTTGGGATTGGAATTGGCGACGAATGGCGGATTCGCGAATATGATACAATTGCAAAATTGGCAAAAAATAATACCCCAATTGAAATTAATACTGCATTACAGCCAATGCCATATCCATCGCATCGCATATTACAGATGGCGGCGCGTGCAAATCTACCAGTTCTTATCAGTGATGATGCACATCGCGCAGAACAAATTGGTCGCTTTTTTGACGGCGCAGAACAACTGTGTGCGCAAATCGGCATAAAAAATCGCCTGTCGTTGCAGAAAATACTTGATTTTTCAAACAAAACACTATAGAATGCGCACCGCTGGGTAACCAGAACTGATTAAACAATGGTGCTGTTTTGGTCCCATTTGTGATAAGGATTCTGTTCTAAACCACCCGGCACCTAAAAAACCAAAATAAAAGGATAAATTATGGCAAGAGCTGGCGCAAAACGCAGCACACGCAAATTAAAAATCGGACGTAGTCTGGGCGTGAACCTGTGGGGACAGGCAAAATCTCCATTTAACAAACGCAAATATAAACCTGGTCAGCATGGGCCAACATCTCGTGGTGGTAACTCTTCGGATTACGCAAAACAGATGCGTGCCAAGCAGACACTGAAAGGTTATTATGGCAATGTCGGCGAAAAGAAGTTCCGCAAATATTATCTGGAAGCAGCCAATATGAAGGGCGACACACCAGAAAATTTGATTGGTTTGTTGGAACGCCGTTTGGACGCAGTTGTATATCGTGCAAAGTTGGCACCAACTGTATTCTCGGCCCGTCAGTTAATCAGCCACGGTCATATCAATGTTAACGGTAAACGCGTTAAGGTTGCATCATACCAGGTTAAACCAGGCGATGTTATCACAGTCAGCGAAAAAGCAAAACAGATGCCATTGGTTGTATTGGCCCTGGAATCTGCAGAACGCAACTTTGCAGACTATGTTTCTGTTGACAGTGCAAACTTTACTGCGACATTTGTCCGCGTACCTGCATTTGCAGATGTACCATATCCGGTTCAGATGTTCCCAGAATTGGTTGTTGAATTCTATTCTCGTTAATAGACGGGAGAAAGAAGAACAAAAACCGCCGTTTGGCGGTTTTTTGTTTTTTTATAATGAATTATTTTTCCAGTTTATCCAGTATTCGGTTCAGCATACGAATTGAACTGTTCGCACAGCCACGACCGCGCCAGGTCATGATTTCTGTGCCTGTTTTCTGATCTGCGATTGACATATTAAAATTCCACCACCAAAAACCATTCAGCACACACCATATGGGACGAAATTTTTCACTGCGTTCTGATACCTTGACAACATATTTGGCATCTGTTGGGATTTTGGTTTTATCACGATCAATCGTTTCGGACATTTCATTAGATTCCACTGTTCCGACTAGAACCGTGTAGCCCCGCCCTTCTAGCGATTCTTTGACACTGCGGCGCATAGTGTATCCGCCACGGTCGGCATATATAGTTGATTTCGCATCCATTGTGTTTGGTTTTAAATAAACGCTGTTGCATGCGGTCAAAGGAATTAAAATTGGTATTAGTTTTAAAATTTTATTCATAAAATCCCCCGGATAATCTTTGCACAAATTTTATCCCAGCAAACAATGCAAAACAAGGGAAAATATTCCCTTTACATTCAAGGGAATGTATCATAAGATTGCGACATAGATTTATGTGGTTCAAGGGGTGTATTAATGCCAAAAATTTCAGTTGTTTTACCATGCTTTAATGTCGGTCGTTATATTGGTCGTTGCCTGGATTCGCTGTTGAATCAAACCCTGCGTGATATAGAGATTATATGTGTTGATGATAAATCTGGCGATAATACGGTGGAGGTTATAAAGCAATATGTGGCAAAGGATGCGCGCGTACGACTGATTGAGCAGAAGAAGAACGGTGGCGTATCAATTGCACGCAATACAGGTATTGATGCAGCAAATGGTGAATATATTGGGTTTGTTGACCCTGATGACTGGGTTGATGCAGATTACTATGAAAAACTGTACAACAAAATTGTTGCAGAAAACGCAGATGTTTGCGCCGGCAACACCAAAGAACATTATACAAACGGCAAGATTAAGGTCAGAAACGATATAATAAATAATATCATTCGTGCAAAATGCCATTTCTGTTATACAGTATGGTGCGCGATTTATAAGACATCTTTTATTCGTGAAAATAAAATATACTGTCCGGTCGGTATTACAAATGGCGAAGACACCGTGTTTTGCATACAATGCGCACTGACGGCAGACAAGGTTGTTGGCGTTAAAAATGCCTATTACCATTATATTCGTTATGAAAATTCTGCAGAAGGCAAATACTATCATGAACGGCATATTAATTCGCGTATTCAGGTGGCAAATATGGTTGTTGATATGATTAATAAACAAGAAAACATTTCGCCATCTGATTATGTTTCTTATTTTAGCAAAGTCTTTCGTCAGGTTTGTTGGGATGTGTTTGAAAAGACCACGCGTCGCGATTTGCTGATGCGTTCGCTGGAATGTGCGATGAAATTATATCATGTGAACAAACACAAATCATATATAGACAAAACATATATTGCGCCGTATTTGCGTTGCGATGATATTGATGGCCTGTATGAAATACAAAAGAAAATGTACACGCGCCCCAGCAAGGTGTTTATAAAACTGTTTAACAAAATACATATTGTCAGAATCAGATATTATGACAACAGTATAAAGATATCAGTATTCGGTATACCAATGATTTATATAAGAAATATAAAACAAGGAATTTATAATGTCTGATATAAAAATATCAATTGTTGTACCATGTTATAATGTTGAAAAATATTTGTCCAGATGCATGAACAGTCTGGTTGGTCAGACAATACAAGACATTGAGATAATCTGCATTGATGACAAATCAACCGACGGAACATTAGACATTCTGCACGATTTTGCCAAACGCGATTCCCGTATATCTGTTATCAGTTTTCCTGAAAACCGTGGTGTGGCGGTGGCACGCAACATCGGATTGCAAAGGGCGCGTGGGCAATATGTTGGTTTTATTGATCCAGACGATTATATAGATACTGATTTTTATGAAAAGTTATATAATAAAATAGAAAACACAAAGGCAGACCTGGTCAAGGCGGCGGTTTATGTCACAAATGCAAAGACAAATGAACGCAGTCTTAGTGATTTGAACGACAGAATGCGCGACAATCACAAACATTTCACATGGCAATTTTGGTCGGCATTGTATAAACACGAATTTTTAACAAAGCACCAGATTGAATTTCCTGCGGGCGTTATCACAGGACAGGATTCTGTATTTTTAACACATGTGACACTGAAAACAGATAATATTCAATTTGTTGACGATACTTTCTATCACTATTTTATGTTTAATACGGGTTCTCTGGATTCAGAATATTTGCCAAAACACAAATCACAATCCAAACTGGATATGTTTAACCGTAAGATTCAACTGATTTTGGACGAAAATTTATCGCATGATAGATATATAGACTTTATAAAAATTCAGATTATACCAACCCTGTATTACGAGTTAAACAAATCTTTTGAATCCCAAACAGATAAAAGAAAAATCTTTGATATATTAGTCGGGCTGAACAACCAATGTGAATTTAGCGAATGTATTTTACGCACCTTTGGCAAGAAATTGTATAGATATATAGCCAAAGGCAAATTATTCCCTGATGCCAAACGGAAAATAATATGGAAGAAACGATTCCCGGATGGGCGGCGACATGTTTATTTCTTGGGGATAAAGATTCTATCATACAACAAGCATCACCGTCGCCAACCTATTCCGGCCCTGCGGAAATGTAAGTATGTTCATATTATGTATAATGATAAATTTATTGCGCCATTTGTTGATTTTATGAACCGTAACTTTAACCCGGACGAGCATTTGTTTTTGTGTATGCATATATACACGCAGTTTCCATTCCCAAATGGAAAGAATGTGGTCAAAATACGTCATTTATCTGGGATTGATTTATCACATAAAAATATTAAACAGGTTATCTGTCATTCGTTGTTTGTCCCTGGCATCGTAGAGTATCTGTATAAACACCAGGACGTGTTACAGACCAAGGCATACTGGTGCATGTGGGGTGGTGATTTGTATAACGCGCCACGTGATGCTGTAAATGACTTTGTTCGCAAAAACTTCTATGCATACATTGGGTTAATAGATCGCGAGTATGCACTGAATAAATATGGTATGCGTGATAATTTCCATGGGGCCTGCTATATCTTCCCAACATTGTTTGGAAATGATGATGTTAACGTGACCAAGCAATCAAACCCAATTCGGATTCAGGTAAATAATTCAGCAGATGATTCAACATTGGAAATGTTGGATGTGTTGTCTAAATTCCGTGATCAAGACATAGAAATTTATACTGTCTTGTCATATGGCAAAATGGAATATCGCGACCAAATCATTGCCCGTGGAACGGAATTGTTTGGTGATAAATTTAATTATCTGGGCGATTATTTGGCCCCTGATGAATACAAAGAATTTGTAAAGAAAAATCATATTTTGATTTTAAATCAGAATCGCCAGCAAGGCGTTGGCAACACAATTTTGAATATTCAGTATGGCAACAAAGTCTTTATCCGTGGCGATGTCAGCACATATAAATACCTGAACGATGTTGACGGTGTAAAGATTTTTGACAGCCGAAGGATTGGCAACATGACCTTTGATGAATTTATCCGCAATGACTATGTTGCCCAAAACCGCAAAAACATCCGCAATCATACAGATGAATCTGTTATTGCACAACGTTGGAGGAATATTTTCAATGCCAAATAAAAAGGTTGCAATTTTACAGTCTAACTATATCCCGTGGAAAGGATACTTTGATATAATTGCATCTGTTGATGAATTTATATTCTATGATGAAATGCAATATACCAAGAACGATTGGCGCAATCGTAATAAAATCAAGACACCTGATGGCGCCAAATGGTTGTCTATCCCTGTATCTACGCGGGGACACCTGACTAACAATGTCCGAATAATGGATGCGCGCATCAGTGATAAAAAATGGGCGATTGCACACTGGAATACTATAAAGCAGTTCTATAAAAATGCGCCGTATTTCAATATGTATCGTGATATTTTTGAATCTTTGTACACAGAATGCGCGAATGAAGAATTTTTATGTAATGTAAATTACAAGTTTATTAATGCAATAAACAAAATTCTGGGGATAACTACCAAAATATCGTTCAGCCAAGATTATGGCCTGATAGACGGTAAAACAGAGCGTTTGGTTGATTTAGTACGTAAGGCGGGTGGCACAGAATACCTATCGGGACCTGCGGCACGTGATTATATCCAAGACGAACTGTTTGATGCCGCGGGTATAAAATTGTCGTGGATGGATTATTCGGGCTATCCAGAATACCCCCAGTTATATCCACCATTTGAACATGGTGTGTCTGTGCTGGATTTGATATTTAACTGTGGTCCCAATGCCAGAAAGTTTATGAAGAATTAAAAAGGGGGAACAATGCGTAAAAAACTAGTAGTTTTTGGCAATACTAATTATGCAGAAATGGTATGTGATTATTTTACAGATTATAGCGATTATGATGTTGTTGCTTTTACTGTGGATTCTGCATATGTTTCATCAGACCAATTTTATGGGCGGCCCCTAGTGGATTTTACAGATATAGAAAAGGTATATAGTCCAAATGATTATGATATGTTTGTTGCTGTTGGTTCAGCACAATTAAACCACCTAAGGGAACGTATTTGTAATCAAGCCAAAGCAAAGGGGTATCACTTGGCGACATTTGTTCATCCCAATGCGTATGTTGCGCGTGATGTATCAATTGGTGAAAACTGTATCCTTATGGAATGCAGTCGTGTGCTGACCAGAACGAAAATATGCGATAATGTGATAATATGGCCTACGGGTTTTGTATCTCATAATTGTATTGTTGGTAATAATTGCTACATTGTAGGTTCTGTGAACGGATTTGTTGATGTCGGCGATAATTGTTTTTTAGGTGCTGGGGCAATGATTGCAGATGGTGTGCATATTGCTAAAGACAATTTTATTGCGATGGGGGCTGTGGTTCGCAAGGATACAGAGCAGGATTCTTTGTATGATGGGTATCCCGCTACAAAGCATCCAAGAATAACGGCATCAATGTTCGCAAAACTAAATAAAAAATACTAGGAGATATAATGGCAAAACTATCATTTAATCATGCAAAAATAACATGTGTTTGTACCGTTGTACCTCAACAGCGCATCTATTTGGATGACGAGGTCTGTTACTATGATGACGCAACAAAGTTACAGCGATTGAAGATAGTTGTTGGATTAAATTCGCGTACTGTGGCACCTTGTGATGTTACGCCATCTGATTTAATGTATGACGCGGCGCGTCGGCTGATAACAGACATGGGGATAGATTCATCCAGTATTGATGCATTGGTTTGTGTATTGGATAATCCAGACTACAAGTGTCCACCTACCGCATGCATATTACAGGGGCGATTGGGTTTGTCTGAACATTGTATGTCGTTTGACATAACCCATGGTTGCGCTGGTTATGTATACGGGCTAAGTGTTGCCAGTTCTTTGATTGAAAGTGGTCTGAAACGTGTCTTGCTGCTGGTTGGCGATACCAAGACACATACAATTAATATAAAAGACCGTGTTTCTGCACCCATTTTTGGCGATGGTGCCGCCGCAACATTGGTTGAATTTTCAGAAAAGCCAACGCCGTCGTGGTTTGTATTGGGGACAGTTGGAAAATCTTTTGAAAATATCATGATACCTGCTGGTGGGGCGCGTATTCCGTATTCATCTGATACCGCCCAAGAAACCACAGATGAATTTGGTAATGTGCGCAGTTTAAATCAATTTCGTATGAATGGCAGAAATGTATTTGATTTTACCATGACCTATGTACCACAAAACATCAAATCAGTAATGGATTTTGCAGGCAAAAATACGGATGAAATTGACTTTTTTATTCTGCACCAGGCAAACAAGAGCATAATAAAAAATATCACCAGTCGCGCTGGCGTTACCGACCCCGAAAAGGTTCCGACCCGTGCACTGTCAGAATATGGAAATTTGGCAGTTGCATCTATCCCCAGTGCAATATCAAATGAATTGTTTGGCCAGATTGAAAATAAAACTATATTACTGTCTGGGTTTGGTGTTGGGTTATCTTATGGTTCGGCAATCATTCATACAGACAGCATATTTGCCCCAGAAACATTTATTTACCAAGGAGAATAAAAATGACCGTACAAGATTTTTTAACCGAATTAAAAACTGCTATTAATTGTGACCAAGACCTATCGCCTGAAACAGTCTTGTCAAATATTCCCCAATGGGACTCACTGGCGGTAATTTGTGTAATAACATTGTTCGAAGAAAAATTACAAAAACACATTTCTTTTGAGCAGTTACAAGATGTTACAACTGTTCAATCTTTGATAGATTTGGCCGGAAATTTACAATAAACATATATAAAATTCAGGAAAACATATGTCGGGAATATTTGGCTTTTTCAGAAACACATCGCAATCCAAGATTGATTCAATGTTGGGGTTACTAAATCAGTATCCAAACAATCGTGTATTGCATCATTTCTGTGATGACAATGTTTGTATTGCTAATATTGGTTTGTCGCACCACAAAGATTGTAAATATTCTGATAAAGATATAGAGTTGTCTATTGCAGGCAATTGTTACAATTTGTGTGATTTTTCCGCTGACACTTTTGCAGATTTAATTGTTTCGTCATATCGTGACGGCAATCTGACCGATACATTGGCCCAGGTTGATGGTTGTTTTCATTTTTGCTTATATGACAAAAAGAATCAAAAAGTCATAATTGCTTGTGATCGCTTTGGTCTGTATCCGTTGTTTATTTATAGCCAGGATGGAAATTTTGCCTTTGGTGCAGAATCTAAGTCTCTTTTGAAACTGGACTTTGTTAATACTACGATTGACCCAGATTCCTTTTCTGTTTTCGAAAAAATGGGCTATCTACTTGGGTCGTCCACTTGGTTTAAGTACATAAAGCGTATCAAACCCGCCACAATAATGACATTTGATATGCAAACTCACGAATTAACATCGTGTTATTATTGGACATTTGCCAGTATAAGAAAGTCCGATATATCTTTTGATGATGCGGTTGAAATTGCCCACAGGCTGTTTTCTGATTCTGTTCGTCGCCAGGTTAATCCATTGATAAAATCTGTTATTCCAATCAGTGCCGGATATGATTCACGATTAATCTTAGCGGCAGCAAAAGAATTGTACCCAAATTATAATCCATATACGACGACATTTGGTGTAAAGAATTGTTTGGATATAATTACTGCGCGCAAAGTATGCAAGGTAGCCGGCATCAAGAAGAATCACGAAAACTTATTTGAAAACATTGATTGGCTTGGTGTGCGGGAAAATATGGTATATGACTGTGACTGTACATTTTCATTGCAGCATATGCACGGTCTTGAATTTATAAATACATTTGGTGATGCGCGTTGTTTAATAAACGGCTATCTGGGGGATACTATATTTGGTGGCTCGTATTTACCCACAGACACATCGCTATATAATCATGTAATAGATGAATCTGTTGCAAAATATTATTTTGGCGATTGCTATCGTTTTTGTGATTTTGATGACGAATATTTCCAAATAAACAATCCAATTGTTCTGATGTGGTTTAATCGTGGTAATAATTTTATTAACGAGGCCCA
Organism: uncultured Alphaproteobacteria bacterium; assembly: GCA_937888635.1. Lineage (GTDB taxonomy): Bacteria > Pseudomonadota > Alphaproteobacteria > Rs-D84 > Rs-D84 > Enterousia. Next base: position 71,563 of record CALARG010000004.1, read on the forward strand.
GCGTTTATGCTATAACACACTTGATGTTGCTCATCCTTTTTTTGATAATAAAATCATAGAGTTTATAGCATCTTTGCCAAACGAATATTTACAGTACGACAGACTATATAATGCATTAGTGCTAAAACACTATCCAAAATATTTCAAATTTATCGGTCGCAACGGAAACAGACCTGCGTATTTGACAAAGGGATTGGCATACAGATATAACAAGATGAAATTCGCCCTAGATAAGTTATTGCGGACTATTCGAATAAAACCGCGCATAGTCATGGCGTATGCAAATTATACAAAATGGGTGCGTGAACGCCAAAACAAAGAACGGCTGATACAATTGTTAAATCGTGATACATCGTTTTATTCTAAATACACAGATACAGATTATTGTGATTTACTTTGTCATGCCAACAGTTCGAATATTTCACAAATATTATCTGTTGCCTCTGTCGAGATATATTTTTCGCAATTAAAGAAACACAAAATTGAAATAGAAAAAGAAATATAAAAATCAAAGGAATAAATAATACAATGAAACACATTCCATTTAACAAACCGTTTACTATTGAAAATGAATTTAAGTATATTGCGGATGCAATCGCCGCGGGTAAACTGTGTGGCGATGGGGTTTATACTAAACGTTGTCACGAATTCTTGGAATCTAAACTGGGTTGCAAGAAAGCCCTGCTAACCCATTCTTGTACGGCAGCATTGGAAATGGCGGCGATACTGTTGGATATTCAGCCGGGTGATGAAATTATTATGCCGTCTTATACATTTGTTTCAACGGCATCTGCATTTGTTTTACGTGGTGGTGTTCCTGTATTCGTTGATATTCGTCCCGATACATTAAATATTGACGAGTCTAAAATAGAAGCGGCCATTACACCACGTACCCGCGCAATTGTTCCGGTGCATTACGCGGGCGTTGCGTGTGAAATGGATACAATTATGGATATCGCACGCCGTCATAATCTGGCAGTGGTCGAAGATGCCGCACAGGGTGTAGGCAGTTTCTATCACGGCCGCCCCTTGGGGACAATTGGCGACCTGGGATGTTTTTCATTCCACGAAACTAAAAATGTAATTTCCGGCGAAGGCGGTGCATTGATTATAAACAATGATAAATACACACTGCGTGCCGAAATAATTCGTGAAAAAGGTACAAATCGTTCCCAGTTTTTCCGTGGCCAGATTGATAAATATACATGGGTTGATATCGGTTCGTCATTCTTGCCATCGGATATGATTGCTGCATTCTTGTATTCCCAACTGGAAAATATGGATCATATCAATCAGCGTCGCATTGATTTATGGAATGAATACAACGATTTCTTTGCGCGTTTTGATGGCATAATCCGTCGCCCAATTTGCCCAGATGGTTGTGAACATAATGCACATATGTACTATGTGTTGTTTAATGATCTTGAAACACGTACCCGGTTCATCAGTT
>CALARG010000005.1 GCA_937888635.1 uncultured Alphaproteobacteria bacterium
ATCAAAGAAATTATGATTGCATTGAACCAGGTTTTAACAACAACAGTTTGGGTTAACGAAGATCGTCAGATTGTTTCCCTGGCAGATGAATTGAAAATTGGCCAGAATAATGCACCGCGTTCTATTGAAGATTTGTCGCGTCCGTCATTGGTTGGTGCGTATGTTTCATTGCAAATTCGTACAGATAATTTTGATGTTGCGGCCGAAGGCCTGGAAACGCGTGACTTGGCATTGCGTGTAAAAGAATTGGTTTTTGCCGAGGCGAAAAAAATCATGGATGCGTCAGATTCTTCTGTTAAATCTGGTGTTGCAATGGCTGCGTAATACATCACAACAGTTTCCGTTTATCGGAAGGAAGGGAGCAACCGTCACCGAGCAATCGTTGACGGTTTTTTATTGATTGCTTAACTAAACTTTGTAAACGCAGTGTGTCCTGATCTTTGTACGCGTGACAACTTTTGCTAACCACTTACAACTAACAACTTGCGCTGCTATTTACACAAACTTTTCTGGAACCAGGTTGCAAATACTTTTCCATAAGCGGCGCAGTATACTGGTGTCTGGGGCGTGTTTGTGCACGCGGGGTGTTGTGTCACCTGGGCGACGGCCGGTCCATATGGGTTTATCGTTTTTATCCAGTGTGACGCGCCATGATGTTTGTGTGTCTTTTATAATCATTTCGCGCAGTTTGTCCGCAAAGTCTGCGCTTTCAAAAATTGCCACATTTTCTGTGTTATAATACGCGCTGCGTGGGTCCAGATTAAAACTGCCTATCCATGAAATGTTGTCGTCAAAGACCATTGTTTTGCTGTGCAGTACAGAAAAACTGGATTGTTTTCTTTCGCGGTCATGTTCTTTGCCACGCAGATTTTCGGCAGATACCATAAATTCATAAACATCTGCGCCTGATTTTATCAATTGCTCACGATATTTTTCCCATTTTGCATAAACGGTCGGTGCGTTGGTTGATGCCAACGAATTTGTCACAATTGTCATGTGGACGCCAGATTTTTCTTCTTGCAGCATGTGTTCTAATCCGCCTTGACCTGGCACAAAGTATGCGGCGGACATATAAACAGAATTTTTGGTTTTGTTCCACAGGTGCTGCAATGCCAAAATGATATCGCTGCGATAATTTTCTTTTTCGGCCATTGTCATTTCAACTTTTTCTGGCGGGTCGGCCAAGAATTTTCCGCGTCCCCAACTGAAATCAAATTTTTTCTGTTTAAAATCACGCATTGCCATTGATATAACGGTGTTGTATCTGCGAACATCTTCTGCGCTGCGTCTTTCCAGGTCTGCAAAGGTTTTTTCCAGTTTTCGCATTGCGCGTTTTGATTTTGCCTTTGGGAAAACAGATGCGGGTATTGCCAGGTGGTGATTCCAATATTCATTAAAACTCATTGTTGCGTATCGTGTCATATCCCCCAGGAATAAAACGTCTGTGTCTGAGAAGTTAGATGCGGTTTCTGGATAGAAATAATTACTGCCGACATTTCTGCCGCCGGTAATGTATGCGATGTTGTCCACAATAAACAGTTTGTTGTGCATGCGCGAATTCAGGCGGTTAAAGTCTGTCAAAAACTGTGGGTAGTACAGCAATTTTGAACGATTTGCGACAGTGTTGAAAATCTTGACCTCTATATTCGGGTGTTGGTTCAACAGTGTCACATCAACGATATCCGATTTTGTGCCATAGTCGTCCAACAGTATTCTTATTTTGACGCCGCGGTCTGCTGCGTTTTTCAATTCGCCGATTAAAACCTTGGATGTGAAATCGTTACTGTATATGTATGTTTGTAAATCAATTGTTTTTGTCGCCATTCGCGCAAACGCAGAACGGATAATGAACGCCGACAGTCCGTCGTCAATCAGTGTTGCACCTGATGTTTCGTTGTCTTGTTCCAGTTCGGATTCATAGTATTGTGCGATTGGTGTTTTATATGGGTCATAGTTAAAATCGCTTGCAGTCACCTTTGGTGTGTATCCATCCAATCGTGCGTCATTTGTTGTTGTTGGCACGGTTGTGCATCCCATCAGGGGCAGGGCTAAAATCCATACGGCGACTTTTTTAATCAGTGGCAATTCTGTCTTCCTTATCTTTTGCGCGATTATAGCCTAAGGTTATCACAGTCGCAACAAAAATTCATTATATTTTTTAATAAATTATGAATTGATTCCTGTTGTTTGGCAGATTGTAAATTTTTTTGTTTGTATAAATTTGTAATAAGTGTTAAAATTAATAACAAGTAATTATGGAAAGGAAGATTTTATCATGAAAAGATTTGTTGCGGTGCTCGCTGGGTTGTTGACTTTACCTGCATTTGCAGAGGATGTAATTGCATACAAAGAAGACGGTGTGCGTTCTGATGTTGTGTCGCGTAATATTGATGTACCTGCATCTGCGACGGCGGCGGGTCGTACATCTGGTCGTTCTGGCGCGGCGTCTCGTGGGGCGATATCGCGTGTTGTGCCTGCGGCAACATCTTCTGATATGACGACGGCGAATCGTAATGCGGCGTCTGGTCGTGTAATTGCGGCGGGGCGTGCGGGTGTTGCGGCGCCATCTGTCTCTGCGCGCAAGGCGGCGACACGTGACGGTGCGGTTGTTTCGCGTACAACGACCGATCGTACGGGGGCAAAGCCTGCGGTTGCTGCGCGTGTTGCAGCGCCGGCGGCGCCACGTGTTCGTGCGCGTGCTGCGACAATGACGACAAATGTGTCAAAAGGCGATAATGTTGTGTCTGTAAATAATTCTGCCGACACCCCGGCCGAGGCAGCAGCGACCCCAGCCAGCGTCACCGCTGCGATGGAAAATTCAGCGGCACTGACATCATTTTGCAAGGCGCAGTATACAGAATGTATGGATAATTTCTGCAATGTGCTAGACGATAACCAGGGACGTTGTTCGTGTTCAAAAAATATTAAAAATTACGAAAAAACTGAAAATGCATTAAAGGCAGCGACCGAATCATTACAGGATGTTGCGCAACAGATTCAGTATATCGGATTAAGCAAAGATGAGATTGAAACCTTGTTCTCTCAGACCGAGGCTGAAATCCAAATGCAGGCAACAAGTGATAATTCGCAGATAAAGAATGATTTGGATAAGATTAAGGGGTTGATTGTTCAAGTGAAATCTGGCACCGCATCGTCAACTGAAATTGATACTGGTCTGTCCATGGATTTATCGGGCTTAATGAACTTTAATATCAGCAGTGCAGGCTTTGATTTAGGTTCTTTGTTTGGTACGCAAACAGCAAATACAGGTTCTATCAGCAACCAGCGTGGCGAACAATTGTATAAAACCGCGGCCGCGCGTTGTAAAACGGCGGTGTTGAATGATTGCCAGAGTCAGGGTGTTGATATATCTATTGTGTCCAACGCGTACGACATGGAAATTGATAAACAGTGTGTTGCGTATGAGCGTTCATTGACCGACGCAAACGAAGAAATGGTTCAAACTGTCCGCAATGCAAAAAGTGTATTACAGCGCGCACGCCTGATGGTGGCGCAACAAAAGAATGCGTATGATTTGCGCGGTTGTGTAAATGCGTTGGATTCATGTATGCAGGATGACTTTGTTTGTGGCAATGATTATGAAAATTGCTTGGATCCATCTGGTAAATATATTGTTGATGGCGAAGTTGTGGTTGGTTCAATGCCGGGGCAGACCGATTTGGATGATTATTCCAGCATGCCTGGCGCGACGTACAGTACTGACGGGCTGTATTCTACGTGGAATTATGGCAGTAGTAAAAATGCGTGGGGGGCGTCATCTGGTTATGCCGAAGGCAGTCTTAATGAATATGTGACCAGCACAATGGGCACCACACCAACTGGCGTTGGGGAGACGATGTCCGAATATTTGCAATACAAGATTGGCTATATCAAGGATAACAAAAGTTATGGTATGTGCGCATCTGTATTGAACAAGTGTCAGGATTATACATATTCTAATGGTGTGTATTCACCAAAGAACCGTGTTATTGAAGAATATTTGATGCGGACATTGGTAAAGATTAAAAATGCCCAGGATAGTGTCTTGGCGGATTATGCGGAAACATGTATTGCTGATGTTGCATCATGCTTGGGTGAAAATAATTATGATGAAACCGCCACCAACAGCAGCAAGTCCAGGATTGCAATTAACGCGTGTCGTTCACAGATTGTCACATGTATGTCTGTAAATGGTCGTGCAGATGCAGAACCAGATCCTGTGGGAATGGTTGGCTGGGTCAGCAGTATTATGACCGAATCCAGCACCTCTGTGGGTGGTGGCAGCGCTGCGGTGTGCCCATCGGGAACTTATTCGGTTGGCGGCATTTGTGCAATTTCTTCTGTTGTGGGCAGTGGCGATTGCTATAATATGTCAAATGCAATTTGGGATTTTGGGAAAAATCTATGTTATTGTTCTGATGGCACAAGCTATACACACAACAACGGCAGTGGCTATTGTAGATAATACAGCATTAAAAACGTCCTAAGAAATAGGGCGTTTTTTTTGCTTGTCCTATATTCAGGAATATGATAAAATAGAAATAATCAAAGGAAAGAGAGTTTATCATGAAACGATTTGTTGTATGTCTGGCCGGCTTGCTTGCATTACCTGCATTTGCTGAAATTGCGCCACTTTATTTTGAAGAATTTGCCGAAGTGGATACGGCCGCTGTCGCCCCCGCCGAAGAGGTGACGCCCGAACAAAAGGTGGCACCACAGACATCACGTACCAATCCACGTGGTCGTGTTGCATCGCGTAATGCATCGGTGGCTGCAAATCGTTCCGCCGCGGCAACGGGGCGTGCAAATGTTGCAACCCGCGCATCCCGCAGTGGTGTTGTGTCACGCAACGCGGTAAACGGTGTTAGTGCACGTGGCACAACCGCACGCAGCGCATCAAATGTTGCAGCGCGTCCATCGCGTAACGCTGCGCAGACAAATCAAATTGCGACAACGCGTCGTGCAATGCAGAATGGTTCTGCAAATGTTGCGCGCGCAGGTGTCACGACAAATGATACGGTAAACGCACCTATTTATTCTGGAAACAAGGCCAGCAATGTTGTTGCCCGTGCCAGCATGCGTGCAGGTTCAGGTGGCTCTGTCCGTGCGCGTATCCCAACAATTTCTGCATCTGTTGACAATACGGCATCAACCGCTGTGTCAACACCTGTTGCAACAACCGCGGCCAGTGCAACCGCCGCCATGGATGAATTGGCCCAGGTAACCGCATTCTGCAAGGCGCAATACACAGAATGTATGGATAATTTCTGTAATGTATTGGATGATAATCAGGGTCGTTGCTCTTGCTCAAAAAATATCAAGAACTATGAAAAAACCGAAGTTGCATTAAAAGAAGCAACCGAAGCGTTGCAAGATGTTGCACAACAGATTCAATATATCGGCCTGACTGGTGATGAAATTGAAACATTGTTCACCCAGACCGAAGCCGAAGCCGCCATGTCTGCAAACGCGGATAACAGCCAGTTGAAAAATGATTTGGATAAAATCCGCGGCTTGTTGGTTGGTGTGAAATCTGGCACTGCATCATCAACTGAGGTTGCAGATGGTCTGTCCATGGATTTATCTGGTTTGATGAACTTTAATATTGACAGCACAGGCTTTAATTTGGGTACATTGTTTGGTAACACAACAACGGCCAACACAAATTCAATCAGCAACCAACGTGGCGAACAGTTGTACAAAACTGCGGCTGCACGATGCAAGGCGGCGGTCTTGATGGATTGCCAGGCCCAGGGTGTTGATATCTCGGTTGTGTCTAATTCTTATGATTTGGAAATAGACAAACAGTGCGTTGCATACGAACGCGCCCTGACCGATGCGAATGACGAAATGAATCAAACTGTTCGCAATGCGAAAAGTGTTCTGCAACGCGCCCGCTTAATGGTGGCACAACAAAAGAATTCGTATGATTTGCGCGGTTGCGTAAATGCATTGGATTCATGTATGCAGGACGACTTTGTCTGCGGAAACGAATATGAAAACTGTTTGGATCCATTTGGCAAATATATTGTTGATGGCGAAGTTGTGTTGGGTTCGGCCCCTGGTCAGAACAGTTATTCTGGCGCGGTTGTGGCACCACAGTATTCAAACGCCGGTCTGTATTCTACATGGAATTTTGGTAAAGGTAATAACGCCTGGGGCAGCAACGATGGTGATTCATTGACTGATTATATCGCCGGTACAATGCCAGAAAAGGCCGATGATTATATCAAAGAAACCAGCACAGGTATGTCTCAATACCTGCAATACAAAATCGGATATCACGATGCTGCGACAAACAAAAACCATGGTATGTGCATGTCTGTCTTGAACAAGTGCCAGGATTATACATATGACAATGGCGTGTACCAGGCAAACAACCCGGTTGTTCGTGAATACTTGACACGCACACTGGTTCAGATCAAGGCCAAGCAGGATGAAATAATCTCGTCCTATGCCGAAGGCTGTATCGCAGATGTGTCGTCATGTTTGGGTGAAAATAACTATGATTCTGTAAATGTTAATTCAACCAAATCCAAGATTGCAATTAACGCATGTCGTTCACAGATTATTACATGTATGTCTGTAAATGGTGATGCAACTGCCGAGCCGGACCCAACTGGCATGGCGCAATGGGTTAACAACGTAATGGTTTCATGCCCCGAAGGCACCAGTGTTGCAAACGGTGGTATTTGTATCTGGCCTGAGGCAAAAACAAAAGAAGCATGCGATGGATATTCTGGCGTATGGAATTCTGAATCAAAAAATTGCGTGTACAAGAAAGCCTAAAGAAATTGCCCCGTTTGGGGCATTTTTTAATGGTGTGATATAAAATGTAAAATCAAGCTGACAACAAATATAACTGTTATCACGCCCAGAATAATCTTTTGCGCATGGTGTGATTTATTCCCATCACAATGTTCGCATGTGCACCCGCATTCGCGTCCCACCATCCACCACGATATCATCAGCGTTACGCCCGAAAATATAAACAGCCATGGTTCCATCCAGTGGGGCAGTATGTGAAAATGTGCCGCATCTGGCGCAATCAATCCAATAATTGCCAAAAACAGCGGCAGTCCACAGCAAAATATATGTGGTGCGATTGTTGCAATAATTCCAATTTTAACTGCTTTGTTTTTCATGTAAAACCTTTTTTCTGCGCAATTATAATACGATTGTAGAATTTATCAAATAATAAAATATTGACAATATTCTCATTTGTGGTATAACGGTGCCGTGTCCAAGAAATCTGATTTTTATATATCATCTGATTATGCGTTCCAGGATGAATCCTCGGTATATCTGTTTACAAATGAAAATATTTCTGGATATCTTAATGGGGTAAATCCAAATCGCGTATTAACGGTTGCGTCATCTGGCGACCATGCGTTTGAAGCATACCTGGCGGGGGCCCGGCATGTTGATACATTTGACATTAATTCGTACCAGCGACATGTCCTGGAACTAAAAACACATATGATACGGAACCTGCCATATCACGATTTTATGGATTTCTTTTTTGATAAAAAAAATTTCTTTAATCCAAAAATTATTGCACCGATATCTGATAAGTTCTCTTTGGGACTGCAGCATTTTATGGCCAAGTGCCAGGAAAACGGCACAAATATGTTTAAATATCATGCGCCAACATCGCCAAACTATGATTTGCGCAATCTTTCATACGCATCCGAAGAATCTAAATACAATAAATTGCGTGAATTGTTGCCAGAACGGACAAAATTTCACCATTGTAAACTGGAACGCGTATCGGCCAGGTTTAATCAACGTTATGATTTGATAATGTTGTCTAATATCTTTTATTATATGTATTCCGACGAAACGATAACAGAACGGCGTTTTGAACGCTTTTATCACGAAGTTTTATATCCATTGGCGCGCAATAACTTGACTGATAACGGCAAAATTTGCTTTCAGTACATCTGGGGTGCCAAACCTGGTGTTTGGACAAATTTTATGGATTATTTTCAGTCGCAGCGTATAAAGAACAAATCGTTTAAATTCACTTCACGTACAGTTGTGTCTGCGTTACAGGACTCAAATTGGGACAGTGTTCTAATAATGTCGCGTCAGCCCCAGAAATAATAATTGGCATCCCCAGCAGGACTTGAACCTGCATCTAATTCTTAGGAGGAACTTGTTCTATCCTGTTGAACTATGGGGACGCAACAGGGCAATATTAAATTAAAGCGAAAAAATATTCAACTGTTTTGTTGTATAATATTGACAAAAATAAAAATCGTATTATAGTATAAGTGTGAATAATAAAAGGCAAAAAAATGGCAAAAAAAACGGGTTTGTATACTGCTACGATAAAACAAGAAGAAGAAATATCAGAAATAATGGTGGATGTTTTTGAACTGCCATATGATAAATTTGACGGTGAAAATCCCCTGATTATACACGGCGATGTCGCGTTGCGTGGCAGACGTGGTCGTGAATTTCCATTGTTGCGCAATGTTATTATTTTAGGGTCGCTGGATATCCGTGATTTTGATTTAACGCCAGATACTATCTTGCCCGATATGCTGGACGAATTAAAGTGTGAATATTCAATAAATTCATTGGCTGATTTGCCTGAAAAACTGCCTGCAAAAATTAAGAAAATCACAATACGTCGCGCCTTGTTAAATAATATCAAAAAAGACAAGGATGGTGCCCTGCGTATTGCGCGTCGCTTTGCCCACGCGCATCCGCGTATTGTTGTGACTGATGGAAAAACAACCTTGCGCGATTTGTTGCGTGATATAGAATTGTCTGCAAACAAGGTTTCTCAACCCGTTGTGTCTGACACTAATATAACACCGATTGTTGAATTGCAGGCCAAGACAGATGAATACCTGTCAACAGATGAACTGTTAATGGCGTGTCGTTCTGCGTCCCAGGATTTATCCGGTATAAGTGATGCGGAACTGACGCGTTATATAAAAAAGGCGCGCTCTGCCAAGGCGAATTTGAAATTAGAACCTGTTGAATTAAAACGTGAAGATGGCGCGACGATTATTTGTGTGCATAAAAAGTATCTTGATACGATTATTGATTATATATTGGCGCAAATTGAATCTGACCAGGCGCGTAAAACAATAAAAAATACAGTCAAGAAACCCAAAAAAGCAAAAGCGGATATGCCAGTTGATGAAAAACCCTGTGAAAAAGTTGGGTATCAAATTGATGGCAAAACAGTTGTTGAAAAACAGATCAAGAAATATATCCCAAAACAAGAATGGGGCAAAATCTGCAAGGCGTGTGGTGATGATAAAAAAATGCTGTTGGAAATTCTGCGTGATGTTGATTTTATAAACATAAACCCAACAGATACTGCTGGAAAAAAAGTATATTATATCCAAGATGGGCAAATAAAAACATCTCGTACGCTGGAATTTAAAAGTGCAACATGTCTGTCCCAGGGCTTCAAAAGTCTTAACAGTAAACAGCGCATTGTTTGGGCGGTTTCGGGTGATGTCTTTGTGTGTATAGATTTTTTCCCGGAACATGAACATTCAATAGATGAATATAAGGGCGTTATTCGTGATGCGCGCATTGATTTATCAAAAATGGATTTGGCGTCATTTCATAATGTTGCGGATTTAATCCGCGAATTGACCGATGGTGGTAACGATGGTCCTGACTTACCGCCCCCTGGTCTGCTGCCACAGGATGCGCCAAAGGCGGATACATCTGATGCCGGGGGCACAGATGATAAAAGCGACGCAAAAATAAAAAAGAAACCAATTGATATTTCCACGACCAATTTTGTTTGGACAGAATTGTATACCATGAATATGCGTTTGCAGCAGAATATAAAATACACAGACATGGCGCGTGATACGTTGCTGAAACAAATGCAGAAAGAAACAAGCACAGAAAAATTGCTGGGTATGGCAGACGATTTGACCAAAAATTTGCAACGCAAAAAGCTATATGAAGCTGCGATATCCAAACTGAAATTATTAAATAATCAGTTGCAGGAATTAAAAAATGACCTGGAAAAAGAGTATTAAAAATCAGTCCCCGCTTAACAGTGGGGATTTTTTATGTTGGGTTTGACATTGTTAAATCCATCGTATAAAATATGGCAGATAAAAATAAAAAGGGAAAGATATGGCAACAATAACAAGAAGTGATTTTGCAGAAAGATTGCGTGAACGTTTTGGCCTGACAACCGCTGATGCGTATAAAATGGTTGATGTTGTTTTTGATGAAATACGCGATGCCTTGGTCAATAATGAAGAGGTTAAATTCGCAGGCTTTGGCAGTTTCAAGATTTTAAAAAAGAATGCGCGCATGGGCCGCAATCCAAAGACGGGACAAAGTGCGGTTATTTCTGCCCGCCGTGTTGCGACATTCCGCCCCAGCAATGAATTCCGCGAACGTGTCGCAAATCATAAATAAAAAACGCCCATTTGGGCGTTTTCTTATTACCATAACTTCACACGCTTTTCCGGTATCAGATACATCTTGTCATCTGATTTTATTTCAAATGCGTCATACCATGCGTTGATATGTGGCAAAATCCCGTTTACGCGATTTTTCCCCAGCGAATGTTCGTCAACCTTGGTCAGGCGCAGTTCTTCGTCGGCCCGAATATTCTGGGCCCATGCGCCAGCATATGCGATAAAGAACCGTCTGTCCGCGCTCAGGTTTTCTGCTGTCTCGGACGGTGTGCCAAAATTTTTATATGCATCAAACGCAATTGTCACGCCACCGTAATCAGCCAAATTTTCACCCAGTGTAAATTCGCCATTTGCGTTTACTTCGTCGTTAATTTTAATGTTATTGAAAAATTCTTTCATAACATTTGCGCGTACCTCAAACCCTGTGGCATCTGCGGCGGTCCACCAGTCTTTCATATTTCCGTCTTTATCAAAATGACGGCCGGAATCATCAAAACCATGTGTCATTTCGTGCCCGATAACCGCGCCGATTGCGCCATAGTTAAACGCATCGTCCGCCCCCATATCAAAGAATGGGTATTGCAAAATCCCTGCTGGGAAACAAATTTCATTTGTTGATGGGTCATAGTATGCGTTTACCTCATGCGCATTCATGTACCACAGTGTTGGGTCTTTTTCTTTGCCAATTTTTTCCAACCAAAACGCATCTTCAAATTGCGCCACGCGCACCATATTTTCCCACAACGAATCATTTTTGATTTCCAGTTTGCTGTAATCACGCCATTTGTCTGGATATCCAATTTTTGCACGGAAAGTAGACAGTTTTTCTAACGCTTTTTGTTTGGTCTCATCTGACATCCAGTCCAGTTTTTCAATACGCATTGCATACGCGCGTTGCAGATTTTTTACCAGCGTCTGCATGCGTTCTTTGGCGTCTTCTGAAAAGTATTTTTCAACATACAGTCTGCCAACTTCTTCGCCTAATGCGCCATCAATCATACTAACTGCGCGTTTCCAACGTGGTTTTTGTTCTTTTTGTCCCGCCATTGTTCGGTTATAGAAATCAAACGATATTTCATATGTTTCGTCGTCCAAGACAGTGTCTGCTGCGCTAACAATACGATATTTCAAATATGTCTTGATTAATTCAAAATCTGTATCGTTCATAATCGCAATTGATTCTGCAATTGCCTCTGGCTGGGCAATATTAATATATTCTGCCGCTGTCGCACCGCGCGCCCCCAGGAATGCGTCCCAATCAAAGCCTGTGAATTTTTCTTTTACCTCGGCAGTGCTCATTTTATGATAATTGGCATGTGGGTCACGCAACTTTTCCTTTGGATAAAAGGATTTTGCCATGCGTTCTTCCAGCGCGTATAATTTATTAACATCTACATCTATGCCAAAATTTTTCATTTGTTTTGCAATAAATTCTTTATACTTTTTGCGAATTTCAACAGATTTTGCATCGCTGTCAAAATAATAGTCGCGCGACAGACCCAATCCCCCCTGGCCAATATTGTACAGGAAATGTTCGCTGTCCATTTCGTCTAATCCAACACCGTCGCCCCAGAACGCAGATGAATATGTAAACATTTTACCCATATATTTTTCCAGACCGTCGCGCGTCAGCGTATCAATTTCTGCCAACTGTTTTGCGACCGGTTTTGTCCCGTCTGCATTTAATTTTTCAGCGTTCATCGCAACTGAATACAGTGTCCCAATTTTTCCTGTATCTTTTTCCGCGATTTCACGCGTGCGCCCCAGGTTTGTGTTGCGCAGCACTTCAAACGCACCATATCTGCTGTAATCATCAGGCATTGGGTTGCGAACCTGCCATCCGCGTGTGGCGTATTCATAGAAATCGTCGCCTGGGTTAATTGTTATATCCATGTTTTCTATTTTTATACCTGCGTTCACTACTTTCTCCTTTTGTGATGCATTTGCCCAAAAAATTGCAGCCACAACCGCAACAATCCCAACAATGTTCAAGAACTTATTTTCCATTTCCTTCTACCGTATTAAATTTAAAATCACATCATCTAATACCAGCATTCCTTGTTTGGTCACGCTGATACAGTTGTTGTGTATATTAATTAACATTGGATGACTGTTCACCCATTCTATATCAATAACGTTTTTTACATCGTCTGTCAATTGACAACCGCGCACCGTGCGCAGACCGGTTATGATTTTTTCTGTGGCGCGCACATCATCTGATATTTTTTCAAAACGCGCCCCATTGCCCAATTGGTCATACCATTGATTGTTCACATATACGCGTCCTGCCGCACCAACGCCAATGCCAATATAGGGCGCGCCACCCCACACATTCATGTTGTGCCGGCATTCATTCCCGGGCGTGCAATAGTTTGAAACCTCGTACCGGGGCAGGGCGATATGCTTGTCAATTGCAACATACATCTGGGCCATTTCAGCATTTGTTGGCATATCCAGATTCATTTTCCCAAACGGTGTGTTTTCTTCAATCGTCAATTCATACATTGATAAATGGTTTAATCCAATTTGATTTATCTGTCCGCACATTTCAATCACAGATTTTTCTGTATCCCCCGGCAGTCCATAAATAAAGTCGGCCGACACCCGCAGTCCCATTTTTTGCGCGGCGCCGATTAAATCCAATGCGTCCTGCGCAGTGTGTCGCCGCCCCAGGAATCGCAGTTTTTCATCATCTAAACTTTGTACCCCGATTGACAGGCGATTCATGCCTGTACACCTAAAATCATTTAGTTTCTTTTCATTCAGTGTTCCTGGATTAGATTCCAGTGTTATCTCGGCCCCGGTCAGCAGGTTAAAGTTATCACGAATTGTATTAATTATTTTTTCAAAAACATTTACCGGCATCAGTGATGGTGTTCCGCCGCCAAAAAATATTGTTGGCACATCAATTCGCCCCAGTTTGTCGGCCCAAAATTCTATCTCGCTACAGATTTTATTTTCATATCCGTCCCAGTCTGGCGCACTGCATGCGCGTGAAAAGAATGCACAGTAATTGCACTTTGACATACAGTATGGAACATGAATATATATATTGTGCGCTGGGTTTTGCATAGTGCCCATATTTTACCGCCTGAATTCTTTCGTGCAAGTGATAAATGAAAAACACTTTTATGTGATTTATTTTTATGATATAATAATCACAACATTGATACGATGAAGGTCAGGACAATTTCATTTTTAACGGGTATTTTTGCGCCTTTGGCGGTACTTGCCGCGAACGAAGGTGTTCCCGCATATTATCAAGCGACCGCCGCGCCAAATGCAAACCAGGCGGCCTATGAACGTTATGCAGCCCGTGGATACACAAAATATGTTGGCCAGTCTGGATCAAAGCAGGTTTTAAATTCTCAAACATATTCGTACCAGGTTCCGCGTCCCCAGGCACCAACGATTGCGGGTACAATGACCCCAAATGGTATTGCGCTGCCGGCGGAAAATGAACACGCAACACACATTTACGCGGGCTATTCGCGTCGTTTTGCAGATTTTGAATTTGAAACGGGTGTAAATTCCATTCTGGAATGGGACGACATGATTTGGAACGAAATTCGTGTTGGTGCCAAACATAATTTCAGTCTGCGTAATTTTGATATGTCTGTATTTGGTGAATATGCCTATGGTGATATGTCGCATGGCGGATTATCCATGGACTATGACCTGAAACCTTTTGACGAAGCAGACCAGACATACGGTATTTTTACAATTTCCATGGGTGACCAATCGGGGCGCAGCAATCATTTCCGTTTTGGAATATCTGCGCATCATGTATGGGATATTGGCGGATGGAAATTGTCGCCAACATTTGGCTATGAAATATTCAAGCATAACCTGGAAATGTCCAACCATTACTATCCAAACCCTGGGGTTTATCTGCCATTAATGACGGACAAAGGGGAATATGTCTTTGGTGATGATGTTGGTAATTATTATTCGGTTATTCCGGGCACCGCAACCCCTGATACCTGGTACCAGGTGTGCATGTCCCCCGAAGATATCAAGGTTGTCACAAATTCACCAAACGGTTATTACGATGGCTTTGGCCAGTTGGGCGATACGCTCTACACCGGCGACTATGAAATTGCGATGGGTACGGTTCCATGGGGTGTAAATGCCGGTGAATGCGTAATTATTGGTGGTGACGGCCCCGTTATTGTAGAAGGGACAACGCATATCTATAACACAACTTGGTCTGGATTTTTTGTTGGTTTGGAAATTGAAAAGCAGATGACATTAAAAGATAATCTGCGCATGTATGTTCAGTTTGGTCTGCCCAAATATTCATCCGAAGGTATCTGGCCAAATCGTACCGACTGGCAACAGAACCCCAGTTTCCTGGACGAAGGCAGCAATGGCGCATA
>CALARG010000006.1 GCA_937888635.1 uncultured Alphaproteobacteria bacterium
GACATTAATACTAAGCAGGCGCAGAAATTAAAAATCCCCCGATTGGGGGATTTTTTAATCAATAATTTCTTATTATTGTGCCTGTTTCTGTTCGTACAATTGGGCAAAGTCAACAGGCTGCATTGTGAATGTTGGGAATCCAGATTCACTGGTCAGGCGTGTGACCAATGCGCGCACTGCTGGGAACAATAATGTTGGAACATCAATCAATAATGTGCGTTTTTTATCTTCTTCATCAATCGTTTCGCCTTCTAGTTGGACCAGACCAGAATATGTTGATTCAATTAAGAAGATTGATTTTTCGCCGGCTTCTAATTTTGAATGTACCTTGGTAATAACATCAACCATGAATAAATTGTTGTCTGCGCCCTTAATCTGAATATCAATATTGATTTCCAATTTTGCCTGGCCGTTATCGTTCTTGAAAAACAGTTCAGGTACATTTGGGCTTTCAAAAGAAATGTCTTTTAAAAATTGCGAGATAATATTAAATTTTGCCATGGTTTTTTCTCCTTCGGTGTTTGTTGTTTTGTCTTAATGTCTGGACTTGGGTCCGTGTTTTATGTTAATATAGCATTATAAAAAGTTTTTACAAGTGGGGGGATTGGTAAAAAATGCAATTTTTTCAAAAAAATAACTTTTTTCGTTTCTTTTGTGCAATATTTGCAGCATTTTTATTGGCATCGTGCGATGTGTCAACACCAACAGTTGTGGGGGATAATTCTGTTATTCCATCTAATTTTAAACGCGTGTCTTATTCAGAATTGCCAGGTTGGCGCGAAGATGATGTGCGATATGCGTTGCAGGCGTTTCGTAATTCGTGCAAGGCGAAAATTCAATATACAGGGCGCTTAATCCCAGATAAAGAACTGTTCGCGGAAAAATGTCGTATGTTGCCATCGGCGTCTGCTGATATTGCGACGGTGCGTGCGTGGTTTGAATCTAATTTCCAACCGTATCAGATTTATAATGATAATGGTGGTGATCGGGGGACATATACAGGGTACTATTCCCCGATAATTCCGGCGTGTCGTACAAAAACCGCACAATGTAATGAACCATTGATGGGTATTCCAACAGATGGACGTGCGTATAAGGGCGTGCCAAAAAAAGATATTGTTGAAAAGCAAATTGGGCGCGTATTGTATTGGGCGAATATTGTTGATGTACAAAATATTCAAATCCAGGGGTCGGGAAATCTGCGATTGGAAGATGGGACGGATGTTAAGTTAAACTTTGCCGCCGTTAATAATATGCCGTTTAAGTCAATTGGTGAAGAATTGCGTAATCGTGGTATCAGACCCAAAGGTGGTTATTCGTCTGAGGCGGTGTGGCAACACCTGAAGGCAAATCCATCACTGGCAAAGGATGTTATTTATAAAAATCCGCGTTATGTATATTTCTATGAATCAACACCGCCAGATGTGATTGGAAAGTTGGGGACGCCGTTGTCAAAAATCCGCAGTGTTGCAATGGACGATGATTTGTATACACTGGGGTTGCCGGTGTATGTTAATACTAATTTATCAGACGGGCGGCCGTTTCGTCGTCTGATGATTGCCCAGGATACAGGCAGTGCAATTCGTGGATGGATTCGTGCAGATATATTCTTTGGCAAAGGGGACGAGGCCTATAAATTCGCCCAGGGACAACATGCGCAGGGGCAGATGTTTATCTTGATGCCAAAAGAATATACCTATGTCAAACCAAAATAAGAATTTTGATGCCAGGTCCAAGCGTCCCCAGACAATTGCGGGGGCGTTGGGTGGTCTGATAAAAATGTTTGGGGTGCGCGCATCGGATGCGGACCTGGTGCAACGGTGGGGCGAAATTATGGGGCCTGATATCGCGGCGGTGGCATGTTTGGTGGCGATTAAAAAAAATCGTGATAATACATTTAATGTTGTAATTCGCCCCGCAGTACCGGCATATGCGTTGCAATTATCATACCGGTCGGATGAAATAATAAAAAAGATAAATAAATATTTTGGGTATAATGCAGTTAGTAAAATAAGTTTTAGAAAATGACAAAGCGCGTTTTGGGAATTGATCCTGGACTTTTACATACGGGGTGGGCGGTGGTTGATACGGCCGGACAATCGCGCAAATATATCGCCAGTGGTGTGATTTTGCCAAATCCAAAATTAGAAATGGCAGAACGTTTGGTGACTATATTCCATGAATTGACCAAGATATGCGAAACTTTTCAGCCTGATGAATGCAGTATTGAAATAATATTTGTAAATAAAAATCCAAAAACAACCCTATTATTGGGTCAGGCGCGTGCCGCCGCAATTGTCGCAGTGGCAAATCATAATATTCCAGTTTTTGAGTACGAGCCAAATGTTATAAAAAAAGCCCTGACCGGGGCGGGACATGCAGATAAATCAGCGGTTGATAAAATGGTCAAGATATTATTGCCGGTCGCGCACCCCAAGACCGCGGACGAGGCCGACGCAATCGCAATTGCGTTGGCGCATACGAACACGATTAGATTTTAATTCTATTTTTCAAACGACGATTTTTCGGGAAAGCGTTCGTTCATAAATTCTGCATTATTGCGCAGGATTGTTTCATCGTTTGCATCAGAATCATTTATGCAAAATACCGGTGCATCAAGTAATGCACCGCGTGCGGAGTGTGTGTCTGTGCATACAACGGGAGAATTGCGAATTGTGCCTGCATGTATTGTGTTATATATTGTATTTAATATTTTATGACGCGAATGTTTCTTGGCGCGACTGTGGATAAATACGGCGCGTCCCGTCACCAGGTCGTACAGATTAAATAGCCAGCGTTGTAATTCATTATTTGTGCGGAATTTGTTGCGTATTTGTTTGTCTATTAGGCCAGTTATCATTGGGTGATTGCGACATTCAATCCATGAAGATTTTATATATGGGTCAATTCCGTGTGATGGACGGTATTTATAAACATCTTGGCCAAATATTGCATTTATGATTTTGGCAGACAGAATTAATGTCTGGGTGTATTCATTTACGCGTGATAACCATTGTCCGATATTCTTAGACATTTTGGAATGATTGCTGTACATAATTCGGGCGCGCCCCATATCATCATAAAAGTAAGACGGCGACAATGGGCGGTTAAAAAACATATCGTCATTCATCAACAGAAAGTGTTCAGACAATCCCGGGATATTTGGTATGCACATTTCAATTGCATTTGAATTAAATGTTGGCAGTGCATCGGCCGGTATAATTTGTTCGTGTGGAATAATTGTGATTTTTGGATGTTTTGTGTTTAGCCACTTTGGCACCTGGTTAAATCCAGTGATGATATAGATATGATTTACCCAGGGGGCAAACTTTTCAACACTGCGCAGTGAATATAAAAATTCGCCATTGTCACGCCAACGCGCGGTTGTGGCGGCGTCTGAATACACTGGCTTGGCACCGCGTATGATTTCCAGCCATTTGTCTTTTTCGGCACGCCATTTTTTGTCGGTGTCATCAACCCACAGGTATACAATGTCTATTTTCATATCTTGGTTCATGTTCTATATCCCTGAATTTTGAAAGCGGCCAGGTAATTTTACAATGCGTTTTAGACCCAGCATTCCTGGTTTGTCAATTGCGTAGATTGGTCTGAATATCGTTTGTAAAATTCGTGCAATTTTTAGCCATATCTCGCCGCGTGGTGTGCGATTGGTTATGTCATTTATTGTCCCGTTGCCACGACGACGCAGGTGATTGACCCAGTCGGGGCCACGGTTGGCAGCCTTGGCAATTAGCATGTCCATATCAACTGCGCCAAAGTGCAACAGGTATAAATTTGGATCAATGTGAAAGTTATGTCCACGAATGCTGTGGAATCCGCTGCCCCAGTGGACAGGGCGATTTATTACAACAGGTTTTGTGTACCGGGTTGATAACAGGGCAAAACTGCGCTGGGATAAAAAAGGTTTTGATGTGTCCAGTGCGTCTTCGTATTTCATGTGTTGACCGATGTCCAGTCCCAGGCCAGATAATGTTGTGTTTATCTTTTTATTTGATAAATATTCAGGCAGTGTTTGATTCAGGGCAGGGTCAACCATTAAAAATTCATCTGAATCACAGCCGATAATGATATCGTATTGCGCCAGCAATTTTGATGCCAGGTCAGATAGTTTACCAATGCGATATTTGTCGCCCGCACTGCGTGACATGTCGGTGTGGGGTAATTTTGTTATGTGGGCAGAACCCGCGTTTTCAGGAATGTTTTGGTCGGTGCCGTCCAGGTATATATACAGGTTTTCTGTTCCCAGTAATTTGCCATAGTATTCAATCCAACGCGACAGGAAAAAGTCGTCGTTGCGGGCCATGGTTATTGCGGCAATCTTTTTTGTGGTCTTGGTTTTCATATTCCCTCGTTCAATAGTTTGTGCAGTGCATGATGAATGCGCCTGGTCATGACCCTGATTGGGTTTCGGGTCAGCAGCCAATTTATGTGCGCAGCCCCGTGCGTATCGGTGGCAGATTTATAAATCGCATCGCGGGCAGGGGGTGATATATGATTTAGCACATACAGTATCTGGCGACCCAGTGCGCCGTGGGTGCGGGTAAATGCAACCTTTTTCATAAATGGCATGCCAGATTTATATAATTTTTTTATGTGGTTATAAACGCCGCGACCAGCGACGGTATACAGACAACACCATTTGTGGCCGTGATTGCTGATTAATTTAGACAGGCCGTGTTCATATTTGCGGGTAATTGCCCCC
The DNA here is from genome assembly GCA_937888635.1 of uncultured Alphaproteobacteria bacterium. Taxonomy (GTDB): domain Bacteria; phylum Pseudomonadota; class Alphaproteobacteria; order Rs-D84; family Rs-D84; genus Enterousia. Next base: position 4,724 of record CALARG010000006.1, read on the forward strand.
TTGGATTCCAGTTTGGTTATATCATTCATAAATGTATCAAACCAGGTTGTGAAAAATATATTCTTGCGCAAACCGATAAACCAAGATTGAATGTGCGGGTGGTGGCGATGTGGATTTTTTACAATTCCAAATGCATCGCATTCGCCTGATTCCATTTGTTTGAAATATGGCCCCATGTCGTACAGTGGGCCATAGACAGAATCGTTTACCAAATACAGTAAATCATAATCGGAAATATTTAAGTTTTTAGTTGCCCAATTAAAGGCGCGTTTGTATGAACCAAAGTCATATTCGCCATGACGCACAGCGCACGTGTATACGCAATATTTCTGGGCTTTTTTAAGTTCTGATGATGGGCAGTCTGAATCCATAACCAGCACGATGTCGCCAAACGCAGACAGGTGTTTTAAGTAATAGACCAGTGCGTCATCAATCAAACCTGATTTATTATAGCCCGCGAATAGAAAAAGTCGTTTGTTTGACATATCTTGATTATAATATATGTGTATTATTTTGCAAGATTTGTTATTTTTTTCCAAAATGCTTTTTTAATATTTCGTATGCAGTGGATATGCGTGCAAATTCGGTTGCGGCATTTTTCTTGTCTGATGCGGTGTCGGGGTGGTATTTTTTCGCCAGGGCACGATATTTTACACCGACTTCACGCCATGTGGCAGATATGCCCAGGTCAAATACTTTCAGCGCAGACACAACATTTGTGGGCAGTTTGCTTTTCGCAGGCATGCGGTCAAATTTACCGCGACCGGTGATAAAATCGTTTATGAATTTTGCATAATCAGATGCGTCTTTGTTGGCGGCGTCTTTGTCTTTTAATGATTCGCCAAATGTTTGGCGTTCCCAGTCGGCCTCTATTTCGTCGGGGGTCATGTCGGCATAATAATTCCAATTCTTGTTATATTCTGCGGCGTGTTCCTGGCAGAAAAACCAATAGTCGCGCAAATCGCGTGATTTTGGGGCACGGCATGTGCCGGCCTTGGTGCAACCTGGTTTGTCACATTTTTTTATCATTTATTTTACCTTTTTATTTCTTTGCCAATGGGTGATGCGTGGCGACGGTTTCGCATAACTTTTCAGGCATAACATGTGTGTATATCTGAGTTGTAGAAATATCTTCGTGCCCCAGCATGGTTTGAATTGCGCGCAGGTTTGCGCCACCTGCCAACAGGTGTGATGCAAATGAATGGCGCAGTACATGTGGGCTGACCCGGTTGGGTTCAATGCCGGACAGTACAGCGCATTTTTTTAATATCTTGAAAAATCCGTCGCGGGTGATGTGGCCTGATTTGCCGTTTGATGGAAATACGAATTTAGAATCTGTTTCGCCACGCACATCCAACCATTTGTTCAGGGCGTGTATCGCCGCATCGTGCATTGGGACCAGACGTTCTTTGGCGCCTTTGCCGTGAATTAATAATTTGTCGCCCAAAACACCAGTCATTGGTAATTCGCACAGTTCAGATACACGCAGTCCAGACGCATACAGCAATTCAATCATTGCGCGCAGGCGGATTGATGTTTTTATGTCGCCGGCACTGGATATTAATAATTCAATTTCATTTATGGTTAAAAACTTTGGCAGGGTGCGATTGTGCTTTGGCAATTCCAGGTTCGTTGTCGGATTGGTCTGTATGATTTTTTCCAACATTAAAAATTTATAAAAGCCACGCAGGGCAGATGCCTTGCGCGCGATGGATGATGGCTTGTCAGGCAGGGTGGATAGATAACGCTGAATATCGTCAGATGTTGCCGTCAGCAGACCGCCCGGTATTGCACCATCTGCCAGGCGCAGGTCTGATTCATAACTGGCCAGGGTCTTTTGACTGCGACCGCGTTCCGCAGACAGGGCTTCTAAAAATATATCAATGTAATTCATTATGGGTACAGCACGATTTCAGTCATGTGAACAGGGGTGGAAAAAGATACAATCATCAATATGATTAATATCACAATCAGTGTCCACATTAATATCTTAGGAAATTTTGAGTTTTTATTTTTCTTCTTTTTTGGCATGTGTGTACCCCGCGTTAGATTGTATCAAAACTGGTTATAAATATTCCGGCACCGGCAATTATAATCAGTGGTGGCGCAATAATAGATAATATTGGTGGCAATGTACCCGTCGCCCCCAGTGCGTTAAACATGTTTATCAGGAAATACAGTGCAAAGCATGTGACAATGCCCAGACTGAATTTTACACCAAAACTGTAATTGCGGCGCTGCTTGGTCTGGGAAAATGCAACCCCCAGTGCCGCCATAGATATCATGGTCAGGGGTAAAAATAACAGTGTCCATAACTGAATCTTATGACCGCGGACAGGTGCGCCAATTGATTCCATGCGTTTTATAAATTCAGGCAGTTGCCAGAATGATATCTGGTCGGGTTGCAGATAGCGGTCCAGAACCGTTTGCGGGGTCAACAGGGTGCTGATTTGCCAATCTGTGGTGTTGGTGGTGCCGTCTGCGTTCCAGATAACGGCATCTTGGGCAGACAGGCCGGTGTCTGATAATGTGACGGTTTGGGCATGAATGCGTTGGGTCAATTTAAATTCGGGGTCTTGGGTATAAATTGTTGTGTTGTCAAAGATAAGATTTTTGCCAGATTTATGTATTGTTTCGGCGTTCATTGTTATAAAGCCATTGTCAGATGATTCGCGCAACCAAATACGATTATCAATTAACTGCAGGTGTTCGGGGGTAATGTTTTGAACACTGATACTGACCGAATATGGGTTTATTACGGTTGTGGCAAATGCGCCAATTAAAAATGCGCCGATAAAAAATGGACGCGCCGATTGATATGGTGACATGCCGGCACTGGAAATAATAATGCCTTCGCTGGATTTAGTCAGGGTGTATGATGTCAACAATGTGCCCATAAACACCGCCAGTGGTAAAAACATTGGCACATATTCCAGTAATCGTATCCAGGCATCATACAGTGCATCAATCGCCCCAGGATTTGACGGCAGGCGTTCAACAAATGTGACGGCCAATATAATCCCACAGACAACCAACATAACCAGACCAACACCACTGAAAAAGCGGCGTAATAAAAATCGGCTTAAGATATTAAATTTAAACATATTATGTATAGTATACTGTTTAATTTCATAATTGCAAAAATAAAATGTTTGCTTATAATTTATCAGATTAAAAAAACAGGAAGTAGAAAATGGAAAAAAAACCAATATCACGGGTCGGATTTGATAACCTGATTAAGGAATTAAAGGATTTGAAAGAAAATCAAAGGCCTGAAATATTAAAAACTGTTCAGTGGGCGCGGTCACTGGGGGATTTGTCGGAAAATGCAGATTACAGTGCGGCGCGTGAAAAACAGCGTCAGATTGATGCGCGTATTCGCTTTATAGAAGGTGTAATTGAAAACGCCGTTGTGATTGATGTGGATTCGCTGTCGGGAAATCGCGTTGTGTTTGGGGCGCGCGTTATTGCCGAAGACGAAGATGGAAACAAAATGCAATGCAGAATTTTGTCTGATATCGAATCGGATGGGCGTACCGTTATTTCATGTACCAGTCCGGTTGGACGTGCGATGATTGGCCGATGCGTTGGGGATACATGTATTGTAAAACTGCCCGGTGGTGAAAAAGAGTACGAGATTTTAGAAGTGACATTTAAAGAATAGGGTGGGGGGATGGCTGTACGCGTATTGCCAGATTTTCTGATTAATCAAATTGCTGCAGGCGAGGTGGTTGAACGCCCCGCCAGTGTGGTCAAAGAATTGGTGGAAAATGCACTGGATGCGGGGGCCGACCAGATTATGATTGATGTGACCGACGGTGGGCGCACATTGATATCGGTTATTGATAATGGTTGTGGTATGGGTCGCGAAGATCTGTCGCGCGCAATTACCCGACATGCAACATCAAAATTACCAGATGACGATTTGTTAAATATTAACTTTATGGGATTTCGGGGCGAAGCGTTGCCGTCAATTGCGTCTGTGTCAGATATGACGATTGATACATGTAATGGCATGGATGAAAACGGGTGGCAGATTGATGCCACGACCGGGGAAATTCGCCCGTCAGACTGGGAAAGTGGAACGCGTATTCGGGTTCAGAATTTGTTTGCAAAAACACCTGCGCGATTAAAGTTCCTGCGTGGGGACCGGGCGGAAATGATGTCTGTGTTGGATGTGGTAAAGCGTTTGGCAATGGCGCGGTCAGATGTTGGATTTACACTGAATAACAAATGGCGTTTTCCAAAAGATGAAGATTTATTGTCGCGAATAGAATCGGTTATGGGCGATGATGTTGTTGGGCGTATGTTGGAAATTGATGCGACATCAAAGACGAATTCAGGTATGAAATTGACTGGGTATATATCTGCGCCGACATTGCGGCGTGCGTCCAGTGTGGACCAGTTTTTGTTTGTAAACGGTCGCCCGGTCAAGGACAAGGTATTGGTTGGTGCGTTGCGTGCGGCGTATATGGATGTTATGCATGCGCGGGAATTTCCGCTGTGTGCGCTGTACCTGACGGTGCCAACAAATGCGGTTGATGTTAATGTGTCACCCGCCAAGACCGAAGTGCATTTCTTGGAACCAACGCATGTGCGGTCGTTTATAATTAAGACACTGCGTGACCGTTTGGCCCAAACAATGGTTGTGCCATGCGCGCCCGCGCGACCAATGGCGATGCAGGCACCGGTATCTGCGCCCAGGTTTGATTTCGGAATAAGACGCGATGCGTTTCGGGTGTGTGATAATATCGCACAGGTTTCAACGCCCATATTTGAAAATGCGGGGCCGGATGTGCGCGCGTGTGAAGATTTGCCAATTGTTGATGAATGTGCGCCGGTGGTGGAATCTGCGCCAGATATGCCGTTGGGGCGTGTTGTTGGCCAGGTGGGGAATAAATATATCATTGCGCAAAATGGTGATGATATGATAATTGTTGACCAACACGCGGCGCATGAACGCATTACATATGAAAAACTGCGTAATAATAAAATTAAGACCCAGCCATTACTGACACCAATTGTTGTAAACATGCGTGCCGAAGATGTTATGGCGGTGATGTCAATTGCAGATGAAATGAAAAAATCAGGATTGCATATCGGGGAATTTGGCGAAGATGCAATTGCAATTTTTGAAAAGCCCGCCGATTGGGATATGGATTGGGGTGCGGTTCTGCGGACAATCGCAGACGAAGTGCGTGCAAATGGGCATTCGTCGGGACTGGGTGAAAAATTGCATCTGAAATTGGCAAACTATGCGTGTCATCATTCGGTGCGGGCGGGACAGAAATTGGATTTGGTTCAAATGGACGCATTATTGCGCGATATTGAACGGACCCAGCGCGCCGGGCAATGTAATCATGGGCGACCCGTTTATAAAATTATTCCGATAACTGAAATTGATACATGGTTTGAAAGATTGTAAAAAACCGTTTGTAAAGATTTCATAAATATGATAAAATTGTCGTAAAGTTTATATTATTTACCTGATGAGAAAAGGGATGGGAGTTATGAGAAAATTTATGTTTCTGTTTGTTTTGTGCGGGTTGATGTCTGGCCAGGCATGGGGGGATGTTAGTAATTTTAATTTGGTCGTTAAGCCAAACGATCCGGATGCTGATGAATACATACAGATTTCAGATAGGGGGTATGCAGAATGTTATGATGGTGATCATGGATCAGTAGAAGAAGGTAATTATGTGTATATTTATACTGGAGGCACAGATGTTGCGAAAAGAAAATGTGTTCATGATTTTCTTGATTATAAATGGGAATTGGCTGGTGATTTATCATGGTGTTCTGCCGGGCAACTTTCAGATGGTTACGGGTCTGATTATATTTTTGAGGGAAGGAATTTTGGGGTTAGAATTCCCGGTGGTAATACCAGTAAGTTGGCCGAAAGAGCGCGGGATTATGTATTGGCTTCAACCAGTGGTACAGCGTGCGTTATATGCAAGTCTGGGTATGAGCAAAAGGGTAATGATTGTGTGAAAAAAGTGACGGGCTGTACTTATCTGGGGCAAACGGTCGCATTTGGATGGAGTACAGATAGCGCGGATTTAGGTGAATGTAAAAAGAGATATACAAGTGATAATTGGAAAAACGTTGAAAAAGTGACATCTTGCAGTGCAAGATGTGATGCGTCAGGAGTCATTATCTTTACCAGAACAGCATGTGCAACGGGCTGGAAAAATGGTAGTGTGGAAACTAAGAATGTGTGTATTGAAGATACCAATGGGGGCGATAACGGTAGTACTACCGAGTGCCCAGCAGGTTCCTCAAAAGATATAACCAGTCAGAAGAACTGTGGAAAAGGCCAGACATTTGAATGTACGGATATGGAAAAAGGTAATTGTATTTGTGGAAAATGTAAAGTTGCGAGTGCCCCACCGGCAGAATCTTCGCTGGAGCGTTGTTTAAAAGGACGCACCAGTGCAGAAGGACAGGCATGCTGTTATTTGCCAGCGTCTGTGGCAAAATGGGAAAACAATAAATGTGTGTGTCAGACACCAAATATGGAATTTAAAATTGGTCCAAATGGTCGTGGGCAATGTAATGCAAAGCCGGTTGCCCCGGGCGCAACATTTAATTGTGAACCTTCGGTGATGGGGATTTTGGAAACCTGGTTGATGCAGTGTGCAACAAAAGCGGATATTGTATCCATGATTACACAAATCAAGACATTGTGTACATCTCCAAGCAGAACTGCTGATAAGTTTAATACATTGTATTCAACATTGTTGGCATTAAACCCAGGTGACTGTGCAACCGTTGTTCAGCCAGAACAACCTGTTGTGCCGATTGATGATACAGCGGAAAAGTTGCGCAAGTCGCGTCGGAATATTTCAGATGCACATGGTATCTTGGTCGGTATGCGCGAAACATTCAAGGCCAGCGTTTGGAAAGACGAAGAAGGTAAATTTAATACATCGCGTTTGGTATCAGACAGTATCGCCGGGGTTGTTTTGGGAACGGTTGGTGGTGTTATCACCAGTAATGTTGTTAAAAAGAACCAGGTAGAAAATGGTTTTGAAGATATCAAATGTACCATCGGTGGCCAGACAGTTGCCGATTGGGGTGACGAGTTCCGCGTCGGTATCCAATAAACAGATGATGGAAAGACAAAAAAATCCCGCGGTTGCGGGATTTTTTTTATTGTGAATTTTTGTTTATCTTGTCGCGCAATGCGTCCCAATAATCCAGACGCTTTTTAATCTCGCGTTCAAAACCGCGTTCAACCGGTTGATAAAATTTTTGTCGTGGCATGGATTCGGGAAAGCAATTTTGTCCGGAAAATCCATTCGCAGTGTCGGGGTCGTAGATGTAACCCGCATTGTAGCCTAAATCCTTCATCATCTTGGTTGGGGCGTTCAGTATGTTTTTTGGTGGCATTAATGAACCGGTTTCGCGGGCGGCGGCGTATGCCGCCTTTTGCGCGCGGTAATTGCCAATACTTTTTGGGGCCGTGCCCAGGTATATTACCAACTGGGTCAGGGCCAGGTCGCCTTCGGGACTGCCCAATCTTTCATATGCAGACCATGCCGCGATTGCAATTTGCAATGCGTTCGGGTCCGCCAGGCCAACATCTTCAACCGCAAAGCGGGTCAGACGACGAAATATGTACATTGGATCCTGGCCAGATGTCATCATGCGCGCCGTCCAATATAATGCCGCATCAGTATCACTGGCACGCAGGGATTTGTGAACCGCTGATATCAGGTTATAGTGTTCGTCGCCGTGCTTGTCAGACAGGGGGGCGCGTTTTTGAACCGCCGTGTCCAATGCGTCGGGTGATAGTGGCTTTTTAAAATTCGCATTCAGCAGGTATTCAACCGTGTTTAATAAAAATCGTGCGTCGCCGTCCGCCATCTGGGCCAGGTGGGTGCGCGCCGCGTTTTCCAGGGGTAATTTTTTTCCCGAAAAATCTTCGGCACGTGACATTAATGTTAATAAATCTTCGGTTGATAAGGGCTGCAGAACGCCGATATGGCAACGCGACAATAGCGCGTTGTTTAAATTAAAACTGGGGTTTTCGGTGGTTGCGCCGATAAAGACAACCGTGCCATCTTCTAGGTATGGCAACAGTGTATCTTGTTGTGTTTTATTAAAACGGTGAATTTCATCAATAAACAGCAATGTATTGCGCCCAATGTCGCGATTCATGCGGGCGGCATCCATTGCCTTTTTAATATCAGATGTGCCAGAAAATACCGCAGACATCGGAACAAAATCCATATCAATAGAGTTTGCCAATGCGCGTGCAATTGTGGTCTTGCCACAGCCGGGGGGACCCCACAAAATTAGATTGGATAATTTCTGATTGTCAACCATACGACGAACCAGGCCGTTTTCACCCAATAATGTTTGTTGACCCACAATGTCTGCAATTGTGTTTGGACGCATTAAGTCGGCAAGTGGTCGTGTCATTTTACTTGGCTTTTATTTAGTGTTTATTTGTGATATAATAATCTTATTAAATTATAAAGGAATTGGCAAGTTGGTAAATAAAAATTCTGAATTTACATTGGCGGTCGCAAATCTGGCCGCGGCGGCAATTGCGGCAAATCCAAATTTGACCATGGCAGATGCGGTGCGTAATGCGCGTGAAATACTGCGCGGGACATCCGTCACACCCCAGCAAATTGAAGATTCTGTCCAGCCAGATAAAATTCAATGTCTGGAAGATGGCACATGGCATGTAATGCTGCGGCGGTATATAAAACGCAGATTTAATCTGACACCGCAACAGTATCGTGAAAAATGGGGATTGCCGGATGACTATCCGTTTGTAGCACCGGCTTATGCGCGCAAGCGTTCAAAAATTGCCAAAAAATCAGGACTGGGCAGGAGGTAGTATTATGGCATACAGAAAAAAAACAGTGGCAGAAAAACTGGGCGAAAAACCACAGGCAATGGCGGATTTTGTAAAAAAACTTCGCAAGAATTTAAATGATGTTAAGGTGCCAGATAATGCCCACCTGCGCGATATCAGAAATTGGGGCGTGTCAGATGCGGGGCGCTGGGCGGGTGAGGTGACAGGTCAGACTTTGAAGTTGTCGGGGGTGTCACTGTTGTGGCTGACAGAATATTTAACACGCGGGTTTGGTAAACTGTTTGTTGATAATAAGATAGTGCGGGAATTAGAACAGATTGCACAGGACAGCGCAAAAAAGCACGAGGCCGCAATTGACCCAAAAACAGGTAAAAAACAGGGCGAGACAAAATTCTCGCGGTTTGTGAAAAAGCATCCGTGGGTGCTGGGGTATTTGACATATTGGTCAATGCTGGCGGCGACGGCCGGTGGGGCGTTCGCTGTTGGCGAAGCGGTTATGCAGGATGATAAAGATGCGCCAAAAAAAGAAGTCAGGGACGCAACACGACCGGGTTTGGTTATAACAGATGCAAATGGCGAAGCAATTGATACCAGCAAAGAAATTGTACTGGACCCAGCGTCGCCAGAATTTATTAATCAATGTATCGCGTTGGAAAATATAACCTGTATACCGATTATCTATACCGAAACATATCGCGCAGAACCGGTTGTCCAGCCAAAAGAAAATGTCTATACCCATGGTTGGGGAATGACTTGGTCGCGTGATAAAAATGGAAAAATGTTGGTTCGTGATTATGCAGATACGCCGGCAAATCGTCGCAAAGGATTAAAACCGCATAAACCAAAAAAATCAGCAAACAAAGATGTTGATATTGCCGAAACACAACAGTTCTTGATTGATCAGGTCTATCCTTTGATTCAAAAGCATATGAAACGACCGATTACAGAGAACGAATTCTATGCAATATGTGTTGCGGGGTATCAACTGACAGGGCATATAGATGATATTTGTAAAAATCTAAATAATGCAAAAACACCACAACAGATTGCAGATGCGTTTATTACGCCAAACTATGATAAATATGGCGGAACGCCAAAGCGGCGCTGGGTGTGTGGAATGCTGGCGGCGGGGTATATAACAATGCAAGATATTTTAAATGCCGATGTAGATAATTTCTATAAGGCTGATGTGACGACGATGGTCAGAAATGGGCATTTCGTGACAAATGAAAATACAATTAAGTATGTGTTGGGATTGTCTGGGTCGCAAAAAACCAGTGCTGTGGTGCGACAAACGGCGGATGGGCGTTTGGGAATTCAACAACTGGGGGGATATGCACCGGCCAAGGTTGTGGCGTCTGTTGAAACAGCAGAAGATAGAAGTATTTCTGAATCTATGTCGCTGTTGCTGCAGGCAGGTGTGGAATATCGTGCAGGTCGTCTGGAAAAAGCCGCCCAATTGTATGAACAGGCAATTGAAAAAGACCCAGATAATATGGAGGCGTACAGCAGCCTGTCCTTGACCTATAAAAAATTAGGCGATAAGAACAAGTCAATTGATTACTATGAAAAATGTATTGCCTTTGTAAAAGAGGGTAATAATCGCATGAATGCGAATAAAACATTATTGCTGGATCGTGATGTTAAGGCGGCATCATACTATAACGCAGGTGCGGCGCGTGAAGAAATGGCCAAGATTTATAAAGGTAAAGGCAATCAGGCCGAGGCTAAACGCAACTATGAATTGGCAATCAGAAATTATAAAACCGCGCTGGAAAACGCAGAGATGGGCGATCTGGGGGTAAAACGCAAACAGTCTTATCAGGATGCAATAGACCGTGCAACCCGTGAATTGAATGCGATGGGTGGACGCGTCAGACGACAGGCGTTAAATAATGGGACAAAAAAACTGCGCCAACAAAATGCGCGTGCGGATTTGTTGCTGTACGGAGAAACATACAAAGGAAATATGGCATAAGGGGCGTATGATGAAAGTCTTTGTTGATGTGCGTGATGCACGTTGGAAAAAACATAAAATTAATTTTAGTAAAATCGCCAATGCCACGGATTCGTGCGTATACAAGGATGCCGAGGTGTCAATAATACTGACCGATGATGCGGAAATTCACGAAATAAACAAGACATATCGTAATGTAGATAGACCGACAAATGTGTTGTCTTTTGAATTGGGGGATGATGTGTTGTTGGGGGATATTTATATCTCGTATGATACTGTTATGCGCGAAGCCAGGGATGAGAATATATCATTTGAAAATCATGTGGCACACATGGTTGTTCATGGTGTTTATCATCTGATGGGATGTGATCATATTACAGATGACGAAGCGGCAATTATGGAAATGAAAGAAATAAAGGCGCTGAAAAAATTAGGTATTAGAAATCCATATAACGATGAAATGCCAAATTGTGCGGATGGCAGTTGTTGTCCCGGTGGTGGTGTTATTGCATTTTTTAAGCGGTTTGCCGTGCGTGAAAATTCATGGGTGCAATATGCGCTGTACGCAGTGTTTGGTGCGATTGCAAGTTTTGGTTTTGCGCCGTTCTATTGTTGGTGGGCGACCATAATTGGTATTGCGGGTGCATATTGGTTGACGGTAAGAAATAAAAATATTGGTGGATTCTGGCGGGTGATTAAACGCGTTGCGCCATTTGGGGCAATGTATGCCATTGCGATGTTTTGGTGGATGCTGCATTCAATATATGTGGTGCCAGAATTGACCCAGCAATTTGCAATTTGGACGGTGCCAGGGTTGATTGGTCTGGGGATTGCAGGGGTGTTAATTTTTTCGTGGCCTTTTGTTGCGATTGCGTGTGTTCGTACCAGTTCGCCCGCCCGCGTGTTTTTATTTTCAGGTGTTTGGGCATTGGTTTTGTGGGGGCGTGAATGGATTCTGACGGGGTTTCCGTGGAATCCATTGGCAAATATTGCGTTGCCGTGGCCGATGCTGGCAAATTCTATGTCATTGTGGGGTGCGTTGGGATTAACATTTATTATTGCAGGATTGATTGCGGCGATTGTTGAATTGTTGCGCGGTTCGCGTGGACGCGCCAATTGGATTGTGTTTGGGATTTTTGCGCTGATGATTGGGGTGGGGGCATGGTATGGCAATACAAATATGCAACGCGCAGATGATGGTGCGCCCCAGGCGCAAGCAATGATACGCATTGTACAGCCCGGTCAATCACAGTCGCAAAAGGCAACACATAATCGTGCCCAGGCGCTGCGAAACGCCCAGGAAAATTTGCATAAAATGATATCGTTGGCGTATAGTGATGGGCGTGCAGATATTGTTATATTGCCAGAGACGGCATATCCATTTGCAGTTGTGCCGGGTGATGAGATTGCGATTGCGGGTGCAATTGGTGCGCCCATGATTATGGGGGCGAATACCATTGATGAAAATGGGCATGTGTATAATTCAATGGTTATGGTTAATGCGGATGGTAAAATTAATCATGTGTACAGTAAATCGCACCTGGTGCCGTTTGGGGAATATCGTCCATTGGGATTTATGCCGGCGCCGATTGATTTGGCGCGGGGGCAGGGCCCGGAATTGATAGAATTTGCAGGACTGCGATTTGCGCCGGCAATATGCTATGAAATAATTTTTTCAGATTCATTGGTGCCGCGTGGTGCAGATGGCACAGATGCAATTGTAAATATTACCAATGATAATTGGTTCGGTAATACCCCCGGCACATACCAGCATTTGGATATGGTTCGCAGATATGCGATTGAATCAGGATTGCCGATTGTGCGTGCAAATTATTCTGGTATCAGTGCGTTTGTTGCATCAGATGGTGTGGTTGTGTCGGCGTTGCCCGTGGGGCAGGTTGGTGCAATTGATGGATTTGTATGGGGGGCGCATGAAACAGCGTATCGCACAATTGGACGCGATTGGTGGATGATAATAATAATGTTTTTTGCGTGTATGGGCGCAATTGTGTTTGCACGAACACGCGAAAATTGATATAATCACAGAAAAAGGCCAGAGAGAGATAATGTTAAAACGAATTTTATCTGCATTTTTGTTGTGTTTGTGCGTATCGCCAGTGTGGGCGGGGTCATGTATTAATGAGGTAAGCAGCAAGGCAGCAGCAGACTCCTTTGCAAGAGATGGGGAGTATTTAGTATGGAAATCGGGTGATAAGTATTATAGAGCCAGGTGTAGCTGGGGTAAGAATGATGCGTGTAGCATGAATCAATATGTCGCAGTTAAAGACCCGATGGGTTCTTTGTATGGGAAAAATGGTGTTCATCTGTATATGTGTTCTGATGATGATACAAGTGAAGACTATACTAAAGGGAAGTGGACTTACGATAGTGTTATTCAAGAGTGTTCGCAAGTGGGGTGTCCGGATTGTTTGAAGTGGAATGATAGCCTATTAAACAAGGTTGACTTTATTTTGCGTAATTATGATAAAGAGTATACTATTGGTGGCGCAGTGATGCCGTCAGGTTGCTATACTCATAAATGCAAAGAAGGTTATGAAAAAAATGGTACTGATTGTGTGTTGAAACAAAGAAAATGTGACGACAAACCGGTTAATTATGAAGAAGTTGTTAATTTAGATGTGTGTCAGGCTGACTGGGAAGGGCGTGGCTGGACGGGTGGCGAATATGCAACATCCTGTAAAAAAATATGTATTGATTTTGAAGATGCTAGTCCAGAATGGCGATATGTTGTAGGTGATTGCCAGGCTGAATATACTCGGGTTAATTCGGGTGGCGTAATATGTAGAAAAACAGATGGGATAAACACGCAAACGGGGGCAAGTTCAGAAACTGTTGTGTCGGGTGGGGCATGTACACAGTATGAACAAATATACACAACCAGTACAGGCCAAACGTGTTATCAGTTGTTAACTGAAAAATACGATGATTTGTCGGTTTGTGTGGGTGCCGATGACATAGGCATCTTTGAGAAAGAGAGTATAGACCTTGCAAAGAGCTGTAGGATTGAATTGGAAAAAAGTTGTAATGTTTCTGAATCTCCAGATATGCGTCTGCCTGTATGGGAGCAGAGAGAATATATAGATTGTATAAAGCGTTATGATGAGGATAGAAAAGAGCTTTGTTCTGTAAAAATTGTTGCGACAGAGTGTGCTAGTAATGCTGTGATGGCTAAGGATTCGCAAGGTAATGATATGGGACGCTGTGATGAGAGAGCAATAGGAACAAATGCGGCCTCGGCGCAAGGCACAATATCGGATTCTAAACAACGCTGTCTAAACAGTCGCGAGTCCAACGAGGGTAAGGCGTGTTGTCATTGGGCAAAAACCGTTGCCAAATGGGAAAATAATCAATGCGTTTGTGTTAATCCAAATAAAGTATTTAAGATGAATGATGATGGACAAACAGGTGAGTGTGTTGATAAACCTGCTGGTTCTGACGCTGGTTCTGGGGGGGCGTTGTCTGGTGGTGTTGATGCGGATGCATCGCAATCGTCGGATGAAGAGTATACAAAACCAACATGTGGTAATTGCGTGGCAGTGGGAAATTGTAGTGATGAAAGGAATAGGGATGCAAGGATTGATGGTACCGTATCCGCAGAATGTGATGAAACAGATAATCAGGAACGCAGGGCCAGGGGTGTGCTGCAGCAGATGTATAGTGCAGGGCAGGGAAGAGTAACAGGTGTTACTGTTAAAGTTGGTGATGATACTTGTACTGTGGAATCAAATAGCGAATTTAATTGTGGTGATAAGAAATACGCAGGATGCACAATGGTTGAAATATCAGGCGGTGGATATAAGACAATTACTGTTCCTTTGAATAGGATTACAGATGGGGGGACGGCAGTACCATTTATTTGCCTAGAACCAGAAAATTGCAACTGTGGTACAGATGGCGAAGTGTCTGATGCAAATGCCGTTGTTCCAGGGGATATTTCAGGGGCACAGGGTAATGGGGGTAATTCAGGGGCACAGGGTGCCGGGGGTAATTCCGCATCACAAAACGCGCCGGCCAAGCCGGATGGTACGCCGTGTACACCGACGGATAAAAATGCAAAAAGTGGCAAGTATCAAAATGGTGAATGCATAATTGTTGAATGCAATGGGGCGTATTACAAGGTTTCAGATGACAAGAAGTCGTGTGTGGAAGATAAAAAGGCCAAGTCCCAGGCGAAAATTGACGAACTGCAAAAGAATGCTGATGCAATGAAAGAAAAAGAACAGTCA
>CALARG010000007.1 GCA_937888635.1 uncultured Alphaproteobacteria bacterium
CACCGTGAACCACATTATCCATCACGCGAACGCAACTGTCAATAAAAACTTGGGCGGCGATTTCACCACCAGACAGTATATAGTCGCCAATGGATAATTCCATTATATCATATTCGTCAATGATTCGTTGGTCAATGCCTTCGTATCGGCCACATAACAGGGTGTATGTTGCCGCAGAATCTGATGTAAATTCGCGTACCATCTTTTGATTCAATGTTGGGCCGCGCGGCGAAAAGTATATGATTTTACCGCGATTTTTGATTGAGTCAATCGCGTCGCCCAGTGCGTCTGGACGCATAACCATGCCGGCGCCGCCGCCAAACTGGGTGTCATCAACACTGCCATAATTATTAATGGCAAAGTCGCGAATGTTAATCGTATCATATGACCATATCTTTTTGTCCAGGGCGCGACCAACAACGCCACCCGACAGGGTGCCGGGAAACATTTCTGGAAAAATGGTCAATATGTTAAAGTGCATTTTGTATTATTTCTGACGGACAGCCAGTTGTCGTGGTTGTGATTTCATGCACATTTCGCAGATTTTCTTGGCGCGTTTGTATAAATTGGCTGTCTTTTCTGCCAGGTCATTTGGTTCGGCCAATGTGCGCAATGTTGTGACATTTGTCCCAGGGACCGCAACTACCTTAGCCAAGTTGGGGTTGTTTGCGATAAAACCACGCAATGCACATTTTGGACGTGGGTTTGGACATGCAACAACAACAATATACTGTGATGCAGCAATGCTGAATTCATCAGATTTGTCTTGCAATTTGAATTCTGAAACTTTCATATTTTTCTTACCTTATGTTTATTTTGTGATTATTCATGTCAACATCGGCGCCAATAAAAGATACCATGTCGCCGGTGTCCAGTTCAATAATATCGCCTGCGCCATAGTTCTGGAAACAGGATACTGTTCCCAAATGCACACCGTCGCGCATGACATCAAATCCAATCAGGTCTGCCTGATAATATTCGTCAGAATCTAAATCGGGCAGGGTGTTGCGTGAAATGTATAACTCTGTGCCACGCAGTGTTTCGGCCATGTTGCGGTCGTTAATGCCATCTATGCGCGCAATTATTACATTTGTATTTGGCAGGGCGCGCACGAATTTAAAATCTGCGGGTTTAAATTTATTGCTGATAATGGTCAGGTTTTTAAAGTCGCCAGGCGTGTCAGTGAATGTTTGAACACGCACTTCGCCCCGAATACCCTGGGGGGCGACGATTTTTCCGACCAAGATTTGTTTTGTATCAGACATTGTTTTATTTACTGTTTTGCATTTTTTCGCGATATGCCAATAATCTGGCGCAGTTGTTGGGATAGCACGGGCATTTGCATTTGTCGCCGGTCAAAAAGTATGTTGGTTTGTTGTCGGCCAGTGCACTTTCCATTTGACGATAAAACTCTTCTACCTGATTGATTTGTGTGCATTCCAGGTTTGATTCAAATGGACAATATTGCTTTGGCTTTTCTTGACTTTTGATAAAGCAATAGCGTTGATAGCGTTCACATTCTGTTTTGTTTTCCAGTGGACATTTATCAAACATGTCACCAGATGTACAAAACACTTTGTTTAGTTTGTTTTGTGCGGCGTATTCAACTGCATTGCGCCATTGGTTAAATTTGTCTGCCTTTTTTTGACAAAAATCACCATCATATTTGCATTTTGTTGGCATAATCGTTCTGCTTATTTTTTCTTTTGCTGGGCCAGTTGTTTCATCTTGTCCAAAAAGCGTTTGCACTTTTGTGGGTCGCAGTGGCATTCTGGTGTGTAATGAAACAATTTTTCTACATATTGCCCACTGGTTTCCAATGCCTGGCGATTTGTTTCGCGAATGCTGTAGTTTGTGTCGCAAACAATTTTATCTGTATGTGGACAGTCGTGTAATCTGGTTGATGACATATTTTACCCTTTGGAAAAATT
Organism: uncultured Alphaproteobacteria bacterium; assembly: GCA_937888635.1. Lineage (GTDB taxonomy): Bacteria > Pseudomonadota > Alphaproteobacteria > Rs-D84 > Rs-D84 > Enterousia. The sequence goes on from CALARG010000007.1 coordinate 1,932, forward strand.
TGCCCGGGTTGCCCCGGGCAGATGGAACAAATATTATTCAGCAACTGTTTCTGTTGCGGCTTCTTCGGCAGGTGCCTGTGCGGCAGCCTTGGCTGCTTCTTCGGCGGCGGCCTTTTCAGCAGCAATTTTTGCCAGTTTTTCAGCCTTGTCTTTAATCTTCATCTGTGTTTTTTCAGATTGCAGATGTTTTTTTGTCTGAACTGGGATTGCGCGCGCCTTTACCAAGCCTGCGTTTGCCAAGAATTTGTAAACGCGGTCAGATGGCTGGGCACCCTTGGCCAACCAGGCCTTGACTTCGTCCAGTTTCAAGATAACGCGTTTGTCGCTGTCTTTGGCCTGCATTGGGTCGTATTTACCAACAACCTCTAAAACATTGCCAGAATTGCGCGCGTTGCGTGAATCTGTGACGACGATATGATAATATGGACGTTTTTTTGCGCCGAAACGTGCCAAACGAATAACAGTTGCCATTTTTTGCTCCTTAGATTTAATTAAACTGTTTTTACCACAAAGAAAACCGCCATCAAGGACGAAAACTCGTCGGATGATGTACCACACGCATACTGCGAACTGGTGTTGATATAATGGCAATCTTTGGGATTTGCAGGCGCATTATGTACAAAAAACCACTAAATGTCAAGAGGTTTGTTCTGCAATCGTCTTTGAACCGTCTATGGTAGATGCGGTATCTGCAATTAATTGTATGGTTTTTGGTGTTGGTTGTTTACTTTTTAAGAAGTGGGTAATCGCCTGCCAGCCTGTTTTCGCACCGCTTGTTATGCCGGCAACTGCGCCAATGGCGGATAGGACATTTCCTGTAAAGCCCATCCATTCTGTGGAAGTCCAGTTTGCAATGTTGGCAAAACTGTCAGAATTCCCTTTGGCTTGGTTTATCGCAGTTTCCAGGATTGTTGGGTTTAGTTTCAGCAATCTTTCAATTTCTTCGTCAACGGCATCCAGTAGCTGGCCATCCAGGTCATTGTGATATTGGGAAATCTGTTCAATAAATGTTTTTAGGTGGCCAAGGGCACAATCTTCTTGGGTGCATTTGCTGCTGTTGGCAATAAATTGTCTGGTTTCTGCTTCCTTGTTTCGTTGTGCCTGCATGCTAAGGCCGGCGCCTGCGACACCTGCGACAGAGGCGACAACAATAACCGTTACGCTGCCTGCGGTTAAGATTGTTATGGCAACCAGTCCTGTGGTAATAAGCGAGGTTGTTGCTTCGTTAACATATTGATTTAGCTTTGAAGCGGTTTGGGCATCATTTAATATACATGTATCTAGTGTGGTGTCCCATGTTGTGCCGCCGGGTAATTTACGGTTCAGTTCGTTGCATTGTTCGCGTGTCAGACCATGGCAGTTTTTGCCGTCAAATGTGCCGCCCGCGTCTGCAATACAGTTCAGGCCGGCGGTGCCACTGTTTGCCTCGTAATCAAGGGCTTCGTTCATGTCGTCAAACAGGAAATCAACAGGATTGCCGTTGACATAACATGTTAAGATGTCGTCTTTCGGATTGAAAAATTCGTCGGTGTAGTATGTGTTAAAACTTTTATTACATTCAAATGCGGCAAGGGTTCCGCCGGATTCTTTTATCATGCGTTCTGTATAACGTTTCAGCAGAAACAGCAGGTCATGGTTAGATTGAATGTGCAGATTATGAAATTTTTTGTTGTTTATGTCCGCCGTTGTTCTGAGAGTGTTGCCACTGCGGGCGTTAAAATTCACCGAGCACAAGTGTCGCCCTGGAAAATTTTTTGCGGGATCGCATTTTGCGGTATAGCCAAAACTGTTTATTGATTCGGCAAATGGTGTGGCGCGTTCTGTTAGTACGCTGCAGCCGATAACACTGCTTAATCTTTGGCCGGCATACATTTTACAGATTGCGTTGGCAACATTTTCTTGTATTGTGTTGTCAAAACTTTCTTTGATATCGTCAAATTGAAATTCAAATGCGTGGGTTGGGTCTGTGTCGCCACATTTTATATAATCGTCATTCCAGTCTGTGCGATATGTTGGCGAACATTCAACATTCCATCCTTTGTTTCGTTTAACATGTTCGGTTGCAATCTGGATTGCCTGCAGCATTTGTACATTAATGTCTTTGTATGCGGTTACACATGTGCCACCTGCGCCGGCACACGATTTTTTGAATTTTGGCATTTGGTTATACTTATTACGGAACCGATTTAACCATCCTGTCATGGCGTCTGGTGATGTCTTGGAGATAAATTGAGCCGCAAAGCAATTAGCACATGTAAAGTGCGCAAGTATTATTATTAATAAGATTTTAAACTTTTTTAATTGCATACGGGGTGTTGCCTTATTTTGGTTATGTCGTTTTCGGATTCTAATAGTTCTGCCGAATCAGCCAATGTGACAAATTCATTGAATTCTTCATAGTTTTGCCAATCGGGGACGGTGGTTCTTATTTGGTTTGCAACTTCTTTGGCTTTTCGTGTTTCTGTGTTGCAGTTTTCAATGATTTTTTTGATAGTTTCATCTAGTGTTTGTGTGATTTTTTCACGTTTGGCAAGAATTTCAGCGCTGTTTTCTTTTGGGGCGTCCTTGTTTATAATCAGGTTGCCAACCGCACCACCAATCGCGCCAATGCCCGCCACGGTCAGACCGGTTTTCATCTTCTTGGCACTGGCATCTTTTTGTGCCGCCCAGGCCTTGGCATCTTCGCCCTCGGGATCCTGTAATGCGCGCGCCAGTGATGTAAACGCACCCGATGTCTTGCCAATCGCAACATCGTCATATA
>CALARG010000008.1 GCA_937888635.1 uncultured Alphaproteobacteria bacterium
TGCCTGTGCAATACCGTCATCGGTCAGGTATGCCTCTGGCGCGTTACCATATGTCGCGCCGGACTTGTTTTCATTTGTCTGCCCATGTCTGAAAAGGTAAAAATGTCGTTTCATTTCTTGTCCCCTTTGCTAAATACAATCAGGTGCAATATAATGCCATTCAGCAACAATGTAATCCCATTGAATAATACCATCTGGAATGAATTTAGGTATATGCCGTACAGTATCCATAATGCGCACCCAATGCAATATATGGTGTATGTCAGCCAAGAAAGACCGGATGCATTTCGTGTTCTGATTGATTTTATCATCTGAGGCAAAAATGCGATTGTTGTACAAAAACCACACGCATAGCCCAGAAATTCACCAATTATATGATTCATGATTTTATTCCTTTATTTCCCACAAATTATATCACAACGCATCACAGTTTGCATCATATAGCATTTTAACAAGTTGGTATGTGTTATTCTTTTTGTGCAGAGTGTGCGACCATTTGTTGCATATAATTGTCGTATTCTTTGATGTATTCTGATGGAGACAATTGTTTAATTAAGTTTAACTTTCTTCCACCGTAATCCAACTCTTGAACTGTGTCATGTCTATTTAGTGACAGGTAATCTGCATCCATTCGTACGTTATACCATTGTCCGTTCAACTGTGCCCGAAAGAATGGTACAATATTGTTTTCTTTGTCGCTATATACCAATACATCAAGGTCATCTGGCGAATCTTGATACGCTTTGCTAAATTCGTATACCAATTTCGCAGTCCCCATTTTGCGGTATTGTTTCAAATTTAATTTTTTTAATGTGGTACTTAATGATTTACATATAACACCAGTTTTTCCTTTGCGGCTTGTGGATGCTTCAAGGAATTTTCCAAAATCTAGATATGTTGTTTCTAATTCTTTTGGTGTTACAATTTTCATAATTTTATATGGCCGACCGTTTTCTGCAATTGATGGCAGTATGTGGTTTATATTTCCGCCCACAATAATTTCGTCTTGAATAAATGGCAGTTCTGAATTCTTTTTGTTCACTGGTATCTGTGGGTCCAATGCATGATATTTACCATCAGACATTTTAACACATGGCAATGTATGACCTGACATACCATCAATCAAATGTTCTGGTTCAGTACTGAACATAATTTGTGTGTCTAATAATCCGTTTTGTGCACCTGGAATATAATCAGACAGATGTTGATCTACATAGCAAAAAGCCTTGGCTGCATTGCCGCATGAAACATACAGACGGTTTTTCATAATAGATTCACCGGTCAATGCAAACTTGTGTTCCGTATAGCCCTTATGCGCCATTTCTGGGTCCAGCGCAATCGCCATTTGTTTGACTTTTTTTTCTTTTTGGTCTTTCAGTTCATGTTGCAGGTTAGCCAGCAACTTGTCACGTTCTGCTGCATATCTTTCGGGTTCTTTATTTCGGTCGATTTTTTTGCGTAATTCTGCAAGGTATTCTTCCTTAACATCATTAAACAACCCATTGAAGCCTATCTTTGGGTCATGCAATATGTTTAGTATTTGTGTAATTCGTTGTTTTATCTGCTCGTCCGTCATATTCTATCCTTTATTTCCCATAAATTATACCATACCGCATCACACTTTGCATCACAGTTTTTGGTGTTTTGGGGTTATGGGGCGGATTTGGGTTGCGTTTGCACACACTGAATAAAATAAAAATATCCCGCCCCGCGCGACTTCGCCACCCAACACAAAATCCAACAGGGCAGGAAAACCAAACACAACAAGTAGATTTTGCAAGTGTAACGCAGCGAAATCGTTACGGTTGCCTCGCAGGCATTTATGCCAAGAGAAAAAACGCACCAAATGGTGCGTTTTGAAACGGGTAGCCTTTGTCGGGATGTCAAGGCGAGTCCAAAGTCCCAGATTTCCAATAGTTTCAGACAGTCGATTTATCAGC
>CALARG010000009.1 GCA_937888635.1 uncultured Alphaproteobacteria bacterium
CCGGGCATTTTCTGGGGTTGGTTGCAAAACACGCAATTCCAGACGTTTGGTTTTCAGATCCCGTCTAAATATTTCATAAAATTTTTCCATCTGCTTTTTCCCTTGATTATCCTGATAATTTTATCATAAAAAATCCCATATTCCCAAATAAAAAGCCCCCAATCGGGGGCTGTGTTATTTTTTACGAACAAAGTTTGCTTTCTTTTGTTCCATAATTACGGTACGCGTGTCTGCAAACAACTTAACAGGTTCGATCGTATTCATCGTATTTGGATCCACCTGTGTACCAAACATACAAGCCGCCCCCATTCGCAACATAATATCAACAGTTTGGACATCACGTGCATGCGCAACTGGCATTTTCTTGTTTGCCCACATGAATAATTTAATCAGATTTTCACGTGAAGTCATCGTGCAGTTTTTAGCGCAATCAAAATTTGTCGTCAAATCAATCCAAATAATCCCGTATGGATTTGCAACGATTTTGCTTTCCATTTCTGCAACCGCATGCTGTGCAACACGCAAGTTAGCCAAAGACTCAGCAGAAATCCGTGGATTAACTGCGCTCTTTGCCATCTGTTCTTTTACCAGGCTAAAAAATTCTTTTACCTGTGCGATATATTTTTGCATTTTATCTACCTTTGACTTTTTTTGATTTTAACCTGACAAATAAATAACACATAAATATATTTTGTCAAGTGTTTTTTGTGAAATCACCCCTAATGCTTTTTGTCCCTAAAACAGAAATAATTAACACAACCCAAGGGAGAGAAAAATGCACAAAACAATATTCTTTGCAACACTGGCTGCATGCCTGGGGCTGATTCATGGGGCAGACGCATGCACAGGCATAACACTAAAATCACGCGACAATGCAACCGTTGTTGCGCGCACTATGGATTGGTCTGGCGCAGAAACAAATAATTTGTATGTAATCGTACCACGCGGACATAATCAGCAATCATTACTGCCCGACGGAACAATGGATGGAATGTCATTCATATCACTGTATGGATACGCCGGTATTGCAACCGAACAACCTGAATTTATAATAGACGGCACCAACGAAGCAGGCCTGTCCGCCGCCCTGTTCTATTTCCCAGAATACGGCAAATACCAACCATATAACGAAGATAACAAAGACATTTCCCTGGCTGATTTCCAGGTTGTATCTTGGATATTATCACGCTTTTCCACCATTGACCAGGTAAAGCAGGCAATCAACAACGTCCGCATTATTAATGTAGATTCCAGTGCCGGCACCGTTCATTGGCGCATAACCGAACCCAATGGTCGCCAGGTTGTACTGGAAATCATAGACGGTGTTCCGAACTTCTATGAAAATGAAATTGGTGTTCTGACCAATGCGCCGGGTTTCCCATGGCAAATGACCAACCTGAACAACTATGTAAATCTGCACCCCGGTGGCGCCGGCCCAACAAAATTCGGTCCAATAACCCTGCGCGCGTTTGGGTCAGGCTCGGGCTTTTTGGGTCTGCCGGGTGACTTTACCCCGCCATCGCGGTTCGTCCGTGCGGCATTTTTCAAAACATATTCATTAGAACAAGACACCGGCCCCGCCACCGTTGACCAGGCATTTCATATCCTGAACAACTTTGATGTACCCCTGGGCGTTCAGTTCGCCGTTGGTGGCGCACCAAACAACATGCCATCTGCGACCCAGTGGACGGTTGCGACCGACCTGAAAAACATGACGATATACTATCACACTATGTATAACAGAACGATTCGCAGTCTGGATATGAAACCAATTGATTTTGCGACTGTCCCATTCCAGTATCATTCCCTGGACACGGCCAAGCGCCAAACGATTGTTCCAGTCGCGATTAATTAAGCCACGCCTTTCCACACCCTAAAAATCCCCCAAATGGGGGATTTTTATTCTGTCACTACAAAAACCAATGTTTCAGAACGATTCTTAAAATATGGCGTATTTACAAACTCATCAATTGATATCCCCAGACTGATACAACCGCCTGAACGTTTTTTACTTGGGTCAGATGTTCCATGCAAATACATACTGCCACGACCATATGTATTTGTTTCCATCGCCGGAATTAATGGTATTCTATACCCGCCCCACGCAGCTTTATCCTCTGGTTCTTCCAGCATATTATGATACAACATATAAACGCCATTCGGCACACCACCGACCCCCGGCAAATTTTGATACTTGGCTTCCTGGCAACCAACATAGCCAGAAAAACTTGGCTTCATAATCATAACTGGACGATTATTTTCACAAACAACCAACGCCTTGCCATTAAAAATTATCGCATTACCCAACGCCAATTGTCTGCGACTTTCATCTGCGTTTTCATATGCATGCGCCATCAACACTGAGTGTTGCACACCAGATGTTGCATTTAATGCACGTGTAAAGTTCGCCTGGGATTCGGTGGTCAATCGGGCCCAATACGGCAAATTAAAATGATATTCTTTGTTCAAAAATTTTTCATCTAAATGTGTCATTCCTAAAATATCTTCAGAACTAACCGTTGCTTGGGCCGGACACAGACTTTCATCATAAACCGCAAAACGGTCCATATCATCATAAAGTTCCAATGCCAACACGCACGCATCCAGACTAACCCCAGGTGCTAATTTACGCATTTCCTGCGCATCCGTCTGGGCCGCCTGCGCCACGCGCGCATTAAATTCAGCCTGCAGTTGTTCAACTGTTATCACACAATTATCTGACCTCACATCTCCCATAATACTGGGATATAATGTCAACCACGGGTGCGCAACCGTCGTCAACGAATTATCTGCGAAATGACTCATATCCTCAAAACTATCAACCAAATTTTCTTCGCTCCGTCTGTCACCTGGCCTGGCTGGCGACAGTTTATCCAAATATCTTTTTGATTCATTACTGATACTTGCAAACTGCTGCTTGCACAAACTAATAATCAATTCATCAATATCTGTTAAACCATCTTGTTTAGCCGCCTCATAGCATGGGCTGTCACCACTTTCATACAAATCCTTGACCTGAATATAGGTATATGTTGGCAACTCTTCATTATTTACTGCGCCGTTAATTTTTTCCCCAGTTTCCCGTTTCACTGCCACACCAACCTCTGGCAAAATATTTGAAACAACACCTTTGTCATCCACATGAATTGGCAAATCACCGACAATAATAATCCCATAATTATCTGGCACCCCCGCCAAGGCACCGTTTATATACATCCAGGCCAACATACAAAAGATAATTTTTTTCATTGTCTTAATACCTCCTCGCACTTGTCCGCAACTGTCACCGCGCGTTTAATTGCACCTATTTGTGTCGCATTAAATACGGTTGCAACACCACTGGCAACCGTTGTACCACCCGCCAAAATATTTGATGCCAAATTCAAATTTTTCTCTTTAGACTTGCCAGATTCACTGTTGTCATTGCGCGTACTGTCCGTATTTGCCATGGCACTGGTCACGGTCCCCGCCAACCCCAAACCGGCACCAACACCACTGGATATCGCCGCACCTGATGCTTTTTTATTTATGCTGCTGATATCAACCATTGACCATTCTTCACATGCACGAACTATATTTTCTGCACGCGCCAAATCTGCCTCGCTTGCATTTCCACTGACACGCGCCTGCATGCGCACATTTGACAATGTTTTTACTGATATCAAGCATTCATCAATCTGCGATTTCAAATCGCCCTTGACCCGATTATTACCTGCAATAACTGCACCTGCGATATTTGCAACCGTACCAACCGCCATTGAACCGGTTCGCCAATTTCCCAGGTTTTTTGATTGTTTTACCAATCGTTCCAATTCTGCCCTGCGCATATCAATAGCTTTCGCCGCAGCCTCGGCCCCATCAACCTGTTTCAACATATCACCCAGTTGCAAATAAAATTCATGAACAGAAACCTTTTTCAGACGATACCCATCCATTTCAATGATTTCCGCCTCTAATTCTTCTACCTTTTTATCAACATTTGCTTTGGCAATACCTGTCCCCAGCGCAACCCCGCCTGCAACAGTCCCCACTGCAGTGACGGCGGTATTTATCCCCGCCATTTTTTTCAGATCAGATAATTCTGCACTGATACCACCACAGGTGCTGCGCACATTCTCAACCGCCGCCACCAATTCAGGATTAGCATACGCCACAACACACCAATTACACAATATCAATAACAACAGATATTTTCGCATTCTCACACCCTTTCACACATATTATAACACAAAAATCCCCCAAACGGTGGATTTTTTACTTGTCCGCAAGAATTGCGATACCGGGCAATATGCGTCCCTCAATAAATTCCAAGAACGCTCCACCCCCGGTGGAAACATATGTTATATCGTTTTTAACCCCACATGCCTGCAACGCAGCAACTGTATCACCACCACCAATAATGCTTTCTAATTTACCGGCACGCGTCTGTTCGGCAATTGCATTTGCGATTGCAAACGAACCGTATGACCATGTCGGCTGCCATTCTGCCATGCCAACCGTCCCATTCCAGATTACTGTTTTTGCCGCGCGAATTTCTGCAACATCACGCGCCGTTGTCTGAACGCCGGCATCAATAATAACATCGTCGTCTTCTATTTCAGTAAAGTCTTTATTCACACGCGCCGCTTCACGTGTAAATTCTTTGGCCACCCCTTTGTCCAACGGCAACAGCACGCGACAATTATTTTTTTCTGCATAATCCAGAATTTCCAACGCGGTATCTTTCTGGTCCGCTTCATACAATGAATTTCCAACGCGCCCACCCTGCGCATAGTTAAATGTTGTACCCAACGCCCCACCAATAATCAGTGTATCTGACAACTTTGCCAAGGCTTTCAACACGCCAATTTTGGTTGAAACCTTGCTGCCGGCGACAATTGACAGCAACGGGCGCGCCGGATTTTCCATAACCGCCGACAGGTGCTCAATCTCAGACGCCAACAGTTTACCCGCAAACGACGGCAAAATTTCCGCCACACCAACCGTACTGGCATGCGCACGATGTGACACCGCAAAGGCATCATTTACAAACACATCAAACCCACGCGCCAGGTCTGCCGCAAACGCCGGATCATTTTTTTCTTCGCCTGCATAAAAGCGAACATTTTCCAACAAGACCACATCACCATCACGCATATTTGCCATAAAGCCTTTGTCCAGACAATCTGAAATCAGTTCAATTCCCATAAAGTCCGCAATTGGCCGCAGGGAATATTCCATATTGCGCTCTCCCTTTGGGCGACCACGATGCGCAACAATTGCAATTCGCGCCCCCGCATCACGCAGTGCGTTTATTGTCGGCATACTTTGTTCAATACGAAATGGATCGGTAATTTTATTATCCACAATCTGAACATTAAAGTCATCGCGCAACAGCACATACTTACCCCGCACATCCAGATTTTCAATCGTTCTCAGTTTCATTTTTAATCCTTTCCTTAACTGGTCCAAAACTTTTACGATAATGCAAATTTATACCATATTTATCAATCGCCTGCAAATGCGATTTTGTAGGATAACCTGCATTTTTATCCCACCCATACTGCGGAAATTGTTGCGCCAAATCACGCATAATTTTATCACGCGTTTCCTTGGCAATAATAGATGCCGCCGCAACTGACAGTGAGCGCGCATCCCCATGAACAACCGGCATTCCATTTAAACCATTCGGCAACCTGTTCCCGTCCACCAGGCAATATTCCGGCGCACATCCCAATTTTGCAACCGCGCGTTCCATTGCACACATTGACGCCCACAAAATATTCATTTCATCAATTTCGGCCGGGCTGCACTGTGCCACCGCCCAGATTGTATTTTCCGCAATCCAATCATAGGCCGCCGCACGCTGACGCGCGGTCATCTGTTTTGAATCACGAATAGACACCGGAATTTCAATATCACGATTTGGAAATATCACCGCCGCCGCAACAACCGGCCCACACAGGGGACCACGCCCTGCCTCGTCCACCCCAGCGACCAGGTTGACGCCAGACGCAATCTCTAAACTAAAATCAGGAATTTCCCGTACCATACGCACATCATAAAACAAAAAAGAAATAAACAAAAGACTTTTTAAGTTGACAAAACAATATTTTTGCACAAAAATAATAAACATGAGTACAACAAACATAAATAACAATCAAAATCAGAACAATACGCCAAACAACGGCGGTTTTCACGCATTTATAATGCTGTACCTGACAATTAACGGCATCGCCACCGGCAGTGTTATTCGCAATGCAAACCATATGATTGAAAACGGCTATGACCGCGACACAATGATTATAATGTTGCTGTGGCTGTTATCTGTTGTATATTCTGCGCAACGCATATACGAAATAAATCGCGACCGCAAAAACCGAAATAACAATAACAACAAAACCAGATAACCAGACAAATAAAAAAATCCCCGGCACGCCGGGGATTTTGTCCAATATATGTTAGTTTTATTTTAAGTTCCAATTAATTAGAACTGAACATTCAGGCGTACACCCAATTCGGCCTTAACATCTGTGCCATTCTGAGATTGCGCGTGCGCTTCGTCAAATGTATATTCGCCGTAAACTGCGACCTGCATTGTGTCGGTCATCTGATATGCCGCCGTCAGGTTTAATACATATTCATCAAACCCGTCTTCCATATCTTCAACCTTGTCCAACAAGCCGTTTATTACACTCTGTTGCAAACCTGTTGCCAACATCGGCACCATTTCTGGTTGCGCCCCAACATAAGCAGTTGCTTGGTCCTTGCTCACACCCTGCGATGCCATAACCGCAATAACTGCCGCTGTTCCCTGCGCATCTGCTGCAACATTACCAACCTTAGACGCCAGACCTTCTACGCCATTGTCTGAATGGTGTTTAAATGTCAAACCACCACCAAATGACCAACGGTCATCCAATTGATAGAACATCTTTAACCCGGCATTGATTTCCGTTGTTGATTTCAAATCAACAGAAATTTCGTCTGGCAACCCCAGTTTAGTGACTGGCAACACACCGCCAACCTTGTATTGTGTCACATCAATGCTGTTATTGTCATTGCCGAATGTGCGCAATGCTTCAACAAATCCAGCCGCGCTGAACTTTGACCAAGTCTTACCCACCTGGGTACCAACATGGAATCCCCAACGGCCATTTGAATAGTTATCATAATCAAATCCGGTTTCTTTGTATGCACCGCTCATTTCGCTGATTCCGCCCAACTGTGCGTCGGCATACAAATCCCATATCCAACCATCTGTCGTATCAATTGCACGGTACTTTAAACCTGCACGCCCCAGGTGCATACCCTTGCGTCCGATATCATCGTCATGGGTATATCCAACCTTTACATAGGCCTCCAGATTATCCAAGATACCATATCCCAATTCTTCGTGTATACGCCAGATTGGAAATTCTGTTGCGCCATCATGATTTTTCTTTTGATGTGCATTTGAATCATCCGCGATTTTGTACATTACACCCGCAGATGTTTTGGAATACACACTGCCCTGCTTTGGCATATACAGTGGATTTTCCAGATTGGCCGCAATCGCAGACGCAGATAATACTGACAATGCAACTGCTGCACTTAAAGTTTTTTTCATCTTATAACTCCTTAGTTTTGATGAAATGCCGTGCCCCCATTATTGGCAAGACCCGGGTTCATACCCACACCGCCCATTCTTGGCAACAGTATGTTTTTGCGATATGAACAGGATAATTGTGACTGAATTTAGGAGATATGTCAAAAAATCTTTTTTCTTGACAGAAGCCCCTTGAAAAAGTATCGCGCGCTACCTATATATATTTGCTGTGGGGGATGCCACAGAACTTCAAATGGTAAACTTAAAAAAGGAGTTCGCTATGACAAACCAACAAAATATTGCAATGGCACAACAAAAGTTTGTGATTCAAATTGATTCCAAGACATTACAACGCGTCAAACCATTTGACCGCGCCGAATTGGTTGAATGCATGTTGAAACTGTTTTCTGGTTTTTCGTGGGTAAATTGGACAAATGGCCATTCACTGGGGCGCGCATGGCAAACAGCACTGTCCCAATGTGGTGCATTTTGTGATACCAAGAACGACAAAAATCCCGCTGCAAAATACCTGAAAGCCGCCGCCAAAGGCCACAAGAAATATTGGTCCGGGGTTATAATGACACACAAAAATCGTGAAAATACAATCAATCCTTCTGACCCACGTGTTTTGGCACTGCGCGAACATGGCAAACGCATGATTCGCACCGCAATTGACCAGATAAACTTAATCTTGGCGCGGTATAACGAATACACACTGGACATCAGCATGTCGCAACAGGCACAACAAGAATCTGCGACCCAAACACAGGCCGCACAAAACCACGCGCAATCCGCATCGCAGCCGGCACCAGAATCAGCCGCACAACCTGCGCGCCCTGCCCCAATGGCGGCACACGCCGCGCAACCGGCACAACAACAAATGGCAGCCACAAGCGAACGAAAAGAAGCGCCCCAGGCGCAAAAATTGGCAACCGAAGTTCCGGCGCGTGAAGTTATGGCAAAACCTGCGGTAAAAACTGTGAAATTACCCCAGGCGCAAAAAATGGCAACAGAAATCCCAGCACGCGAAGTGGCGGCAAAACCTGCGGTCAAAACAGTTGAATTGCCCCAAGCACAAAAAATGGCAACCGAAATTCCGGCGCGCGAAACGATGGCAAAACCTGCGGTAAAAACCATTGAATTACCCCAGACGCAAAAATTGGCAACCGAAATTCCGGCGCGCGAAGTGGCGGCAAAGCCTGCGGTAAAAACAGTTGAATTGCCCCAGACACAAAAAACACCAACTGCAATCCCTGCACGCGAAGTTGTGGCAAAACCTGCGGTAAAAAACACTGAATTGCCCCAGACCACAAAGGCAGTTGCAAAGAAACCATATATGGCACCAACTGCGACCATTAAACAGAACGCACAACGGCGTCCGTATGAAAAACCAACTGTGTCCGTACGCGATAATCCATTTGCAAAGCAATCTACCATCCAGGCAACAAAATTCGCCCAGGCACAAACACAATTAAAACGACAAATAAACATCTTTGCGATACGCAATATGAACCAACGCGCCGCATAAAAGGATAAAAAATGGATATGGATTTTGAAAAAGCACTTTCGCTGTTAAACGGTGAAACAAACGAAACATTTTTACAGCGACAACTGTCTGATGCAGATTGCACCCAAATTGAAAATGCAATTGACACAATCTTTTCCGGTCTATCACTGCAAAAATGGCTGGACGGAGATACACTAACCCAGGCCTGGGCAAAATCTTTGGACAAAATCCGTGATTTAGTATTTTCAATTCCTGACACAAATTCTGCAACGCACTATGCGCGAAACTATGTATTTGTGCACCGCAGAAAATGGCATGTAAAAATCGTATCTTGCCATCGTCCAAACGAACTAATTAACTGTCCCCCAGAAAAAAGAAACAGTTGGACCGATGACGCAAAAATGAAAATCCAGGTGGGCACAGAATTACTGTATGAAAAATTGAAAAATTTTTCTTGCACCACGCCACGATTTACAAACCAATTTAATCAACAATCCAAGGAAATTATCAAACAGCACATAAAATCTGAACTAAGTCGTGAACGCGAACATGAACATATCCGCGAAAAATAAAATCCCCAAACTGGGGGATTTTTTTAGCCCAGAAAACCTGTTGACACAGATTTCAAAAATTTACTAACCTTATACCATAAGGCAGGGAATATATTATGAAAGGATATTTTCACAACGCACTTAATCGTATGGCATTGTTTACCGCACTGTTGGTTGTGGGTGTTTTGTATTTCTGGGCCGAATTCATTGAAATTTCAATCGCGAACATTTGGCTGAATGGCGTAATAATTGGCACATCTTTGTTTGGAATTGGACTGTGTTTTGTTCAGATTTTCCAATTACTGCCCGAATACAGATGGTTGCACGATTATGTGACCGGTCGCCGTGGCATGAATTTACCGCCATATTTATTGCGTCCGGTGGCAACAATGCTAGCCACGCGCCCACGGCGTATATCAGCCACAACCCTGAATGGTTTTATGGATATGATATTAATGCGATTTGAAGATGCGCGCGAATCGGTTCGCTATATAACAAACACACTGATATTTCTGGGATTGCTGGGGACATTTTGGGGCTTAATCCTGACGGTTGGCGGTTTCGCAGAATTAATTGGGAACTTAAATTTTGCAGATGAAACTGTCTTGAACTCTATGCAGGCGGGACTGTCGCGCCCATTGGCGGGCATGGCCACCGCATTTACCAGTTCGTTGTTGGGCCTGGGGGGCAGTTTAACGATTGGATTTTTAAGTCTGCAGGTTCAATCTGCACAAAACGCAATTTATCACGAACTGGAAGATTATTTGTCTGCGCACACACATATTTCATCAACAGATGATGTCACACGCATATTGCCACAAATAAACCTGGCAACCCGCGAATTAAGCAAAACTGTCCAAAAATTATCGGACACAATAGAAGAGTAAGTTAATAAAACAGAGAGAGAGCATACACCATGATGAACATTCGTTATCGCACATCAACCAGCGCATGGCCCGGATTCGTAGATTTATTTTCAAATCTGGTGATTATATTGATATTTCTGCTGATTGTATTTGTGTTCTTATGGACAACAACCAGTGTGTTTAATCGTGCAACTGGTGCAAAAACTGTTGCGGAATTAAAAACAGTCAACGCCGAACAGGCCGAAAAGATTCAACAAATGACCCTGGACGAGCAAGAGGCCAAGCGTCTGTTAATCTTGGCGCGCAATGAATTGCTGAATCTGGAACAAAATAAAATTGATTTAGAGCAAAGCAATGCAGAACTGGTCAATGAATTAAACGAAATGGATTTAAGTGTTGAAGAATTAATCACTGCATACGAATCCCAGGTTGCCCAATTGCAATCACGCGGAATTGAATTGCAGGCAATGGTGGACAGTCTAAACCAACAATTGAATCAGGCCACACTGGACAAAGAAAAGACAGCCGAACTGGAACAAGAACGCAAGAAATTACAAGAAGAAATGGATGTTCAGCGCGCAAACCTGGCAGATCAATTGGCAAAATTGCAATCTGCACTGGATGCCGCCGAAGAAAAATCCCGCGCCCAAGAAATTCAGTATGTTGAAATGTCAACCCGCCTGAACAAGGCCCTGGCGGACAAGGTTGCAGAATTAAACGACATGTCAAAATACCAATCTGCATTTTATCGCGCGGTAAAAATGGCGATTGGCGACCGCACAACAATTCAGTCTGATGGCGACCGCTTTATTGTCAACAGTGATATTTTATTCCCCAGCGGTTCATATAAATTATCTGCAGATGGGAAAAAACAATTACACCTGATTGCGAATGTAATCAAAGACATGGAAAATAAAATTCCAACTGATATTGATTGGATTATCCGCGTTGATGGCCATACTGATAAAAAACAGGTTATTTCTGGCACACATGGTTATAAAAACAATACAGAATTGTCCCTGTTGCGTGCAACGGCGGTGGCCGACGAATTGGCAAAGGCTGGTGTATCAAAGCGTCGCCTGGTCCCCAGTGGTTTTGGTGATTTACACCCGGTTGAACTGGGCAATACCCAGGACGCGTTACAGAAAAACCGTCGCATAGAATTACAGTTAACAAACAAATAAAAAATCCCCAAACGGGGATTTTTTTTATTTTGCAACAATTACCATTGCCGTACGCAATATTGCATCACCATACATATAGCCTGACTGCATTTCATCAACAACTGTATTTGTTGGCGTATCTGGCACATCTATAACCTGAATCGCATTGTGATGCATTGGATTCAATATTTCGCCAACAGATTTTATACGCACAATACCAATCTGTTCAAACGCAGATTCTAATGCACGTGCCATTGACTGAATCCCCGCATCGTCCGGATTATGTTTTAATGCCGCATCAACCGCATCCATCACAGGCAATATTTTTTCTGCCATACCCATTGCACGATTGCGTGCGCGCGATTCCGCATCCAGCGCACTGCGACGACGGGTATTTTCCAACTCGGCCGCCATGCGCAGGTATTTATCATTCATTTCTGCCAATTGCGCAGTTAACCGTTCAACATCTGGATTTAGTACCTTATCTGTACCTGCCTCTGTCGCATCAACCGCATCATCAATTGATACGGCCTCAACCTTTACTTCTTTATCATCACTCATAGCATTTCCCATTTTATATATACTATACACTTATTTGACACTGGTTATTATAGGTATGAAGTCATCGCTTTTCAAGGACGCGCCACCAACCAACACACCATCAACATTTGCAATTGACATAATTTCTGCCGCATTATTACCCTTGACCGACGCGCCATACAAAACAGGTGTACCACACAGCCCCATCTCGGCCAAAGTATTTGCAATCAAAGTGTGCGCTTCGGCAATTTCTGCTGCTGTTGGGGTCAGTCCCGCCCCAATTGCCCAACGTGGCTCATAGGCGATAATTATTGGCGTACTGACAGCCGATGGCACACATTCACGAACCCCCGCTTCTATAACGGCCATGGTTTTCCCGGCCTGCTTTTCATCCATTGTTTCGCCAACACAGATAATTGGAATCAACCCATTTGCCAATGCCAAACTGGCTTTTTGGCGCACCACAGAATTTGTATCGCCATGATATTGACGGCATTCACTGTGACCAACGATAACATATTTCGCCCCTGTATCAGCAACCATTTGCGCCGACACTTCGCCAGTATACGCGCCATGTGTTTGCGCACTAACATCCTGGGCGCCGATGGCAACCTTGTCAGATTTCACCCCCAGCATAGTATACGGAACACATAATATTACAGTGTTTTCTGTTTCAACGGATGATAAATCATGCATCATTTGTTCCAGATTGGCGCGCGTGCCATTCATTTTCCAATTACCTGCAATAATTTTCATTGTAAATTCCCCTTTTTTTTATTGCGTTTTGTCATTTCGTTTTGCTATGGTAGCGCAAAAGGGGAACAAATGCTAGAATATTTAAGAAATGCATCAGAAAAACCAGTTGCCAAGGTTTTAATTTGGTTATTATCTTTTTCCTTTGTCGGATGGGGCGTCGCCGAATGGATTTTCGGCAGTACAAACACAGATACTTCATTGGTAAATGTTGGCAAAAATTCTGTATCAATTCAACAATTTAACGCACAGAAGTCCAGCGATCTGGCCACAATGACACGTGAACAACAGCGCGCAATTTATACAGACGCGGCCGCACAAAATGCATTTAACCAAGAGGTTTTGAAAAAAGTCACAGCAAACCAATTGGTTGAAAATCGCGCCACCGATTTAGGCTATGTTGTCACCGACAAACGAATCGCACAAACCATTCGCGAGACACCAGAATTCCAGGTAAATGGCGAATTTTCTACATTGGCCTTTGACAGATTGCTAAGCAACTCCGGCATGGACGAGGCTGACTTTGCCAACGCCCTGCGTGCTCAAACACTGCGTTCAATGGTTTTGTCACCTGTTGCACAACAGATAAAGGTACCCGCCTTTGTGACCCAGGCGACATATAATGCCCGGTATGGCCAACGGGAAATTGAATACGCAACCGTAAAATATTCAGATTTTAATGTTGCCACCCCAACAGATGATCAGTTGCAATTATATTATCAACAAAATCCACAAACCGTACCGGAAACACGCGCTGTGTCATATGTATTTGTTGAAACCGATATGGCCCAGCCTGACAAATACGATGCCGGATACGCAACTGCAATAAAAATTGAAGACGATATTATCGCGGGCGAAACAATGCAAGATGCTGCAAAAAAACACGGTGCAAAATATGTTGCAATTAATGCATTCGCGCAAACTGAAAATCCGGCCGACAAACAATTAACAGATATCATGATTGCAAAAATCTTTGATATGGACGAAGGGCTGGAAAGTGAAATGATTGAAACCAAGGACGGATTCTTGTTCCTGCGTGTTGATAAAATCAATCCATCACACACCGCAGAATTTGCAACCGTCAAAAATTCACTGATTTCAGATTGGAAAAAATCCGAACAGAAAAAACAGGCCTATGTTCGTGCAAATGAATTGCTGGTGGATTTGAATCAAGACGGCACATTGCAAGGGAAAAAGACCGCAACCGTGTCACGCACAACTGGCGCGCCGGTTGAAGTACTGGCGGCGGCATTCCGCAATAATACCGAACAGAATTCAATCGTCCCTGGCGCAGACGCATTTTATGTATTAAGTGTGACCCGTTCCATTGCGCCCGCCCTGGATACTAAAAAAATGGCAGATTTGCAAAACGAAATGCAGTCAACCATGGATAAAAGTATCGCGGACGATTACGATTCATATCTGAAACGCGAATACCCAATAGAAATAAATGAAAAGATTTACAATCGTGTATTTGGCAATTAAATCAATCCCCCAAATTTGGGGGATTTTTTTATTGGTTAATTCTTTGCAATTGACATTCATTTCAAAATTCTGTTAAAATAACTGTGTCGTGATGAGTTATCGCGATGGGGTGTGGAAACCCGTACACGAAGCGTCTGGAATAAAAATTTCAACGCGTTATTACGCGTTTTTTTATATCTGGAATGAAAATACTCCTGATCTTTATGGTCAGGAGGGCATGCGAATATACTGAATAAGCGGCACAATTCTTCGTGATTGTTTCCAACCTCCTGACCACTTTGAATTTAATTCTGGTGGTTTTTTTGTT
>CALARG010000010.1 GCA_937888635.1 uncultured Alphaproteobacteria bacterium
CATATGTACTATGTGTTGTTTAATGATCTTGAAACACGTACCCGGTTCATCAGTTTTATGAAAGAACACGAAGTGTCCCCTGTGTTTCATTATATCCCATTGCACTCGTCACCCGCGGGGCGTAAATTTGGTCGTGCGCACGGTGAAAATCTGCCAGTCACGGACAAAATTTCAGATACTTTGGTGCGATTGCCAATGTTTTATGAGTTGTCTGTGGAAAATATGTCAAAGATTAAAGGACTGTGTACAGAATTCTTTACCAACATAATCCGGGAAAACACCAACCAAAGTTGAGGTCGCGTTTATTGCGTTAAAACTGATGATATCACGCTTTGTATCCTGGATTATGTGGTGTAATAGGCCGACAAAATCGCAGTGTGCGACAAACGCAGATTTGTAATTCGTAAAAAAATAAAAAACGGGGAACATGCCCCGTTTTTTTTCAGTCTGCGGCGATTCCGCAGACGTACCAATCTGCGCGTTCTACAGTGGTTGTAGAATTCAAAAATTCTTTGAAGATTATATGCAGCGTTGTGGCGGTGTTTGTTAGTGTGCCATATCCTGTCATCGCATTAATGTTATTATTTTGGTTGCACTTAATTACGGCATAATAATTACCATCTGACATGACAACAGGTAATGTTATATCGTCTGTTCCGACATTATATGGCCCCAATCTTATACTGCCAACCCAGCGACCACCCTGTTCAACCCAGCCACTTTTATACTTTCTGAACCAGGTATAATTATTTTCAGCGGTTGGATTTTGCCATGCGACGACATAGTCGGCACCACCCATATCAGGGACAGAATCCGCCCGCGCCATTGCAACACCGCCAACCGTTTCGCCATCGTGCAGACGAATTGTTTTTTCGTCTGTATCCATTGTAATTTCACCGCAAACACCCCTGTATTCGTTGTTTTCAGTGTTTGTGCCACGCTTTATTTTCAGTTTGCGGTTGTTCCCGCTGTTCTGAATGTGTTTTTCCATACTCCAACCGCCCAGTTTGCCACATATGCGTTCCAACATGTCGCGCCGTTCCCATTGCGTTAATACGCTATCGTCATCAATTAAACGAATTAGAGTATTTATTAATTCTTTTCTGTCGTTTGATGTCATATAAATAATCCTTTGTTATTCGTGGTATAAAAAAAGACCGCACAAAGTGCGATCTGATATGTGCTTATTATATCACAAATTAACATTTTTTTCAATAATAAAAAGAACCCGCCGTTTGGCGGGCTGTGGATATTACATTCTTAACAAGTCTTCGTACAATTTTACGGTGTCACGCGCCATTTTCTTGGCGGTGTAACGCTCTTTATAACGCGCGTATGCCAAAATCCCCAGTTTTGTACGCAATGTTGGCGTTTCCATAACACGTATCATCTGACGCGCATATTCGTCTGTATCCAGTTCGCCTTTGTCATTGCTGGGGACGATAATCGCGGCCTTGCCAAACATTTCAACCAGGCCGGCGGCATCACTGCTGATGATTGGCATATCGTATGCCATGGCCTCAATCCCGGCAAAGGAACATGCCTCAGAATAAGAAGCAAACAACGCGCAGTCACACATTTCATAGTATTTTTTGATATCTTCTGGATTTTCCAGTAATCCAACCTTGGTAATTGGCAGGCCGTCTATCTTTTCAAAAATCTTGTCATCTGGGGCAAAACCACCAACGACAATAACTTCTATGTTTTTATGCGTTTCATAAACCTTTTGAATCGCAGGGATTATGCGTTCCATCCCCTTGTGTCCGCCCCAACCGTGTGCAAATAAAAAGCGGAATATCCCATCTTTTGGCTTTGCCTTGATATTGACCTTGGGGATGTCAATACCATTATAGATAACACTGTATGGCTGTTTATTCTTAATCCCGTCTAAGAATTCGCGACCGTGTTCGCATACCAAGATAACATGGTCCATATTAAAGAATGCATTATTGGGTGGAAATTTGCCTTCGCTGCCACGGGCGCGATGTGGTAAACAATGCAACACGCCAACTGTCTTGGCATAAAAGCGTGCGCGCAGATTATACGCCAAACCTTCAAATCCCAAACAATTACTTTTGATAATCAGATTTTCCATCTGGGCAACCTTGGGACCAATATATGCAATTACCGCTTCAAACAAACTGGCACCTGGGAATCCAGTTGGATGATAAACAGAAATTTCATCCCCGTTTTGCTTGATTTTTAATTCTTTGAATTCAGGCGACCAATAAAATATGATGCGCGTTGTTTTTATATGCTCTGGCATTGCGGATGATAAAATACTGAGATAACGTTCAATACCAGACTGAAAACGGGCATCGCGTCCGTCAATTTCAATAACATTGATTATGTTTTTCTTTTTCATGATACCTTTCCATAATAAATTAAAACCTGGCTTTCATTATAGAAATGACGACATTCTTTTGCAAGTATATTTTAAAAGAAAACCCGCCAAATGGCGGGATTTTTTATTCTGCAACAACCGTTTCTGGCGCCGGCATTTCAGGCGCAGATGGCTGTGGCGCTTTTTCATGTTTGCGCATGTCTGGACGACGGTTCATTTTGCGCGCGGCGCGAAATTCTTCGCGGTTGACACAACCATCGTGATTAATATCCATCGCAGCCACTTTGTCAGCCATTTTTGGACATTTTACAACCAAGCATCCGTTTTCAAATACTGGGCGGAATGGCATTTTGCCACGTTTATCAAAACAACATAATTTTGCAGTTGCAAAACCCAATGCAAATATAATCAAAAACACAACTAATTTTTTCAGGAAACGACCAAATGTGCATTTCTTTTTATCACAGCAATGACCATGACACGCACATCCATGTGCGCAACCACATTCATGCATTTCAACAACCGGTGCAGGTGCAACTTTTTTCGCAGGCGCTTTTTTTGTCGCAGCAGGTTTTGTAACAGTTTTTTTCGCAACAGTTTTTTTCGTTGCAGGTTTTTTGATTGATTTTTCAGCCATTTGTCCTTCCTTTTTTGTTTGACGCTATTATTTTATAAAAAACAAAAAAATATGTAAAGCAAATTTTCATAAAAAAACACCCCAAACGGGGTGTAATGATATTTTCAAATATCAGATATTTTTAGTTCAAAGCATCTTTCAAGGCTTTACCTGGTTTGAACTTAGGCTGAGTAGAAGCAGGGATTTTGATTGCTTCGCCTGTCTGTGGGTTGCGGCCTGTTGTTGCTTTGCGTTTTGCAGTTGCAAATGTACCAAACCCAACCAAACGAACTTCGCCTTTTTTCTTTAATACTTTTGTAACTGTGTTGATGAATGCGTCCAGGCAGCCTGCAGCTGTTGCTTTGGTTACATCAACTTCGTTTGCGATTGCATCAATTAATTGTTGTTTGTTCATATGTTTCTCCTTTCATATAAAAATTTTTATCTTAAGGTGTCCCGCAGTTCCAACGGACATTTCCTGTACTGCTTAACCGAATCGTAAAGAAATCCGCGCTTTAAGTCAAGACAATAATTAGAAATCCCCAGATTTTTGCAATTTTTCTGCTTTGCATCATGAAAAAACCGCCAAATTGGCGGTGTTTTATCTGTGAACGGCAGATGCACGCACAGGCTGGGCCCCGGGGCTGTTATCATCACACAGCACCCAATTGCCCGATGCACCCGTCAAATGCACCGTGCGGAAATGATTTGGCGTCGCCAGCAACAAAGACACAATCACAACACCCCAAAACAGCAATTTTGTAAATGCCCATGGGGTCTTGAATGCGTCGCGCACAAATTTGTCTTTTAATAAATTTTGATACAGCGCCCACCCCCATGTAAACAACAAAACAATCACTGCGAAGAAAAAACCAATAATCAGTGGTCGCTTTAACACCGCAAAGCCCGTCGCCAATTTATCCCACAGGTCACTGGCCGCGGGGCATACATACAGGGCATTCGGTGCATTTTCAGCCGATACGGCAACAACATCTGCAGCAGGCCCCAGGTGTATATTAAATGCAGTCATTAAAACAATCGCGGTCAGCATTATAATCGCGAACATCATTGTCGGCTTCATTGTGCAAAATCCCCCTTTGAATATTTTGTATTATATCATAAATAACTATGTGATTGCAATTTATGAAAGTTTTATTTAATATTTTAATATGTTTAGACGAAAATCGCGTGTTATTGTGGGGCTGACCACATACTATAATGAAAACCTGATAATATCTATGTCAGGGTTGGCGCGATTGGGCAAAAATATAACCCTGATAATTCATAATGATAACCCAGATATAAAATTAAGCCGTCGCCGGATACGACACATGGGGTTCCAGGGGCGTCTGCATATTATTAACAGCGATTATAACAAAGGAACACTGGACAGTCGGTTGGAAATCATAAAATATGCAAAAGAACACAAGATATGTGCAGATTGGTTCTTGTTCGCAGATGACGACGACATCGTTCTTAATCTGAATATTCCACATATAGAAGGCAACCACTTTGCCATAATTCAAAATATGGCGGTTGTTCGTACACGCCTGGTTGATGTGTTGCGCGTGATAAATAACCCAGATAATTTTACAATAGATAATGAAAATGTCTATCTGGTGCGTCCGCATATCGGACTGGCCGGGACATTGGTGCGTACGGAAAACATATGGCAACTGGGCGACATACTGGGGCGCGTTCGTCAGGAAATATCGGACATTGATGAATCTTTGGATTTCCGTCCACCGGTTGATATGATGATGTGGTCTGCGGTGAATATTATTGCGCGCCATTATAATGAAAAAACAACGCCAATTTATATGGATGAACTAAATTATCTGGCCATTGATATTGATACCGCCCAGATAAAATACGGTATGCAAATTCAGCCACAGAAAAATCCACAGCAACAGATTATGAATGCACTGGCTAAATACGATACGGCTGTACGCAATGCGCTGGTCGCAGATGTGACTGATGCCGCCCCATCGGGGCAAGATTTAGACGCATAAAAATTTTCATAAACATTAAAATATATGATTGAAACTGGCGGGCAATATTTATACAATAGCCCACGAAAATTAATACAAGGGATAAAGAATATGACATACAATGAAATTAGAAAGGCTTTTTTAGACTACTTTGAATCCAAGGGGCACAAGATTGTTCCATCTGCTTCACTGATTCCAAACGACCCAACACTGTTGTTTACGGTTGCAGGCATGGTGCCATGGAAGGGGATTTTACAGGGCACAGAACCTGCATTCGCGCCACGCGTTGCAGATGTTCAAAAATGTATTCGTGCGGGTGGCAAACATAACGACCTGGAAGATGTCGGTTTTGATGGACGGCACCACACTTTCTTTGAAATGATGGGGAATTGGTCTTTCGGTGACTATTTCAAAGAAGGCGCAATTGAAATGTCATGGGAACTGTTGACCAAGGTATTTAAGTTGGATCCAAACCGCATTGTTGTGACAACACATTACAGTGATGACGAAGCAGCAAAAATCTGGAAAAAAGTTGCGGGCAAGGATGCAATTTTACTGGGCGATAAAGACAACTGGTGGTCGGCGGGCGATACTGGCCCATGTGGCCCATGTACAGAAATGCACTATGACATGGGTGCGGATTTACCAGGTGGCATGCCAGGCAGTGCGAACGAAGACGGCGGTCGCTGGGTTGAAATTTGGAACGATGTATTTATGCAATATGATCGCGACGCAAATGGTAATTTAAGCCCCCTGCCCCAACAGAATGTTGACACAGGTGCCGGCTTGGAACGCGTTGCAGCGATTTTACAGGGCAAAACAGATAACTATGACACGGATTTATTCGTAAACCTGAAGCGCGCGGTCAGCGATATTACGGGCGTTGCAGAAACACCAGAAAACATTGCCAGTTTCAAGGTTATTACAGACCATCTGCGCAGTGTTGGATTCGCAATTGCAGATGGTGTGCTGCCCTCTAATTCGGATCGTGGTTATGTTATCCGTCGCATTCTGCGCCGTGCAATGCGCCATGGTCAGATTTTGGGGCACCGCGGGGCATTACTGTCAAAATTGTACCCTGCCCTGATTACAGAAATGGGCGATGCGTACCCAGAACTGGCCCGCGAACAAGCACGCGTTGTTGAAATTATTCAAAACGAAGAAAATGCCTTTGCGGACATGTTGCAAAATGGTATGAAGTTGCTGGAAAACGAAATTCCAAAGTTAAACAACAATGTATTGCCAGGCGATGTGGCGTTTAAACTGTTTGACACATACGGGTTCCCATTGGATTTAACCCAGATGATTTTGCGCGATAAAAATATTGATGTTGATGTCGCGGGTTTTGAAAAATCTATGGCAGAACAGAAAGAACGCAGTCGTGCAAACACCAAGGGTACACGCATATTCTGGGAATCACAAACGGAATTGGCCGATACAGATGACACAGCAAAATACGCACCAGTTGATATGGAATCGCGCGTACTGTCAATTCTGCGCAATGGGGAATTTGTAGAATCTGCAAATACAGGGGACGAAGTTGAAGTTGCGCTGGACAAAACGACATTCTATGGCACCCAGGGTGGACAGGTTGGCGACAGCGGCGAATTAAAGCGTGGCACAGACACAATTATGACTGTGTCTGAGGCGGGGCGCGTCAACAATGTTGTAATTCACAAAGGAACACTGACCGCGGATGTTAAGGTTGGCGATATTGTACAACCGGTTATCAATGCAACCATTCGCCAACAGACGGCGCGCGCACATACGGCGACACACCTGTTGCAGGCGGCGTTGCGTAATGTCTTGAACGAAGATGTAGAACAGCGCGGGTCCAAGGTTAGTCCGGATTCCGTCCGATTTGACTTTTCGTTCGGGCGTGCGATGACAGCCGAAGAAAAACAGGCGGTTGAAGATTTAGTTAACAAATGGATTGAAATGGATATGCCGGTTGAACATGCCGAAATGTCTATGGAAGATGCCGTCAAGAAAGGCGCAATGGCGTTGTTTGGCGAAAAATATGGCGACACGGTCAAGGTTATTACTGCAGGCGATGTTTCGTGCGAACTGTGCGGTGGAACACATATCTATCATACGGGCGAAATATTAAAGGCGCGTATTAACAAGGAAAAATCCATCAGCAGTGGGATTCGTCGCATAACAATGTCGGTTGGAACACTGGCAGAATAAAAAAAATCCCCCGGGTTATCCGGGGTTTTAATTTGCTAAATGATAGACGGTGCCATTATAGTTGAAATTCATTGTGCCGGATTGATTTCCCTGCTCTAATTTGCCATAGCAAATACCGTCATTGTATTTTATTGCCAATGATGGTTGGGTGTATTTTTCTGCGTACAGTGCAAAGGACACCCCAGTTGATATTTTAATTTGGCTGATACCAATGGTGCATAAAACCTCTGGTGCGGGTTCGCATTCTTCGCCACCACCGCCCATGACCGTTGGTATACATGCATAGTCGTCCAGGCCGGTTGCGTCATAGTACATACCACGCCCCCAATCGGCGACATTATCTGGCCACAATTCATACAGGTATTTACCATTAATCCGTGCAGATGGACCGGTCAGCATGTTGCAGGCTTGGAAAGTGTATTCAAACATACCATCGGCCGCGCCTGTGATACCACTGAACAGGTTTTCTGGAATGCTGGTTAGGCTGAAGCAGGCATCAAAAGTGCTATTAAATAGATCAGGTGCGTTGCCCGTGACGCCAGCGAACAGTTTTTCGGGGATGTTGGTTATACCAGCGCACGACATAAAGGTGCTTGCGAACATATCCTCTGCTGCACCTGTGATACCACTGAACAAATTTTCGGGGATACTGGTCAGGCCTTCGCAGGCAGCAAATGTGTAACTGAACATATACGGCGCATTGCCCGTAACACCACTGAACAGGGTTTCAGGAATGTCGGCCAGGTTGTAACATGCAAAAAAAGTGTTATAAAAACTTGGCTGGCCGCCATCCGATAATGTTGGGAATATCGCACCCAACGAGCCGTCAATTGATTCAATATCCATATTATCTTCAAAACTTATTGATGCGACGGTTCTGGAACTGTTATATGCGGTGGCCAGACCGCCAATCTTGATAGTATATGTGTCCGCGGTGGAGTAGTTATGTGAATATGTTGTATCAGTTGTGTCTGGCTTTTCAATCGTTTCGGTATTGCCATCGCCCCAATCAACATAGAAAGTACCCGCCGCACTGATTTTAAAACTAAATGATGATGTGTCGTATGCGCTGATGCTGAATTTATATTCGGGTGCGGGGGCTGATGTGGCGGGAATTAAACATGATTCGCCGGATGTATCATCGCTGCAATTCGGCACATTGGCCGTATCAACCATGCCGGCGCCACAGGAAACATCATACGGCATGGTAAAAAAACCATCTGGACAAATGTCAGTTTCTGATGCAGTCATGTTATAAATCGCAAAAAATGAACCTTCTGCACAGCTTTTCGCAGCGGTATCGCCTGGCACTACTGGTGGCATAATTGTACTTCTTTCAAATGGTGCGGTTGTTAGCTTACAAGCACTTTCAGTTGCGATACCATGAACAGGAACTCTGTATCCATATCCATTTGACCTGAAATATATGATGTATTCCGTATCACTAAGCACTTCATAATCAATTTTTTCATAAAATGTTGAAATCTTTGCACATTTGGTGACAGTTTCAGTTGATGTACATGTGGCAGCATGTCCAATAATTGGCGTCAGAAATAATATAGCGAAAATTAATAAAAAACGCCGCAAAGCCGTACATCCCCCCGTTATAACAAACAAAAAACCACCAGAAATTTCAGGTGGTCAGGAGGTTGAAGACAATTTATTGGAATTGTGCTGCTTATTCAATATATTCACAAGCCCTCCTGACCAAGTGGGATTGATCAGGAGAATATCATCAGAATAATAAAAAACAGCGCACGCATGCGCCACAGGTTCTTATTCCGACGCCAATAAACGGGTCTTCACACCCCATCATGGCAACCCGCCATGACATGGGTATTGTAGTAAACATACAACCAAAATGTCAATTAGAAAAAATTATATTAGTTGTTAGTGTAAGTGGTTAGTGGCGGAAAGAAATTAAAAAACTTCGCCACCCCTGCTTGCCCCCTCCACACAAACACTTATTTGTGCGGTCCCGGCGCGGGAATCTGCTGCGTCACAGACAGTTTTAATTCAGTCCCTGCGGGGCAATTGATACCGGCCGTCGCCGGTATGACAAAGCTTGTATTAAACCACTATCCCACCAACCAGGGTCAGCACCCCTTCGCCCGCGAAGGGGGACTGACAGAACCTTTATCTATCTGTGTTTTTGCAACTGGTCAATGTGTGCCATTAATCGTGGGTCATAGATTCCATCAATTGGGCGCATAATATAATCTATGCGCAGGTTTTCGCGTGTAAAGTCCCCAGGATTACATGTGTTTAATGTGCGAACTGTTGCATCGTTTGGCATGTTTGCGCGGGAATTTACCGTATTCATGTGATTGATTGGTGGCAGAAAATATGCCACGCGAAAATTATATTGCGCGTCCAGGCCGTGCCGCTTGAACCAATCCTTTAATTGGCGGGCATAGCGCGGTTCAATAACATCATAAATTAAATTCTGGCCCAGGTGGTCGTAAACCTCTTGTTCTGGGATGCCGTAAAGCCATTTCTTATCACCAGGCATCCAAACATTCTGATTTACCCACAGGTGGGTTGCCAATGGCGCGTTATCAAAATAGGATTCATCACGAAAAAAGTATGGATTGCCTTCGCTTTCGCCATCACGCATTGGACGTGTGGTCGCAGAACGCAGGTTATAAAACAGCCCCGCCGGCAATGTGTTTTTGATAAAATATGTTTTACCACTGCCCGACAGGCCATTACAAAATAACAATGTCTTTTTCATAATGCCTTCCTTTTTTTAAGAATATGCCCCGCAAAACGCGGGGCAAAGGTGTTAATCTTCCAAGAAACTGCGCAGTTTGCGGGCACGAGTTGGATGTTTCAACTTGTTCAGTGCCTTTTGTTCAATCTGACGAATACGTTCACGGGTGACGCCGATGTATTCGCCGACCTCTTCCAATGTGCTGGTCTTGTTTGTTGACATACCAAAACGCTGGCGCAGGACGGTTTCTTCCTTAGGGTCCAATTCAGATAAAATCTGGGTCACAATCTTGCGCAGGTTCTTTTGCGCGGCAGATGTAAATGGATTTTTAGCCGTTTCGTCTGCGATAATTTCAATACGCGAACTGTCGTCTTCGGTGCCGACGGGCGCTTCTAATGAAATTGGTTTCAGATTTACCTTCATCGCCTTGTGAATCTTGTCAACCGGCAGATAGATAATCTTGGACAATTCTTCGGCGGTTGGTTGGCGACCGTATTTATGCATAAACTGACGCGAAGCACGCTGAATCTTGTGAATATTGTCAATCATATGCACAGGAATACGGATTGTGCGCGCCTGGTCGGCGATACTGCGTGAAATACCCTGTTGTATCCAGTTCGTTGCATAGGTTGAAAACTTATTCCCCAAACGATAGTCAAATTTATCAACAGCCTTCATCAAACCGATGTTTCCATCCTGGACCAAGTCCGAGAAGTCCAAGCCCAGACCACGATTGCTGGACTTTTTCGCGAATTTAATAACCAAACGCAGGTTTGCCTCTATCATTTCGCGTTTTGCACGGGCGGCCTCGGTCTGGCCACGGCGAACCAGTTCAACAACCTTTTTATATTCGGCCGTTGGCTGACCTGTTTCGGTGGCAATTGCGGTGATGTCTTCTTGGATTTTCAGAATGTCTGCTTCGTGCTTTTTCGCAAAGCCTGACCAGGTTGGATTTTTATGCTTGGCCAATTTTTTAACCCAATTACGATTAATTTCGTTTCCAACATATTCCGCCAAGAAATCTTCGCGTTTAATCTTGTTCGCCATTGCCAGGCGCAACAATTTCCCTTCCAGTCCCATTAACAACTGGTCACGCTTGGTTAACTGTTCCAGAATTTCAGCAACCCTGTCGTCGTTCAGACGAATTTTGCTGACATGTTCAAACAGTTCCAGGCGCATTTTGGTGTATTTCTTTTCCAATGCCGCATCAGGCGTATCAGACGACAACAGGTTATCCAGACGCTTGGCCTGAAGTTTTTGCATGCTGTTGAAAATCTTTTTAATTTTTGCAAATAATTCCAAGACCATTGGCATCAGGGATTCTTCCATCACAGGAATTGGAACACCCGATGTGCCGCGTGGTGTGTCTTCTTTTTTAATACCGTCTTCGTCGTCTAAATCTTCTTCGTCTTCGTCGTCGGTTTCAACGCTATCGGTTAAATCGTCCAGGTCATCATCGTCCAGTTCGTCAACATGTTCAACCCCCTTGGACTTTAGGGCTTCGGACAATGCCGCCAGGTTTTTCTGTTCGGAATCACTGGAATACATAACTTCCAGATTCACGATATAGCGCAGGCGAATATCTTCATTTAATAACTGTTGGTACCAATCTAGCATTGCCTGGATTGTCATAGGACTTTCGCACAGGCCGTATACCATCAGGCGCGAGGCAGCCTCAATCCGTTGGGCGATTGCAACTTCGCCGGCGGCGGTCAACAATTGAACTGTGCCGATTTGTTTCAGGTATGATTGAACGGAATCCTGGACCCCCAGAACCAATGAACCTGTCTGGCTGCGTTCCAACTGTTTGGCATAATGTTCATAGTCGTCATCGTTTACATCAACCTGTTCGGCATCTGCATTTAACAGATTGCGTGTTTTATCGCGCGGTTCTTCATCTTCGTCGGTGCCGTAATAACGGTTTAAATCCTGGGGGTAATTGTCAATTTCCAGAATTTCCAGTCCCAGATCCTGTTGAAAGAAAT
The DNA here is from genome assembly GCA_937888635.1 of uncultured Alphaproteobacteria bacterium. Classification (GTDB taxonomy): domain Bacteria; phylum Pseudomonadota; class Alphaproteobacteria; order Rs-D84; family Rs-D84; genus Enterousia. Next base: position 11,840 of record CALARG010000010.1, read on the forward strand.
CCAGGACTTCGTCATGTTCTTCGGCGGGGACTTCGTCCGCTTCGGTTGCGGCATCAAAATCCATGCGCGACATATAACCGATTTCGGTCGCGCTGGTTGCCAATTTTTGTAAGTTTTCTGGTAAAGACTCAATCAAAAGTCTTGTTGCTTCGTCCAGTTTTTTAGCCATTAATAACCTGCTTGCAATGTTTAAGTGTTAATGGAATGTTATTATTTTTTCTTGCTTTTCTTTTTTGGGGCAGAAGCCATTTTCTGCGCCTTGGCCACGGCATCATGAATTGCAGATTCTGATACCAGGCCCAGAACAATCGGACTTTGAATCTGAATCAGCGAATACGACGCATGTGTCTTATTGCGAACAGCCGCAACAGTTGTATTTGTACTGCGCATCAGGCGTGCAACCTGGCCGTCTGTTAAGTCTGGATAGTTTTTAACAATCCACAAAATACCACCCAAACGATTTTGACGATGCAATTTTGGTGTATAGCCAACGCCACGCTTGTTCTGCTTTTGCTGGGCATCAACGATTTCTTTGCGTAATGTCAGGCGCGCAGATGGGTCCGCTTCGCATTTTGTGATATCTTCGCGTGTGACCTGGCCACTTAAAATTGGGTTCAAGGGTTGAATTTTATATGTTTCTGCATCGGCGATACTTTTTACTTCTAATTCGTGCAACCCGCAGAATTCCGAGATTTGTTCAAATGTCAACGCAGTGTTTTCAATTAACCACAGTGCAGTTGATTTTGGCATATATGGATAGTTCATGGAAATTTCCTCTATTGTTAACGAGGGGCAATATACACTAATATTGCCCCAATTTCAACAGTTTTTTATTATTTTTTATTTTTTTGGTTTTTATGCCTTTTTGACAATTTTATAACCGTCTTTGCTGTCCAAAACCGTCCAGCCGGCAGCATCAATTTCAGCACGCAACGCGTCCGCAGTCGCCCAATCACGATTTGCCTTGGCCGTGGCGCGGGATTCAGCCAGCGCAACGATTTCGGCGGGCGCACTTTCGCGTTCCAGCGCAATCAACTTTGTCGCACGGTCAATAAATTGCAACCCCAACAGGCGGTCAACAAATTCAAATAACTGGATTTTTGTTTCTGGATTTGTCGCAGAATCTTTTAATAAATCCTGAACCAACACCAACGCTTCGGCTGTTTTAAAGTTATCGGATACAACCGACAATATTTTATCATGCCATGCATTATACCGTTCTGAATCTACATTGGTCGTCTTTTCAGCGTTAATCAGGTCTGCTATTTTTCTGACAATATTTTTATATCCGTTGGTCGCAGCATCTAAAGATTCAAACGAAAATTCCAGAGGTTGACGATAATGGCTTTGCAACAGCAGATATCTGTATGCCATTGGATCGTAGCCCCGCTCTACCAGATTACGAACCGTATAGGCTGTGCCGGCAGATTTTGACATCTTGCCATCTTTTAACAACAGCCATTCAAAATGCATCCAATAAGACACCCATGGCGCGCCGACAATTGGTTCGCTTTGCGCGATTTCGTTTGAATGATGCACTTTTGCATGTTCTTGTCCGCCTACGTGCAAATCAAAATGCTGTCCCAGATATTTCATACTCATCGCGCTGCATTCAATGTGCCAACCAGGGAATCCAACGCCCCATGGGCTGTCCCATTCCATTTGACGTTTAGTATCTGTCGGCGAATATTTCCATAATGCAAAGTCTGTAGAATTACGTTTTCCGCTGTCATCAATACGCGCCCCACCCCGCAATTCAGATAATTTTTGTCCGCCAAGCGCACCATAATTCGCGAATTTTGATGTATCATAGTAAATTCCATCGCCCGGAATTTCATATGTATATCCAAGTTCTTCTAATTGCTGAACCTGGGCGATTTGCTCTGAAATATGGTCCGTGGCGCGTGGCATATGCGTAGGACGAATATTATTTAACAAATCCATATCATACAGAAAGCCATCAATGTATTTTTGCGCAACATCCCATACAGATAAATTTTCACGCGCTGCGCCCTTTTCCATTTTGTCATCTCCGGTGTCGCCGTCACTGGTTAAATGACCAACATCAGTAAAATTCATAACGTGGTTTACTTCATAACCATTTTCTGTAAATACACGCTTGATGATATCACTGTTGACCATTGTTCGCATATTTCCAATATGCGCATCCCAATAGACAGTTGGACCGCAAGTATAAAAACCAACTTTGCCGGGTTGTAATGGGGTAAATTCTTCTAGGCGGCGGGTCAATGTATTATATAATTTTATCGTCATGTTATGCTTTCCTTGTTCGGTTTATTTGTTTGAGATTTTAGTGATTGTGTATTCAGTGCGCAAACAAATTATGTTCGCAAAAATATGTAAATTAACAACAACAGTAAAAATTAATAAAACGAATTGTCATTACGGTTTGACTATGCCATTTTTTGCCCCGAAAAGTCAAGCGGACTTTTTAGCGCGGCGCAACGCAAAGAAATCACGCAACATTTGTGCAGATACATCTGCAAATTCTGGCAATTGGTGTACGCATGGTTTCCACAGGTGCGTGTCTGTTTCATATATGCGGGAATTAGATGTTATTCCACCGCCCTTGACATCGGTTGCGGCGAAATAAATATTGTTGATACGCGCAAATGATATTGCCGTTGCACACATTGCGCATGGTTCCAATGTCACATAAATATCACAGCCGTCCAGAAATTTTGTGCCTAATTTTTTGCATGCGCGATTAATCGCAACAATTTCCGCGTGCAGGGTTGGGTTCTTTTTCAATTGCACCTGGTTTTCGCCACGCGCAATAACCACACCATCACGAACAATAACGGCACCAATTGGTACATCATCGTGTGCAAATGCGCGCCGGGCGCAAATAAGGGCTTGATTCATAAATTTCATATTGTATACTTTAACGCATGGATTCAAAATTGCAAATTATTTCCGGAAATTATCGTGGGCGCAAATTGCGCCTGCCACCCAATGCACGCCCGACACAAAATCGTGCGCGAATTGCACTGTTTAATATGATGGAATCAGGGATTGTTGATTTTGATAATCTGCAAAATGTATGGGACGCGTTTGGTGGCAGTGGCGCGTTTGGAATTGAATGCCTGTCGCGATATGCGGGGGCGAATGTTGTCTTTACAGATATTGCGCCGACATCTGTTAAAACAATGCGTGATAATTTGGCAACCCTGGGGGTCGGGGCGCGCGCCAGTGTTATTCAGGCCGATGCGATTTCCGCCGCGCAAAAATATGCGCCCGTGGCAGATTTAATTTTTATTGATGCGCCATACGATATGCACGAATTGGGCGCAGCGTTGGTTAAAAAGATTGGCGCATTGGCAAAAAGTGGCACGGTTGTAATCTGGGAACAAGAATCAACAAATCCATATCAGCCAGACGAATCCAAATGGCAGATTTTACGCGACAAGACATACGGTCGCGCCAGATTTTTAATTATGATGAAAATTTAGATTGTTTTAATTTTCTATTTTGTTTATAATTAATGTGTCAGTGTTGATTTTGACATTGATGGGGTGTCGAAACCCTTGAAGTCGTAGTCCATTACGATGGACAAACTCTCCAACCCCGGGTTGGAGGGCGGTGAATATGTTGAATAAGCCCACTATAACGACTTATAGTTTCGAACCTCCAACCGCTTTTGATTTATCAATGCGGTTTTTATTTTTGGGGGATAAAGTTGAGACGAATTATTTTATTTTTAATATTGCTGATTCCGTGTAGTGTGTGGGCCGATTTGGCGTCAACAACATATGTTGAAACGCGCACAACGACCAAGGTTGATGTATCTGAATCCGCAAATCAAACAATGGCGGGCACATATACTGTGTCGGGTACGCTGGTTGTTCCCACCCCGGCGTTACCATCCGCAGAATAAGGAAGGAATGCCCGCCACCATGAAAAAATTAATATTATTTTTATTTATGCTGATAATCGCCCCGGTGCAATCTGCCCAGATTGCAAATGTTGAATATATACATACCGCCATTGCAGATAAATGGGATATCACAATTCCGTATAACCGCGAAATAACAAATGTTGGCGTTGCGGCGAATATGAAATACCTGTTGACGGCGGTGGATGTTGCAAATGAATTATTGAACGGGGAAAAGACCACCGATTACGGAAATGGTGAATTTGCGACAATGGTTGTCGCCGACACAATTGCCACAGACACGGCGGTGGAATCATTGGTAAAAAAGGAAGAAAAATATAAGTTTTTTATTACAACAACACCAGATACGTCCAGTTTTGATTTTTACATCAGTGCCGCAGGAGAATTTTTAGTTGATTGGGGCGATGGAAAGACCGAAACGATAACACGAACGAACACAACCGATACACGGTACGCGCATAAATACGATACGGCTGGGATATATGATATAAAACTGGGGGGGATGGCCACAACATATAATAGTGACACATTTTCTGCTTCTGTATATTTTGGTAGGAACACTAACCTCGCATCAATTGATGGTTCGTTGGGCGCGATATTCGGCACATTAGCGGATGGCTCTCAGCCAAGTTTTATTAACACATTCTACGGAACCAAAATAACTAGCATCCCCGCAAATCTGTTTAGTGGTATATTTGGTCAACCAGTAGTAGGTATGTTTTATAGTACGTTTCAAGGATGTAAAGACTTAACCGGGCCAATTCCCGAAAATTTGTTTGGGGGACTGTCTGGTGTGCCGACTGAGTCAATGTTTTGGGCTACTTTTGCTTTTTGCACCGGCATAACATCAATCCCAGAAAATTTATTTGGCAATCTTTCGGGTGCGGCGCCCAGAACTGCGTTCGCGGGGACGTTTGCTGGGTGCACAGGCCTTACCGGACCATCTGCACGGATAAATGGGAAATATCTGTATGAAATCTTTTCTGGCGCCGGGGCGTATGGCTTCGGAGGGGCGTATTGTGGGGCAACTGGTCTGTCTGACTATGCCACGATGCCAAGCGATTGGAATGAATGTCTTTAATAAATTATATTTTTACTTGATTTTTCGTGTTTTTTAGGTCATAATGCGCGACGCACAGCACCCTTGGAGGCTGTGTATAGTTAAACAAAACCATTAAAAGGATTATAAAATGGCAATTGAATTAAACGCAGAAATTCGCAATGTTGCCGGCAAGGGGGCCGCGCGTTGCATCCGCAATAACAAAAATATCCCTGCTGTTATTTACGGGGAAAAGAAAGCCCCTGTCGCGATTGAATTAAACGGTCGTGAATTTGATATGTTGTTGAAAACACCAGGTTTGCGGACAAAATTGTTCCAAATTAAAACATCCGCAGGTACAGAAGATGCAATGCTGATGGATATTCAGTATCACCCAGTAAGTGATGCCGTTATTCACGCAGACTTTAAACGCATTGATGTTAAAAACCCAGTTAATGTGGTTGTACCAGTGGAAGTTGTTAATGCAGAAATCTCAAAGGGTCTGAAATTGGGTGGCACATTGAACTTTGCGGTGCGCAAGGTTGCGTTGCGCGGTCTGGTTGATGTTATCCCAGAAAAAATCATTATTGATTTGGC
>CALARG010000011.1 GCA_937888635.1 uncultured Alphaproteobacteria bacterium
CGATTCGTTGTTTTTGCCCGCCAGACAGCAGACCGCCACCTTCGCCGACAGAAGTGTTATATCCGTCTGGAAATTCGTTGATAAAGCCGTCGGCATTTGCCGCGCGGGCGGCCGCGACAACCATTTCGTGGGTTGCGTCAGGATTGCCGTATTTTATGTTGTCTTCAATAGAACCGTTGAATAAGAATACGGATTGCGAAACCTCGGCAATGTTTTGGCGCAGGGATTTTAGTGTGTATTTGCGAATGTCTGTTTTATTTATTGTCACTTTGCCCAGTTGTGGGTCATAGAAACGTTCCAGCAGGTTGAATAATGTTGTTTTTCCGCCACCTGATGGGCCGACCAATGCACATACTTTGCCCGCCGGTACATTCAGGTTCAGATTCTTGATAACAGGTTCATTTGGATTATATGCAAACGATACATCATGGAATCCGACGGACATATTTTTCGCGGTCAGTTCACGGGCATCAGGTGCGTCTGTGATGTCAGGTTTGCTGTCCAGGAAGTCAAACAGGATTTCTGCCGCCAGCAGACCATGCTGTAATGTGTCACCGGTGCCGGTAATACTTTTTGCGGGTTTGTATGCCGCCGTTAATGCCAGCAAGAATGCGGTAAAATCACCGGTTGTGATTGCGCCACTGGAAATAAAGTGGCCACCCATAATCATCGCGATACACAGACCAATTGAAATCATAAATTCCATCAATGGGGAACGCAGGGCGTTGGCCTGGGTACTTTTGTACGCGTTGATAACAGAAGAGTTTAAAACACGTGCAAAGTTTTTTTCTTCGCGTTCTTCGGCGGCAAATGCCTGGATGGTTTTGATACCGTGCAGGGTTTGGTTTAATTGTTGTGATACATTGTTTGCAATACCGAATGATTGGCGTGATAATTTACGGCGTTTGCGCATGATTGCAACCATTGGAATCATAATCGCAGGTGCCAGGAACATTAATACAATGCACATCTGGTGTGCGTAATAGAACATCAATGCCAATGTCATGATTAATGTTGCGATGTTTTGTACAACCTTAATCACTGTGCCAGTCACCAGGTTTAATACCGCGCCGGCCTGAACACTGAAATAGTTCAGATTTTTACCAATACCGTCGCCATAGAAACGCGCCAGGTTCATGTGGGTCATGTGACGGTAAATCTTTTTCTGCAGATTTGCGCTGGCCAGCAGGCCACCCTTGGACATAATCAAGGCCTTGGCGTATGTAAATGTGCCCTTGGCACCAAAAGCGACGATAACCTGAATTCCCAACCAATAGATGGCGTTCATACTTTTTTCAATAAAGGCCTTGTCCACAACCTGTTGTACCAGGGTGATGGTATATGCCTCGGCCCCGGCGGCCAGGATGGTAAATATTATGCCGGCGGCCAGCCATTTCCAATATGGTGCGCCAACTTCGCGCCAGACGCGCCCATACAGTGACCATTTAATACGACCGTTTGATTCATCGCCTTTGATAAAGGACTTTATTTTATTAGATATTTTTTTCATAGCGTTTGTATTATAAAGCCTGTCTGGGGGGCGTGTAAAGCCCTAAAAATGTTTATTTGCTGTGTTTTTGCGCAAAGCGTTTTTGAGATTGTATTAATCGCAGAATTGCACCCCAGTCTTTGTATTGGTCTATGAAACTGTGACGCGAATCTTTGAAAACAACAAATTTCCACAGGTGGCCATTTTTGCCACTGCGTAAAATATTATATTTTTTTCGCAGTTCTTCGGGTGGGGATTTTTTGTCTTGACCGCCCGCAACCAATGTGATTGGAATGCAGTATTTATCCATTAATTCTGGGTAAAATTCAACAGAATCCATGTCGTCATAAAAATTTGGCAGTACGGATATTTTTGCGTATTTTCCATTTTCAAGACGCGGTTCGTGTGGACTGTTCAGACCAATCGCAGATTGTTTGAATGTTTCAATGTCTATTTCGTTGTTGTATGAAAATTTTCTGTAAAATTTTTGGATATATGCTGTAAAACTGTGGTCCAGATATGGGGCGAACATTACAGATGCGCTGAAACGCAATTTTTTGCGTTCGCGAATGCGCTTGTTATATATTTCAAATGTTCCGGTTGCGCCTGCGCTGTGCCCGATAAGGCATGAATAATCATATTTCTTTGCCTTTACATCTTTTTCAATAACATCCAGGCCCGTATCAATTAAATCAATGTATTCTGTAAAAGTATGCTTGTTCGCTAATTCTTGTGATGTATCAGGCAGAAAGTCGCCCAGAAATGTATCCAGACAGTATATGTCATGTTTATTCATTAATGCCCAGTATTCAATAACCTTCATCAATGGTTCTGTGCGTGTGTTGGATGCCAGTCCCGGAATTAAAATCAGACAGTTTGCCGATGGTGTGTCACCAATGGCATAATGCGTGATGTGGCCGATGGTTTTGTTTTCTGTGCGTGAACTAAAATTCATTTCCCAGGCAAAATGTTTGCCCTTTAATTCAGCCAGGACATCAGAATAGTTATCTGGTATAAAAGCATACTTGTGTGTTTTTTGCATGTTGTAATCTTTCTTTTGTTGCAGATATTTTATACAAAATATTTTTATTGTCAATAAAATGTTAGGAAAACAAATTTTCTGTTGACATTGGATTAAAAAATTTATAAAATGCGTTCGCTTTCATGATGAAAGTGCAAAGTTTTGGGGTTGTAGCTCAGTTGGTAGAGCACCTGCTTTGCAAGCAGGGGGTCGTCAGTTCGAGCCTGATCAGCTCCACCAAAACAAAGAGGGAAGGGGACGCAAGTCCCTTTCTTTGGTTAATAATCAAGATAATGCGTTAAAGGGGGTGAATACATATGGTTAAGGTTCTGGTTCGCGATAACAACGTTGAACAGGCACTGCGCGTTGCAAAACGTAAATCGCAGAAAGAAGGTCTGTACCGCGAAATGAAAGAACGTCAGCGTTATGAAAAACCAACAACAAAACGCAAGCGTTTGAAAGAAGAAGCCGTTCGCAACGAAAAGAAGCGTCAATCTAAACAGCGTATGGTTTTCGGATTCTAAATAATAAAAATTCCACCAATTGGTGGAATTTTTTTATGAGAAATAATAAATTGAATAAAGTGATTTGTTAAATCGTCATGCGGTCGGCGATTTGTTGCTGAACATATTCATCTTCGCTGTTGTACAGTGGCCAATTACCATGCGCCAATTCTTCCATTGATGTCAATGGTTGGCCCAATCGGGCACGGTACAACCACAGATTTGACATTACGCGTTTTATATAACTGCGTGTTTCGTATGCCGGGAAACTTTCAATGTATAATAACGGATCGTATGTATAGAACGACTTTTCAAATTTTACCATTGTGCCCATGCCCGCATTATATGCTGCCAACATTTTAATAATGCTGTTTTCTACATTTGGATGTGACAACAAATCAACAATGTATTGCTGGCCCAGAAACATGTTATGTTCGGGGTTTGACATGTCCATTTGGGATATATCAACCTTGTTCGCACGGGCAACGCGTTTGGCAGTGCTGGGCATTAATTGCATAACGCCATTTGCACCCGCGCCCGATTTTGCAGATACGCGGAAATTGCTTTCCTGTTTGGTAATCGCCAACAATAATGCGCGATCAATTGACCAGCCGCCCAGCGGTTCCCAATCAGGTAATGGGTATTGCGCGGAATATATAATATCGTCATCAATTTCCAAGATGCCACGGTCTTTGATAACACTGGCCGATTGGACGGACAGACGCGGCATATTAAATTCAGTTGCAACTGAATTTACCGCATGCAGGATTCGGTCTGACACCTTGGGGGTTATCAGATATTTCAGGTATTCTTCGGCACGGTCTTTGCGTCCAACCTGAATCAGTGCCAGCGCAATGCGGCCATACTTTGTGTTTGCCAGTTCTGTGTAGTCTTCGTCTGTTGCGTTGTTTTCAAAAAATTCGTATTCCGGCTGTTGCCCCAGCATTACTGCCGACAATGCACCATAAAATGCCATTGGGTGGGTGGCGGCGATTCGCCAGTATTTTTTGGCCATGTCGCGTCGGCCCGCCCAGTCGGCGGCGCGGCCGGCCCAGAATGCTGCCTCGGTCTTTCTGGCGTTATTAATTTGTGGCAAATCCAAAATACGACTGAAATATTTTTGGGATTCGGCATACTTTTCTTCTTTGAAATATAACAGTCCCATTGCCCACAGACCGTATTCAGAATCGGCATCTGATGCAACAAAACCCCATTTTTTTGCCAATTCCATTTCGCCATTTGTATAATATATATATGACAGGCGACCCGCCAAGCGACCATAGTCGGATTCGGTCAGGCTGCCTTTGAATTTTTTGTCTTCCAGGATTTGACGCGCAACCTTGGTTGAGCCGGTTCTAATCGCGCGCTTGAATTTATCTATGTTTTTTCCTGTCGTGCCCGAATATTTTTTTGCCGTCCATGTTTCGGATTGTGCCGTCTCTATTGATTCGGACCCACTGATAATATTTGGTGTACGGGCCCGGCGAACGGTGGCTTGTTTTATCTTGGCCAGTTTTTCCATACGTGTCGCCCCCGGCATGTCGTTATATTTTTCCATCCATGCCGCAATTTCTGCGCCGCGTGTGCGATATGTGTCTGAGATATATCGCTGATATAAAACTTCGTTCATTAATAGTTTGTCTGCAATTTGATTTTGAACATTAATTGCAGTGTTTATTTTTTCCCGGTCTTGTAATGCAAAGATTTGTTGATACAGACTGGCATCAACATCCGATAAAATTTGTGGGGTGCCCGCCGCTAATAAATTCAGCGGTATAAACAAGGCAAACAAAAATGTGAAAAATTTTTTCATGATTATATTGTCAGAACAAAGAAGTCTTGGGCAATTTGCATACAACCGCACCTTCATCATCTTCTGGAATTTGGGCAATTATTTTCTTGAAGTCAGAAATTCGTGAAAATTTTTGATAAACAGACGCAAAGCGTACAAACGCAATAGGGTCCAAATTCAATAAAGAATCAGATACCATTTTACCGACCAGTGCGCTGGTCACTGTGTCATCGGCGGTTTCTGTTTCCAGTCTGCGATGAATTGAAGTCACCAATTTTTCTATTTGTTCATCTCCTACATCCCTGTTTCTGCATGCCAATTTAATACTGCGGCGCAGTTTTTCACGGTCAAATGCCTCTAGTTTGCCACTGTTTTTGCGAACCATTAAATCGCGCATCTGTACGCGTTCAACAGTTGTGAACTTTGCACCGCATTGTTCACAAACACGACGACGGCGAATAATCGCGTCTTCTATATCGGGGCGTGAATCTGTGACCCTGCTATCCGTAGAATTGCAATATGGACATCTCATGAGCATATACGGTAGCAATCAAATCATTTTTTCGCAAGTAATTTTATTTTCTCTGAAAAATGCACTTTTATAAAAAATCAAGCCCTTTATTTAAAAAATGCAACAGGTGCATAAAAAAATTAACCCCAAAATATGATAAAATGTATACCAGCGGAGAAAACAGAGAGATGAACAAATATCTGAACCAAATTTTGCAGGGGGATTGCCTGGAACTGATGCGTGGCTTGCCCGATGGTTCAGTTGATGCTGTTTTCGCAGATCCACCATATAATTTACAACTGGGGTCAAAAACATTGTATCGCCCCGAAGACCAAACCGCTGCACGCGCAGTGCGTGATGAATGGGATTCTTTTGCGTCAAATGCGGAATATGATGAATTTACACGCGCATGGTTGGCCGAATGTAAACGCGTGCTGAAACCAAATGGCGCAATGTGGACAATTGGCAGTTATCATAATATATTTCGTGTCGGCGCAATCTTGCAAGATATGGGATTTTGGATTTTAAACGATATTGTCTGGGTCAAGACAAATCCGATGCCGAATTTTCGTGGTACGCGATTTACAAATGCGCATGAAACATTAATATGGGCCACACCAACCAAGACGGGAAAGTATACATTTAACTATGAAACAATGAAAAAGTTAAATGGTGGTAAACAGATGCGTTCAGACTGGGATTTGAATATTTGTTTGGGCGAAGAACGTGTCAAAGGAAGTGATGGAAAAAGCCTGCACAATACACAAAAGCCGTTGGATTTATTACATCGTGTTATTTTGGCGTCAACGAAGCCTGGGGATATTATTCTGGACCCATTTATGGGGTCGGGAACGACGGCGGCGGCGGCGCGCGAATTGGGACGTCAGTTTATTGGGATTGAACGCGAATCTGAGTATGTTGATGCGGCGCGCGCCCGTGTTGCAAATGTTAAACCAATTGATTTGTCTGATATAGAAGTTGCCAAGCCAAAACGAGATGAAATCCGTGTTGCGTTCAAAGAATTGATTGAGGCAGGCCTGCTGTATGTCGGGCAGACATTGGTCAGTCCGCGTGGTGAACGTGTTATGATAACGCATGACGGTCAATTAACGCACCAATTATATGGCAAGGCATCTATCCATGTTATGGCGGCAAAACTGCAACGCAGTGTTAGTTTTAACGGATGGGATTATTGGTCGGC
>CALARG010000012.1 GCA_937888635.1 uncultured Alphaproteobacteria bacterium
CCATCATACCCATTTCCATCAGTTTTTTGATAACATTGCCAACTTTTTCAGCCATTGCCGCCGCCAGGTCTTTGACCGTAATTGTGTCGCCCAGATTGACAACATGTTCAACTTTTTGCGGGGCAGAAAACACTGCACGTGCTTTCTCGCGGAATCGTTTCAGTGACGCTTCGGACCGACGACGGTTTGCACCACGCAGACCGATTTCATCTTCATCTTCGCCATCGCCCATAACGATATCATGCAAATGAATTTTGCCAGATTTCTTGAAATCTTTTTTAGAGTTGTTAAAGCGTCCCGGACGACCATCTTCATCATCGCCACCACGGTTTTTGCCACGGTTTGCACCGGCAACAGCATTGTTTGTAAATACCTTGGGCTGTTGTGTGGTTTTTGCCTTGGGCTGTGGGACCTCTTCTGCAGGTTCTGTGTCTGCATCTTTATTGATATTTTCACGCGCAGCCAATTGCGATTTTACCTGTTCATATTCGCGATTTTCGCGTTCAATTTCGGCGTCACGCGCTGCGCGGGCAGCCGCTTCTTCGGCTTCGCGTTTTTTGCGTTCTTCTTCGCGTGCCTTGGCGGCGGCCAATACCGCGCGCAATTTTTCATCGGCGGCATTCTTTGGTGTTGCCGGCGCAACAGGTTCGTCACGCAGTTCTTTGCTGTTTGGTGCAACAACACGGCGACGGCGTTCTACGAACACCGCGTCGCCTTTCTTGCTGCGAACCGCATCAGTTGTCACAGATTTTCCAAGTGTTAATGTCGCCATGTTAAAACAACTCCATCAGTTTATTTATTCGTTATCTTTGGTTATCCCATATGCAATTTCGCGTGCCTTCATAATTATACGGCCGGCCAGACGATTACTCATTGTGTCTTCGCCCAGGATTTCAACCAATTCATCTGTTGCAAGGTCTGCCAAATCGTCCAGTGATTTGATACCCGCCTGACCCAGTTTCATAATTGTTGGACGCTTGATAAAGTCAAAGTTCAACAGGTCGTCTTGCATGCCGATTTTGTGGCCCGCTTCAATATAATCTTGTTCAATTTTATTCAGATAATCTTTTGCGCGTTTCTGTAATTCTGCCGCCAGTTCTGAATTAAAGCCTTCTATTTCTTCCAGTTCTGCGATATCAACGAATGCGATTTCTTCAATTGTGCGGAACCCTTCGGTAATCAGCAATTGCGCAATCATTTCATCAACATCCAGCCCCCCGATAAACAGTTCTGTCTTTTCTTTAAATTCTTTGGCGCGGCGTTCCTGTTCTTCGGTTTCGTTCATAACATCAATGTTCCAACCTGTCAACTGTGAAGCCAGACGAACATTCTGACCACGACGACCAATTGCCAAGGACTGTTGATCTTCGTTTACAACAACGGCTGCGCTGCGTGTATCTTCGTCAACGATAATCTTGGCGACCTTGGCAGGTTGCATTGCGTTAACAATAAATACCGCAGGGTCTTCGGAATACAAGATAACATCAATCTTTTCGCCGTGACATTCATTAATAACCGGCTGAATGCGTGTTCCCTTGATACCAACGGTCATACCAACTGCATCAATAGATGGGTCTGCGGTTTCAACAGCAATTTTTGCATGTGACCCAGGTGCGCGTGCAACAGATTTAATTTTGATAATACCTTCATAGATTTCTGGCACTTCTTGAACAAACAATTTTTCCATAAACATTGGGTGTGTACGGGTCAAGAAAATCTGTGGACCTGTATTTGAACGCGCAACATCCATAATTAATGCGCGCACACGGTCGCCCACCGCCAGACGTTCACCTGGAATTAATTCTGTACCCTTGATATAGCCTTCGGCCTTGCCATTAATGTCAACAAAGACATTTCCAAATTCAATGCGTTTTACAACACCATTAACGATATCGCCAATTGTGTCTTTGAATTCTTCGTACTGGCGACCTTTTTCCGCATCGCGAACGCGTGTAGTCATGATTTGTTTCGCGGTCTGGAATGCCATACGGCCAAATTCAGGTTCCGGCAGTGAATCTTCTACAACATCGCCAACAACCGGATTTTTTGCATATTTTTTCGCCTGGGCAACGGTCAGCATGGTATTTGGATTGTATTCTTCACCGGCCGCCTCAGGTGATTCAATGACATCAAACAAACGCTTTACATAGATTGCGCCATTTCTGCGGTCAATCTGTGCAGTGATATTAAATTCTTCGCCATATTTATGCTTGGCAATTTTTGCAATTGCAACTTCTAGCGATTCAATAACAATTTCACGGTCAATTTGTTTTTCCTGGGCCAGCGAATCAATCGCAAGCAACAAGTCCTGACGTGGCATAGATACAAAAGACATTTATATACTCCTTCGCGTTTATTGTATGTCTTATTGAAAGAGCGGGGTTTGTTTCCGAACCCCGCCCTTAAAAATTTATTTAAGAACACGACATATTATAAAGACGATTCGTAAAAACGCAAGTAAAATCTGAACATTTATAAAAATGTGGCAAACGGGATTTTTTTTATCTATAATCGGCCTGCTATGATGAAAATATTAAGATCTTTGTTCGGCCCGGCGGCAAACAAAACCACAGCCGGTGCATTGGCGACCAAGTTTGGTCTGGAATTGCGTGGCGATGCAAATGCGCCTGTGCGCGGTGTTGCGCCAATCGCAGATGCGCGCGGTGGACAGCTGGCGTTTTATTCAACAGAACAGAACAGCAATGCATTTAAAATATTGCCGATATCTGTGTTGGAAAATACACGCGCAACCGTTATTTTAGTCCAGCCTGAAATGGCAGCACATGCGCCACGCGGGGCCACACTGTTGATAACAGACAGTCCGCGCGGAAATATTGTAAAAATATTGGGTGAAATTTACCGTGAAAAGCCACGATTTGGTATCAGCAAGAATGCCCATATTGATCGCGGGGTTTTCTTTCGCAAAAAGCGTACCGTATATGTCGGGCAATTTGCAACAATTGAACGCGGCGCAACCATAGAGCCTGAGGTGAAGATATACCCCGGTGCATTTATTGGTCGTGGCGTTGTCTTGGGGCGTGGTACGGTCGTGCACAGTGGCGCGCACATTGAAAACGCAACAATTGGTGCAAACAGTGTAATTAATGCGAACGCGGTTATCGGCAAAGACGGATTTGGATACACACGCCAAAATGGTAAAAACATATTTATACCACATGTTGGTCGTGTTGTATTGGGTGAACGCGTGTCGGTTGGCGCAAATACTTGTATTGACCGTGGCGCAATGACAGACACACGCGTTGGCAATGGAACCAAAATTGACAATCTGTGTCAGATTGCGCATGGTGTTGTTATTGGCGACGAATGTTTCTTGGCCAGTGGTGTTGGCCTGGCGGGCGGTGTTGTGGTTGGTGACCGCGCGTTGCTGGGCGGACATGTTGGTGTGGCAAACGGGGTCAAAATTGGTAATGACGCGTCTGTTGGCGCAAACAGTGGTGTGTTCCGCAACATCCCAGATGGCGAATCGCACATGGGATATCCGGCGGGACCGGGCACAGAATTTATGCGTCACTATGCATGGTTGCGTAAAAATGCAAAAAAATAATTTAGAGTTTATAAAATGCAATATCAAAAATATTGGATAGAAAAAGTTTATCCACCAAAGCGCATTCTGCAAAAAATGCAAACTGATAAATTTATAAAACCAAAAACAAAAATTATTATTGAAAATTGGATGCTATCCAAACAGAAATAACCAGGGGAAAAACACAATGATTGATGCACAGGAAATTGAAAAAATAATACCCCATCGCGGTGATATGCGATTGGTTGATGAAATTCGCGAATATAATGACACCAGCGCGGTTGGTATAAAATATGTTCGTGACGATGAATTTTGGTGCCCAGGGCATTTCCCAGGCGACCCAATTATGCCCGGTGTATTACAGGTAGAGGCATTGGCGCAAACCGCATGCTATGTTGCGTTTAAAAGGCTGGACCCTGCGGAACGTCCAGGAATGTTGGGGTACTTTACCACGATGGAAAAGATTAAGTTTTCACATATGGTGCGCCCAGGGGACAAATTAGAATTGCATGTTGAATTGCTGATGACCAAAATGAAACTGCACAAATTCCATGGCTTGGCGTTTGTTGGTGGAAAAAAAGTGGCCGAGGCAACATTTACCGCCGTCCTGCAAAAAGCTGTTCCCGCAAATTAAAAATCCCCCGATTGGGGGAATTTTTACCGGCGGTGGCCGGTATCCATTGCCCCGCAGGGACCGACACTGGCCACTTACACTAACAACTTACAACTAAAATTCCCCCGATTGGGGGAATTTTATTTGCGCCGTTTACATAAAATCATGGCCATGCCATTGGCGGTAATTTTTTCCAATACTCTGTCCGGTATTAATAATTTGCCACACTCTATGCGCAATATTTGGCGTTGTGTCAAACCAAACATACGCGCGCAATCGCTGCTTTTTATCCCCAGTTCGCGACGCGCCTTGCGGAAATATTGCCCAAAGTATTTTGTATCAACCAATATTACACTCATTTTAATCCTCCATTTGTAAAAAAACAAAAACCGCATAAAAGGCGGTTGGAGGTTCAAAGCTATTAAGAGTAATAGTGTGCTTATTCAATATATTCGCAACCCTCCAACCAACAATGGTCAGAGTTTTCTCTTACGAGGCTTTGAACCCTCACACCGGTTTCCCAATGCTCGCATATTATATGGTAAATAAATCATAAACGCAATCTAAAATCGTCAAACCTAAATAATCCCGTCATACCCGCGCAGGCGGGTATCCATTGCCCCGCAGGGACCGACACTGGCCACTTACACTAACCACTTACAACTAAAAATCCCCCGATTGGGGGATTTTTTTATGGACATTGTTCTAATTGTTTTAAAACATTTTGAACATCGTTATTTATTGAAACGGTTATTGTTCTTTGCAGACCGTCCTTGTATGTATAGTTAAACTTTGCGTCCTTAAATTCTGGCAAAGCCTCGTACGCCTGTTGGAACGGGGCCAGCATTGCGCTGAACCACTGGCGACCACGGCACAGGCACCCATTGCGAACATCGGCTGCAACGACTGCGGTTGCGGTGTTTGGATATTTTGTATCCAAATCGTGGTCTGTCATCATCAAACAGCGTGCCCCAAACCCATAGAAGTTTGCGTCGTCTGACAAGAATTTATAAACCAACCCATCGCTGGCGCCGGCCTGTTTCAGTGCGTATGCCATGCCGTCTGTGCAACACGCCTGGGCGGAACGCATCAGCATTTTATAGCGATTCAACAGCGGTGCCGCCACCGGGTGTGACGCATCAATATCTTTGTTGCAGTATGCCACATCAACAAATTCTGCCATATTAATATCGCGCAGTTTTTTGCTGCGTGGCGAAACAGTTTCGCGCACAATTGGCTTTCTGCGCCAAATTGCGCATTCTGTTTCCGATTCAAATGGACAGCCATCGTCAAAACCAAATGTTTCTTCTACGACCGCGGTCATATCCTGGGCGGTATATTCTGGTTTTGGTTCAATAATCTGTTGCTTTTTTTGTGTAAACGCGGCCACGCGTTCGTCCACAGTCGCAGGTTTTAATTTTATATCAACCGTATCAGATTCTGTTTCAGATTTTGCAAACCACAGATTCCCAGATGGTTTTTGTGGTGCCAGCAATTCTTCAACGCGTGCGCGTGTTGCGGCGGCATCTTCCATATTTAATTTGTATAATTCCGCCGGGTCTATTGTTTCTGCTTCTTCGTGTGAAATTTCGCGAACATAGATTTCAGGTGTTGGCTTTAGATACCAATCTGAAAAATCTTTGTATTTATAACTGTTGATTGATTCGTCCCAAATCGGTACGCCGTCACGCCAATCTACGGTCTTATCAGTGCTTGCACCAACATATTGTCCATGCACCCCATCCCACAGGGCAGGGCGTGTATCTTCTGGTACAGGTTTTATTGACAGCATTTTTACCGTGCGCATTGGAATCTGGTCATCTGCAATCAGCTGCACAGGTTCTGCATACTGTGGCACAGCGGGAACTGTCGCCGCCGGCATTTGTGCGACATTCGGGTCTGATTCCATCCATGTCGCCTGTGGCGCCACAGGTGTTGGCGTTGCCACGACGATTGTGGTCGGCTGTTCCTGGGTCCATTCAAATTCTTCAAACACCATTGGTTGAATATCACAATCAGGCCCCGTGCAGTCAGATGCGCGTGCCCCAAACGCCCCACACATACACAGCAGGGACGAAAAAATAAATATCTTGGTTTTCATGCCTATAATTATATCACAAAAAAGAATCGTTTAAAACAGGTTTTTCAATACCTTTTTCTGTTGTGGTTTTTGTTGTGACAGATTATACTGTGGAATGTATTCACAATACCAAAAGGAAGACGAATGAAAAAACTATCAATTATTGCGTTATTGTCAATCATAGCCTTGCCTGGTTTTGCGGCGACTGACCCGTCTGATGCGCCAAAATCAGATGTCGCAGCCGAACAGAAATTAACGGATGCAGAAAAATTAAAACTGAAACAAGAATTCAAAGATGAAATTAAATCAGAATTAAAGCAAGAATATGCAGATGCCAAACATTCTGAAAAAATTGCATTCCCGCACGGTGTCCAGATTGGTGCAGGCATTTCTGCCACTGGTGGTCTGAATGGTTTTATTGGTTATGCAAACAAAGAATTTGATTCTTTTTGGGCAAAAAGATTTGGTGTTCGTTTTGATTTTGCAACAACAAAACCTATCAAATCCTTAATAGACGATGGCATTGATGCTGTAATGGGGGATGATGGAATTGATATTGGTGACAATCTGACAATTGCAGATGGAAAATTGGATGCGTCGCATTTTGCAGCCTTGGTTGACTTTTATCCATTCGGTGATTCTTGGTTGTTGGGTGGCTGGCGTATAACCGGCGGTTATGCATTTGGTGATATGGATATGTCCGCGAACATTGCTGGCACATTTGATGGCCCGTCTGACAGATATGAATTTGAATTGTCTGGTCAAAAATATGCATATACCGGCAACTCTGTGCACGGTACCGCAGACCTGGATTGGAAATACCGCGGTCCATATCTGGGAACGGGTTTTGATATTGGCTTGTTTGCCGGATTAAAGATTTATGTTGATGCAGGTGTTGTGTTTACAAATAAATCTGCCCAATTGTCGCTGGATATCCCAACGGATAACCTGCAACAGTATAATGGCACGACATGGGAATCGGTTGATATTCCTGAATTGAATGCGGTAATAGACGAAACATTATCAGATGCTCAGTCTGAATTGGATGATTTAAAGTTCTATCCAATGGTAAAACTTGGGTTTATGTATCGTTTCTAAAAAAACGCCACCTTCGGGTGGCTTTTTTATGCGGAATTTATGCCCGTTGTGCTGTATATGTATTTAATGTAATATTTTTTCTGATGAAGCATTTGGCTATAATGTTTTCGCTGTTGCTTGCGTCGCCTGCATTGTCGGCGACAAATTTTCCGCATGGGTTATCTGTCGGTGTTGGCGTATCGGCGACCAGTGGTCTGAATGTTGCGCTGGGGTATTATAATTCGTCGTATGCGAATTATTTATTGTCGCATTTTGGTGTGCGTGCAGACTTTGCCAGCATATCACCATTAAAGTCCGCGATTGATTCAGCGATTGATTCGTATATGCGTGATGGTCGTGATGTTGGTGATGGTGTTAAAATTGACGAAGGCAAACTGGATGCCTGGCATGGCTCGGTTTTACTAGACTATTACCCATTTGCCGGCGCGTGGCGCATAACAGGTGGCTATGCCTGGGGGCAATCTACATTGGATGCGGCGATATTTGGAGAAATAGAACGCGCGCCCGCACAACGATTCTATTTTTACCTGGCTGGCGATCACTTCTATTACAACGGCAATGCATTTGATGGCGCGGCAAAGATAGACTGGGCATATCGCGGGCCTTATTTTGGGACAGGGTTGGACCTAGATTTGTTTTGTGGTTTTTCCTTGTTTATGGATATTGGGGCGGTGCTAACGAATCGCCCGGCAAAACTGTCGCTGGATATCCCCCAGGAACAACTTTATATATATAATAAAGATACAGGCATGTGGTCGCCGGTCACAATTGCGGCCCTGGACGCAGATATTGCGCGTGCCCAACGGGATGCGAATCGTAAATTATCGGATTTGCGGCTGTATCCGATGCTAAAAGTGGGGTTTATATACCGATTCTGATATGGTTATGACGATTCGTGGCTATAAACCGAATCAAAAACGGGCAAAAACCGAATCAATTTCGGCGTGTCAAAAATAAAAAACAAAAAAAGTTAAAAAATAAAAATGGCGGATTTCTGCAGGTTTTAAAGTATTTTAAGATTTTTTTGAAAATTTTTTTAAAATTGCGCTTGACTTTTTCAAACTTTGAGCGCATACTAAGCGGGCTTTCAAGTTGAGACAACAAAACAAAAAGAAACTCAACCCCTGAAATTCTGCGGTTTACGGAACGAACGATAGAAATCAGGTTCTTGTAGAACACGCAAACATTGTGAATAAAAGCAGCTCATCAAAAATTCAAGAAGGGATGTGCAGACAGTTGAATTTGG
>CALARG010000013.1 GCA_937888635.1 uncultured Alphaproteobacteria bacterium
GCACCAAAAATACAGCCGACCCTTGTGGTCGGATTTATTTTTGGCGATGCGGCGTCGGAAGAGAACCCGACAGAGTTGCCAACGGCAACGAGAGGGTTCGGGACGAAGCGCAGCGTAGTGAAAGGGGCCCATGGAGTGAAAACGAACATGGGAATATACATTCCCTTCGCCCGCACCAAAATTGAAGTTGGTTATGTTTGAATCGGGTATCCTCTCTTCTTCGTCTAAAACTCGTTGCTAATAACGCAACTCGTTAAGACTGCGATACGTTTGGATTCCCTTCGCCCGCATCATCAGCTTTCGCTGATGCTACAGAGAGATTGTTTTTTTAGATTATGTGTTGTGTTTACTTCCCAGAAACGGGGATTTGTAATTTTTGTTTTGGGTGGATTAAGTCTGGATTTTCAATATTGTTGCGTTCGGCAATGATACTGAACAATATACCACGACGCATAAAGTTGCGTGCAATAATCCACAGGCAATCACCACGACGCACAGTGTAATATGTATCATCATCGCCGGTCATTTCTGGCATTGTGAATTTGTGGGAAATTGTTGCGACTGTGCGACTGTCGCCGTCGTGTAAACGCACCGCCAATTCATATTCGCGACCGGTTTCCAGTTCGCCGACATCTGCCCCCAGACCAAAGTGTTTATGGTCAGATGCGCGGGCAAAGCCCATGTATTTACCATCCATTGCCAAAGATACGCGCAGGCGCGGCAATGCGTCGCCGGTGACGACAATGCGACCCGTGCTTAGATAGTCTATTTTAGATACAGACAGGTCGCCATCTTTTAAAATTGCGGGGGCCTGCAACAATGTGCTGCCGTCTTTGTTCATTAACAGCGATATAGAATTGGCAACACCATGTTCGGATATGTATAAGAATACGCGTTGGGATGATTTAACCTCAGGTTCGGTCCCCAGCAGGGCAACAGTATAATTTCCCGGTGCCCATGGATTGTTGGTTGTGTAAACAAATTCGCCACGGTGGTCGGTGCGTTCGGTTGCGATAATTTTATTGTTTACCAGAATTGATATGTTTTCATGCGGCAACCAGTACCCGGCAATTACTATGTTTCCGTTCTTTTCAATGCGAACAATGTCAAATTCAGGGACTGATAATTTTTTTACCGGTTGGATTATTGGGTCAGGTATGGTTGGAACAACAACTACGCGTGATGGTACCGGGGTACGAATAAACATAACCCAGACAGCAATAAATATTACAATTAATGCGCATGCAATTGGGAACCAATATGATTTTAATTTGTTTTTCTTTTTTTGTTCAGGGGTTGGTTCTGTGTTTTTTTGCGTGTCTGACTTCTTGTCAGATGGGCGGGCAAACAGATTTAGAGATTTTAAAAATCCGCGCGTATATTCGCGACGATTTTCCAGCCAGTCGTTTTGCTGTGATATTGCATTATTGATTAAATCATCTGTGGAACGTTTTGTTTGGCCCATGCTGTTTTTCTTTGACATACGATACTCCTGAAACAAAGATTTATTATTAATTTGGACAAATTATTCCAAATAATATTCCTTTGTCAATTTAATTGTGTTATAATTTGTCAGAATATGGAGAGATTTTATGAAGAAAATTGGAATTATGACAACAGGTGGGGATTGCAGTGGTTTGAATACGGTTATTCAACGAATTATGCGTGGTGCCAGTCTGCGTGGATGGCAGGTTTGGGGTATCTTGGACGGTACAGACGGATTGACGGTGACACCACCTGCGGTAATCAGATTAGATGATATGTTATTGCCAATTGAAAATGCACGCCTGGCGGGCAGTTTTCTGCACAATGGGCGTGTGCATGCGTTAAATTTTGAAACGGCGGCAGAATCTGGGAAATTAAAATTATTTAATAAAAGATTGCGTGAATCTTTGAAGTTGTTGAACTTTGATGCGCTGATTTTAATTGGCGGTAATGGCAGTTTGTCGTTGGCGTGGGCAAATCGTGATATATATCGGGATTTGCAACTGATTTGTATACCAAAGACAATTGATATGGATATGCCACTGACAACGCGGACAATTGGTTTTGATACGGCGGTTCAACAGTTGGCGGCCTATTGCGACCAATTAATGTTAACGGCGCGCAGTCATCACAGATGGTTTGTCGTCCAGGCAATGGGGCGTGATTGTGGTATGTTGGCGCTGTTTGCAGGGGTCGCAGCAGGGGCGGCGGCTATTTTAATTCCGGAAATTAAGTTTGATGTTGATGATTTGGTAAGACATATTAAAAATTCAGCAACAGATTATGGAATTATAATTGTGTCCGAAGGGATTTCTTTGCGTGGTCATTCGGGAAAGCCAGCAGATATGATATCGCGAAAATTAACGGCGGCAGGTATTATAAATCGTACAGCATTCCCAGAGCACACCCAGCGGGCAGGGGATACGATTGCGTCAGATCGGATTTTGGCCACGCGTTTCGCAGATTGTGCGCTGAATGCCATTGAAAATGGTGAAACATATGTTATGACGGCGTTGGAATGTGATGATGTTCATACGGTCGCCTTGGCAGATTTTGTTGCGTCGGGTGATTGTGCGTATGATCCCAAGGTGCCAGAATTGTTGACATCAAATGCCTATGTCAGTGAACAGGAACCGTTATTAGAGGTTGCGTATAATATGGGTATATATATTGGTATGCGCAAATAGGCTATTTCTTGGTCGCCCAATACAGTGCCCAAATCCAACCAATTATTGACCAGCCGAAAACCCAACTGGCCAGGCGGACGGCATGCATGTCGGGTTTGCCTTTGCCATTTTGGCGTGCAACCCATGCGGGGGCCATGATTATGCCGGTAACAATTAATATGCCGATGGCATATTCAATTACTAATAAGATATCAAATCCCAATATCATCTTATTATCTTTTATATAATACAAGGGGGCGTATAGCCCCCCATGTTTGTTCATTCCGCGTGGATTATAAACCATATTTTGCGGATTTGTCCAGTTCTTCTTCAATACGAATTAACTGGTTATATTTTGCCAT
>CALARG010000014.1 GCA_937888635.1 uncultured Alphaproteobacteria bacterium
TTCCAGATATAAAAAAACGCGTAATAACGCGTTGAAATTTTTATTCCAGACGCTTAGAGCATGAGGTTTCCACACCCCATCATGACAATTCATCATGACACAGGTATTTTAACAGAATTTTGAAACAAATGTCAATTGCAAAGATGAATAAAAGTTTATGATAGTGGTTAGTGTAAGTGGTAAGTGGTCAGTGGTGAAAAAGAATTAAAAACATTTCGTCATTCCAGCAATGGCGGGAATAACGGCGAGTGGTGATGCAGATATATTAAACTTCAAAATTATAATTTTTGACTGATTTTACAATGGCGTTGACCAATTTATCCTGGTGCGCGCCAGATTTTAATAATTTTTCTTCGCCTGGATTTGACAGGTGTCCCAATTCCAACAGCGCACCCGGCACGGTTGAACGCAACACCGCAAATGGCGCATGACGAACATCAGGACCGGGTTGCTGCACAATAGATGCGCGTTTGAATGATTTGGCACAGCCGTTGGCGTATTCTTCACTCATTTCCGCGACGGCATGCTGCTGCAGGGACGATAATGCAATGCGAATATTTTCTTCAAATTCGGTAAAGCCCTCTACCCCGATTTTGTCGGCGGCATTTTCAGCCTCGGCCAGTTTTTTTGCTTCTTCGTCAGATGCCTTTTCAGACAGGGTATAGATTGAAAAGCCCTTCATCTTGCGCGATGGGTTTGCATTTGCGTGCAGTGATATAAACAAATCTGCATGGCGCGATTCCGCAATTTCTGCGCGTTGTCCCAACTTCAAATAACGGTCGTCACTGCGTGTTAAATATGTTTTAAATCCGTTTGAATCCAGTTTGTTTTTTAATTTCTTTGCAACAGATAATACAATATCTTTTTCGCGGGTTCCGCCCTTGCCTATGCAGCCGGGATCCTTGCCCCCGTGGCCGGCATCAATTACGATTATATATTTGCGCGATGCAGTTATTGCAGTTGTCGTCGTGGCCGACGATGTTGTGTATGATTCATTTGTCGCCGCAGGTGTGCCGGCCTTGAAATCCAAAACCAAACGATAATCATTGTCCCCATTTGGGTTCAGGACCATAATGCCAGATTTTGGAATTTGGGCAATTGGTTTCTTTAATGTGGCAACAATCTGAAGCGCATCGCCATTTTGAACCTGGGTCACAGATTTTACCAATCCGCCAGATGCCAAGGACGCAGTTATCCCGGTATTTGCAGATGTATTTGATAAATTTACAACCAACTGACCCGTTGGATAAGACAACGAATATGATGGACGATTGGCCGTTTCAATTACCAGGCGCGTTTTATCACCCGGCTGAACGCCAGTGCGCATTGAACGCAGGGTATTGCGCGCAGCAAACGCCACGCGTGGCAACACAAACAGGCCCGTTAATCCCAAACCGGTGATTTTTAAAACACTTCGTCTGCTGAATTTCATGATGATAATTATATCAAAAATCACAATATCATTCAAGGCCATTTCAGGAATATATGATTGCGTTTGGGAATTTATTCGGCTATGGTACAGGTATACTTAAAGCACAAAGGGAGTTTATTTATGGCCACAACAAATGCAACGCCATTGGTATCGGTTGTTATACCTATGTATAACGCAGAAAAGTTTATTGATAAATGCATAACACACCTGGTACATCAGACATATAAAAACCTGGAAATTATTATTGTTGATGATGGCAGTACCGATGACTGTGTCAATGTTTGCAAACAGTGGGCAAAACAGGACAAGCGCATAAAGATAATATCACAAGAAAACGCAGGCCCGTCCACAGCATCAAACACAGGAATGGATGCTGCAAAGGGTGAATGGATTCACTTTCACGACCATGACGACTTTGTTAATCTGGACTATTTTGAAAAAATGGTAAATGCGGCGACATTGACCGATGCAGACATATTGTGTGGCGAAGTTAATCAGCCCGACTATAACTTTCCTGTGTTTGACCGGATTGAAATCTGCACGCATATGGCAGATAAAATACTGACGACACGCGCGAACAAATTTAAACCGGCGTGGCGATATGTTTATAAAAAAGAATTCTTGGACCGGACAGGCCTGCGTTTTGAGCCGGCAATATTTGGGGCGCAAGACCTGGTGTTTACCAGACCTGCAATTGTTCTGGCCAACAGCGTTGCGACCGTGCCAGGCGCACGATACAATGTTGTAAACACAATTACCGCATTGGGAAAACAACGCAAGAAGTTAAAGAAAGAAGCAACAAAGCCCGAGACCGAAGCCGCATGGCGCAGATATTGGCAATTCTTGGTTGATCATGATGTGGTTGATATGCTGTCCGCACCAGAAGAACCATACAAAACAGAAACATTCAAGATGTTTAACAGACCGATATTCAGAAAAGAAATATTAACAAAAAGAATTCGTTATTATCTGTTCGGAATTAACATAGGCACAAAACACATTAACCCATAAAAAAAACGCCCAAATGGGCGTTATTTTTATTTACTGATACAATTCGCAAACGATTGTGCCAACAGCGATTGTTCCATTTGGGTCATTTCAACAACCGGTATAACATAACAGCGCGCACTGTCACGAATAATGAACGCCTTGGTTCCGCGGGTGTATGCGCGTTGCATATCGTCCATTTGGGCACTGGTTAAATAGGCATTATCAGCAAATGTATTCGCAGGATTTAAACCAGCGTTCACAACCTGATATGCGGTCTGATAATCAAATACTTCGTGACGGGACACAATTTCCATCCAAATTGATTGATTTGCGTATGGATTTTCCGTTGGCATTGCAGGTGCCGCAGGGAATGCAGACCCAACCGCAATCGCCGCCATTGTTTGCAGGTTTGTTGGCTGGTTTGAGCCCGTCGGGTGCGATACTGTGTTCAATTGTAAATTATCACCACACGCCAGATTCATACGATTTGTATACCCCGCCAGAACAGCATCAACCGCCGCCTGCCAGTCTGCGCCTTTGGCATTCATTTCCAGGGACACAATTTTTTCAGCCCAACCAAAGATATCTGCACCAACATTGCCGGCACTGGCAAAACGCGTGACCATTTCTGCACTGCCCCCTGGGACACCTGCGCCACAATAATCGGTCAGGGCATTGTTTAATTTACTGCTGGTTTCATTACCATAGGCAAGCGCAACCGAATGACACGCCATGGCCGCCTCTAATTCCTGGCGGCGTTTTAGGCACAGGTCAGAATTTGATTTAGACAACTGGTTCGCCATGCTGGACATGGACAGGTATGACATAACCTCTTGCTGGACATACGATGGGCAAAGGTGCGCAGCAGTATTGGAACCGTTTTTACCATTAACAGTATTTACGCCATATTGTGGCAACAGGATTTCTGTATCTTTCTGCAAACATAACAGCGCATAGTTATACAATTCATTTTCTGATGCATATTGGCACTTTGACTGACGCTGGCCCGGGACAATGGTGACATCGCCACAGTAATCGGATAAGCATGCATAAATCTTTTGACGACAGGCCGTGTCAACATCAGGCTGGGTCACCATAAAATAAGTGTTGCGCTGATTGTTCTTGTACGCCTGGGCAATGCCGGCGTTACCGCGCAGATTTGTTCCACCCGTTGATGGCGCGCCCGCAATTAAACCACGCCCCTGGCCCGGGTTATTTGCAGCACCTGCGGATACAGCAAACGCCCCACCAGACAATAAACACGCACCAATAAAACCAAATAAACCAAAGAAACGCTTCATGATTAAATCCCCTCTCGTTATGGTGATTTTATCATAATCGCAAAAAAAAGTAAACAATCATTTGCATTGAAAAAATATATTGTTAACATAGGTCTTATGATTATCGCAACAGACATCTTATCACAAATCGCCGACGACATTTCTGCCGTCAGGGGGTTTCTTTGACCCAGAAAAATTACAATCACAAATCAATGAATTAGAAATTCAGGTAAATGCACCTGACCTGTGGGACAATCCAGACAACGCCCGTGTTGTGCTGCAAAAAAAGGCGGGACTGGAAAAAACACTGAAAGATTTACAGAATCTGGAATCGGAATATCAAAACCTGGCGGAATTGTACGAAATTGCACCAGATGATGCAGATGTATTGGGCGCAATTGAAAAACTGTCCGTCGCGGCACATCAGGCAAAATTTATCACACTGTTTCGCGAACCTGCAGACAATAATGGCGCGTTCTTGTTTATTCAGGCCGGCGCCGGTGGGACCGAGGCACAGGACTGGGCGCAAATGCTGTCACGAATGTACGCCAGATGGGCCGAGAGACATGGATTTGTGACCGAAGTTATTGAAGAACACGAAGGTGACACCGCCGGCATAAAAAATATCACATATCGCATTTCAGGCGACCGTGCATATGGGTGGCTGAAAAATGAAATCGGTGTGCACAGACTGGTGCGAATATCACCATTTAATGCGAATGGTAAACGCCAGACCAGTTTTGCATCGGTTGATGTGTGGCCTGATATTGATGATACAATTGAAATTGAAATAAATGAAAAAGACCTGCGGATTGATACATATCGCGCATCAGGCGCCGGGGGTCAGCATGTTAATAAAACTGACAGCGCGGTTCGCATTACCCATATACCAACAAATACCGTTGTCACATGCCAAAATGAACGCAGTCAGATTCAAAACCGCGAAATGGCAATGAAAATGCTGCGCAGTAAATTGTACGAACTGGAAATGCAAAAACGGGCCGAGGCCGAAGATGCCGCCAAGGCTGCACAAAAGAAAATTGAATGGGGCAGTCAAATCAGAAACTATGTTCTGTACCCATATCAACTGGTCAAAGATGTTCGCACAAATGTTGAAAAAACAGATTCTGGGGCGGTTCTGGATGGTGACCTGGATGACTTTATGCTGGCATCGTTGCAACAGGCATAATACGCCACTTGACAAAGCAGATTATTGACAATATAATAATTTTGTCATGAAAGATATACCAAATCTTTATCGCGAAGCAATTATCACCCGGTATCCAGGCGCGCAAAATTTGCGTTTGCCGACGGTGTCAGGTTCACTGAATAATGTAATTTATGCAGAAATTGACGGCAAAACCCGTGTTTTTAAGTTTGGCACGGCCGGGGCTGTAAAAAATAACGCACGCATCAGCAAACTGTATAAAATGCGCAAAATCCCCTGCCCTCAGATAAATGTTGGCGAATATAACGGCCTGTTTTTTGAAGAATATGAACAGCTGCCAGGTACAACATTGTTTGAAGCCATACAAAACGGCATGGACGCAAATAAAATTAAGCAGATATATCGCGAAATTATAGAATGCTTTGCCAAAATGGATAAAATTCCATGGTATGAAATATCAGACATTCCAAACAAGTGCGCGCACAAATTTGCAAAACAGCATATAACAAACGCAAATGGCGCAACATTGGGTCAGATATGTATGGCACTGGTTTATATGCTGAATATTGGCGACACAAAGGACAGCGCGGTCTATCATTCTGATATCACGCCCAAGAATACAATTGTGTCCGCAGATGGGCACTTGGTTGGTTTTATTGATATAGATTCTGTTGTAGTATGCAATGTAAACTATGCCTTTGGCATGATGGCAGCAAAATACATTCAGATGGGGTTTGATATTAACGACCTGTTTAATTTATACAACAAATTTGGCACAAAAAAACTAAATCAAAAGCGTGTTACTTTCTTAGCTGATGGAATGAATTTTGTAAAAAAGCAATTGTGGAAACACAGTCACAACAAACAAAAATAAGACCGGCAGTCACGACTTGCATTTTACACATAAATAATTATAATAGTGTCGTTTGCACCCGTGGCTTAACTGGATAGAGCATCGCCCTCCGAAGGCGGGGATTGCGCGTTCGAATCGCGCCGGGTGCGCCAGAAATTAAACCGACCATTCTGGTCGGTTTTGTTTTTGTTGTATAGGCGATCGGGTTCCATTGTGTTTTATAATTACAATGGATACCGGCGATAGACCGGCATGACGGATAAAGTAAGGAATTTTATAGATTGCGTTTATGATTTATTTATCATATAATATGTTGGCATTGGGAAACCGGTGTGGGGTGTAAAGACCCGAAAACAAGAATAAAAAATTCT
>CALARG010000015.1 GCA_937888635.1 uncultured Alphaproteobacteria bacterium
GATTAGTTGTTAGCATTGGTGTTGGGCATTTCCCCACACCCTAACCACTAGCCACACTAACAACTAAAAACTATTCTATTAAGGAGCAAAAAATAATGAGCAATATGTTGCAAAAGATTTTTGGACAAATTGAAACCAAGGAACAGTTTGATGCCCTGCGTATCACAATTGCATCCCCCGAAGAAATTTTGTCCTGGTCCCATGGCGAGGTAAAAAAACCAGAAACCATCAACTATCATTCTATGAAACCAGAAGCCGAAGGTCTGTTCTGTCAGCAGATTTTTGGTCCGGTCAAAGACTATGAATGTGCGTGTGGTAAGTATAAAAGAATCAAATTCCGTGGCGTTGTCTGTGAACGTTGCGGTGTAGAAGTTGGTTCTGCATCTGTTCGTCGTGAACGTATGGGGCACATTAAATTGGCGATGCCTGTTGCGCACACATGGTTCCTGCGCGAAGGTAAAATCGCAACATTATTAAACAACCTGCCACAAAAGAAATTGGAACAGGTTATCTCTTACGATGCATACATCGTTATTGAACCAGGTTTAACAAATCTGAAGCAGTATGATGTTATCAGCGAAGATGAATACCAGTCCGCTGTTGAAGAATTTGGTGCAGACGCATTCCGCGTTGGCATTGGTGCCGAAGGTGTACGCAATATTATCGCGAATTTGGATATGGGCGATGAACGCACACGTCTGCGTGCAGAATTGGCCGACACTAAATCCGAAGCCAAACGCAAGGCAATCATTAAACAATTAAAATTGGTTGAAGCATTCTTGGATTCCAAGACAGAACCTGCATGGATGTTGCCGGACATCATTCCTGTTATTCCACCTGATATGCGTCCATTGGTCACATTGGATGCGGGGCATGTTGCGGCATCTGACCTGAATGATTTGTATCGTCGTGTAATCATCCGTAATAATCGTTTGAAACGCTTTATGGAAATGCACGCGCCAGACATCATTATCCGCAACGAAAAACGCATGTTGCAAGAAGCGGTTGATTCATTGTTTGACAATGGGCACAAGGCCCGTCCAATGGTATCCCAGAACCGTCGTCCATTGAAATCATTGTCTGATTCATTGCGCGGTAAATCTGGTCGTTTCCGTATGAACATGTTGGGTAAACGTGTTGACTATTCTGGTCGTTCGGTTATCGTATCTGGTCCGACATTAAAATTGCACCAGGTAGGACTGCCAAAAACAATGGCACTGGAATTGTTCAAGCCATTCGTTTATGCACGTCTGTTGGCGGGTGATCATGCAAACACATTGAAAACTGCGCGCAAGATGGTTGAAAACGGCGAAGATATTGTATGGGAAATCCTGGAACAGGTTATTTATCAGCATCCTGTATTGTTGAACCGTGCGCCAACCTTGCACCGTTTGTCGTTGTTGGCATTTGAACCTGTGTTAATAGAGGGCAAGGCAATACGTCTGCATCCGTTGGTATGTTCTGGATTTAACGCTGACTTTGACGGTGACCAGATGTCTGTTCACGTTCCAATTTCATTAGAGGCACAATTAGAAGCGCGCACATTAATGTTGTCGTCTAACAATGTATTGTCGCCTGCAAATGGTGCGCCAATGATTGTTCCGTCCCAGGACATGGTATTGGGTGTTTACTACATTTCATTGATTAACGGTGAACATGATGAAAAGTCCCCACGCTTTGCCAGCATGGACGAAGTAAAATTGGCACTGGAAAACAAGACAATTACATTGCACACACCAATTGTTGCGCGTATCAACGGTAAAATCTATAAAACAACCGCTGGTCGTATGATTTTGGGTGAATTACTGCCAAAGTCTGACAAGATGCCATTTGATTTGGTAAACAAAGTTATGCCACGCAGCGCAATTAAATCATTGTTGGCAACAACATATGAAAATTGTGGTGACAAGGCTATGATTTTATTGGCGGACGCCCTGAAAGACACTGGCTTTGAACAGGCGGCATTCAGTGGTATTTCAATTGGTTATGACGATATCGTTATTCCAGCCGAAAAGAAAGACATGATTGCCCAGTCTGAAAAGGCAGCCGAAGAAATTGAAGAACAATATCAAAACGGTTTGTTGTCTGGTGGCGAACGTCACAATAAACTGATTGACTTGTGGCAGAAAACAACCGATAAACTGGGTGATATGGCGTATGCTGCGCTGAGTAAATCAACTGGCGACAATTGGAATTCTATCCACATGATGGCGTTATCCGAAGCTCGTGGCTCCAAGCGTCAGATTCAGCAGTTGGCGGGTATGCGTGGTATGATGCAGAAACCAGACGGTTCTATTATTGAAGTTCCAATTATTTCAAACTTTAAAGAAGGTTTGACCATGTCTGAATACTTTACATCCACCCACGGTGCGCGTAAAGGTATGTCGGATACTGCGTTGAAAACCGCTGACGCGGGGTATTTGACCCGTCGTTTGGTTGAATTGGCACAAAACACAGTTATTACTGAACACGATTGTGGCACAACAGAATATATTACTGCGAAACCGGTATATACGGGTTCAACACTGTCTGTTGCGCTGGGTGATGTGGTATTGGGACGCACTGCTGCCCATGACATTGTCCACCCAATCAGCAAAGAAGTAATTGTTCTTGCCGGTGAATTGATTACCAAGGCTGCAGCCAAGGCAATTAATGAATCTGGCCTGCCATCTGTTGATGTGCGCAGCGTACTGACATGTTGCAGTGACGGTCTGTGTGCAAAATGTTATGGTATGGACCTGTCGCGTAATGCATTGGTTCATGTCGGCGAAGCGGTTGGTGTTATCGCGGGCCAGTCTATTGGTGAACCAGGGACTCAGTTGACATTGCGTACCTTCCACATTGGTGGTATTGCGGCTGGTGGTGCAGAAAGCCACTTTATTGAAGTTCCTGTCGCAGGTACTGTAAAACTGGTTGATGTTAACACAATTACAAACAGCGCCGGCCGTGTTGTTGTATTAAGCCGCAATGGTAAACTGGCAATTGTGGATGCCGAAGGCAAAGAATTGTTCAGCAGTGCATTACCATACGCATCTATGTTGATTGTAAACGATGGTGACGCCGTTGAAAAGGGTGCCAAGGTTGCAGAATGGGATCCATATTCCAACACAATCATCGCAGAAAAAGATGGTATTGTGAACTTTAATGACCTGATTGAAAATGTTTCATACCAAGAAGAAGTTGATTCTATGACTGGTATCGTCTCGCGCAAGGTTATTAACTGGAAAACAAACACCAAGAAGGCATTACAACCTGCAATCACATTAGTTGATGCGTCGGGTAATGTTATCAACCTGGGCGGTAAAAAGATTGCAGAATATATGTTGCCAATCTATTCCGTACTGAATGTTGCCAATGGTGACACTGTTGTTGCGGGTGACATTTTGGCGCGCATCCCTGTTCAGGCAAAGCGTACAGGCGACATTACCGGTGGTCTGCCACGCGTTAATGAATTGCTGGAAGTTCGTCGCCCAACCAATCCTGCATTGTTGGCAGAAATTGATGGTACAATTGAACTGGAAGATGCCAAGTCCAAGATTATCATTCGCATTGAACCAGACGATGGCACAGCACCGGTTGAATACGCCGTGCCAAAGGGGACAAACCTGTTGGTTCGCAGCGGTGATGTCGTTAAAAAGGCTGAAAAATTGGTTGATGGTGACCCGGTACCTCAGGACATCCTGCGTATCTTGGGCCAGAAAGCCTTGGCAACATTTATGGTTGACCAGATTCAGCAGGTTTATCGTCTGCAGGGCGTGACTATCAATGACAAACATATTGAAATTCTGATACGTGAAATGACGCGTCGCGTTGAAATCACAAACCCAGGTGACACAGGCTTCCTGATGGGCCAGGTTGTTGACCGTGTTGATTTTGAAGAAGAAAACGCACGTGTTGCACGCGACAATGGTCGTCTGGCCGAGGCTTCTCAGGTCTTGGTTGGCCTGACCCGTGCATCCTTGACATCACGTTCATTTATTTCAAATGCTTCGTTCCAACAGACAACCAAGGTTCTGGTAGATGCCGCGATTTCCGGTTCAACCGACAAATTGGTTGGTATCAACGAAAACTTGATTGTTGGTCGTTTGATTCCAATTGGAACAGGTGCCTATGTCCGTCGTGTACGCGAAATTGCACGCGAAGAAGAACGTGCAGAACGCCTGGCACGCGAAGGAAATGGCCAACAGCAGTTGTTGGATATCTAAGACAAAAATACCCGCCTGGGGGCTTTCCCCAGGCAGGTATAAACTTTTTCTTGCAAATGCCCAGAATTTAGATAGAATAAGACAGTTATAAAATAAAAAGGATATAAAATGGCAACGCCAAAAAGTAAAACAAGTAAAGCACGTTCTGCACAGCGTCGTTCACATGATGCATTGTCTGTGATGCCATGCGGTGTATGCAAAACATGTGGCGAAAAGAAGCGTCCACATCACGTTTGTCCTGCATGCGGTGCGAAATAATTTAACATAAAAAGATATGGGCAGAAAAGGGCAGGGCACAGGTTCATGCCTTTTCTGCTTTTTTATAGACTATGTCAGACGATAAAAAAATCATTTCAATTGATGCCATGGGCGGGGACAAAGGTCCGAACGCCGTTCTGGGTGGAATGAATCAGTATTTATATCAAAATGGCGAAGGCAAGGTTTTCTTTCGCGTATTTGGTGATGAAAAGAAATTACGCAAGTTATTGGCAAAGTATCCACGCGTTTCCCGCAATTGCGAAGTGATTCATGCGCCAAATGTCATCAAACCCACGGACAAGGTTATGGATGTTCTGCGTCATGCCCAAGATACTTCTATGTACATGGCGATTAAGGATGTACGCGAAGGCAAATCCGCCGCAGTAATCAGCGCAGGCAATACCGGTATTTTGATGTCCTTGTCAAAATTGGCATTAAAGACGATTGATGGTATTTCGCGTCCTGCGATTACAACAATGTTGCCATCTGGTGCCGGCGACAGCCGGGTGGTTGTGCTGGACCTGGGGGCAAATGTTCAATGTGACGAAACGATATTGTTTGATTTTGCCGTTTTGGGCAGTGTTTATGCCGAAGTGGTCGGCCACATGCCAAAACCGAAATTGGGCGTTTTGAACATCGGTTCCGAAGAAACCAAGGGCAATGAAACATTGGTTCATCTGAACAAGATTCTGACAGAAAACAAAGATAAATTGCCATACGAATATATTGGCTTTGTTGAAGGGAATGACATCAGTGCTGGCCGTGTCCAGGTTGTTGTGACCGACGGTTTTACCGGTAATATCGTATTAAAAACGGTTGAGGGGACCGCACGTCTGGTAAAACGCGTTGTTGTTGAAAATTTCAAGAAATCTGTTCTGGCAATAATTGGTGCGTTCTTCCTGATTCATGTGTTTAAAAGATTAAAACACAAAATTGATCCGCGTTCTTATGCGGGCGCAACCTTCCTGGGGCTGCGCGGGTTTGCGGTAAAAACCCATGGGAACAGTGACGCATTGGCATTTGCAAATTCAATTGGTTATACCGTCAAATTGACCAAGGCAAACCTGAACGGTTTAATTGCCGAACGTGCGCGCGCGCTGGCCGATGTTCGTGCAACAATTAATGCCGAACCTGAAAAATAAACACCCCGCCCAATCGGGCGGTTTTTTCTTGCAAATTTCAAAAAGTTATATATAATAATCCCTGACTTTGCGGGTGGGCGCAGGGTCAGTCCGATTAACCCCACAAGACCTCGCTGTTCTAAAAAATATTGGCGATGGCAAACTTTGATGAATATTTTCTTATGAAAGATTTATCCAAAGATTTATTTAATCCATTATCTGGCGAAGATTTTGTCCAGATGTTTGACGCAAACTATGGTTCTCAGGAAACATTACAGGGCTATGCAACCAAGGGTACAGTAAAAGATATCCGTGGTGATTTTGCAATGGTTGATGTTGGCCTGAAATCCGAAGGTCGCGTTCCATTAAAAGAATTCGGTGCATCTGTACCAAGCGTTGGCGATATCATTGACGTTTTTGTTGAACGTTATGAATCCCGCGAAGGTACTGCGGTTCTGTCTTATACCAAGGCACGTGCTGAAAAGGCATGGAAAGACCTGGAAAAGACTGTTGCCGAAGGCGTTGACCCAGAAGGTACAATTATTGATGTTGTTCGTGGTGGTTTCACTGTGGATATCAATGGCGTATTTGCATTTATGCCATCATCCCAGGTTGATCATAAACCAATCCGCGATGCGAAATCTTTGATTGGCTTGAAAGACAAATTCCGCGTATTAAAGATGGATGCATTGCGCACAAACGCAATTGTATCTCGTCGCGCGATTCAGTCTGACACAATCGCTGCGGCCCAGAAAGAAGCAATGAAGAACATTTCATTGGGTGCGGTTCTGGACGGTACAGTCAAGAATATCACAGATTACGGTGTATTCGTTGATTTGGGCGGTATTGATGGTTTGTTGCACGTGACAGATTTGTCATGGAAACGCGTAAATCATCCACGCGAATTGGTACATGTTGGTGAAACAATCAAAGTAAAAGTTATCCAATTTGACCCAGAATCACATCGTATCTCGTTGGGTATGAAACAACTGGAAGAAGATCCATGGGAAACAGCGTCACGCGCATTCAATGTTGGCGACACTGTCACCGGTAAAGTATCTTCTTTGACAGATTATGGTGCATTCATTGATTTGGGCAACAATATAGAAGGTCTGGTTCACATGTCTGAACTGTCCTGGACAAACAAGAACATCCACCCCAGCAAAGTTTTGCAAAATGGCCAGGATGTGACTGTCACTGTTTTGGGTATTGACCAGGACAAGCGTCGCATTTCATTGGGTTATAAACAACTGCAACCAAATCCATGGAAACAGTTTGCAGAAACACACAATGTTGGCG
>CALARG010000016.1 GCA_937888635.1 uncultured Alphaproteobacteria bacterium
GTTGCATTTAATTCTGAACCGGCGGCGGCATCTGCCGCGGATTGTGCAGATTTCTTGCTTTCTTGCGCACTTGTTGCCGCTGATTGCGCAGTCGCTGCACTGTTCGTTGCATTTAATTCTGAACCGGCGGCGGCATCTGCCGCGGATTGTGCAGATTTCTGACTGGTTTCAGCTGCATTTTGCGCTTCTTTGGCCGCTACTTGTGCCTTCTGTGCTTCTTGTGCGGATTGCAGCGCGGCAGATTCACTTTTCGCTGCATTTAATTCTGATTGCCCAGTGGCGCTTTTGCTTTCTTGCGCAGATACAGCAGATTGAGCCGCTGCATCCGCTGACTCTTTTGCTCCACTCGCTGATTGTGCTGCGTTTTGCTCGCTGGTTGCTGCATTGCTTGCTGCCATTTCAGCGGCCGATTGGGCGATTTGTGCATTGGCTGCATATCCGGCCGCATTTGATGCCGATGTAGCGGCGGTATTTGCATAGATTGCTGCATCGCCCATACTTGTTTGTGCGTTTGATTCTGATGTGGCGGCGGCTTTGGCGCTATTTGCCGCATTGGTCGCCGATTGTGCTGCAGATGTTTTACTGGTTTCTGCTTCACTTTGTGCGGCCGTGGCGCGTGCCATAAAATCGGCCGCGGCATCTGCTGACGACTTCGCAGACGCCGCGTTAGATGTGGCTGTGGTGGCGGCTTCGTTGGCCGTATCCACATAGCCTTGCAAAATCTTTTCGTTTTGTTCTGTTTTGTTGGCACTCTGCGCTGCTGCATCGGCGGCTGATTGGGCTTCTAGCATTGCGGCATTGGCCGCGGCATCTGACGCCTGTGCGGTTTCGGCGTATGTATTCGCCATTTCAATCGCTTCTTCAACCGCTGCGGCGTATCCTTTAACTGTGGTCAACGCCTGATGCGCCACGCGTGCTTGTTCTGCTGAATCCTTGGCGGCCGCGTTCGCGTCTTTTGCCGCTTGCACCGCATTTGTTGCATTTTTTAGCGTTTCGGTTTCCGATGTATTTATCTGTTCTATCGCTCGGTTCACGGCGGCTGCATTGTATAAATACAGCGTTTCCATCTGTACCCCCAGCGCAGGGTGGGTTGACACCGATGTCCTTATTCCCTTCGCTGGCAACAGTTTGATGGTCTTTATCGTCTTAGTCATTAAAAACCCCCTGTGTGATTCTTAAATCTTCGCATGCGATTTCTTGTGCGTCTATGCCGTTATCCCATACGATTTTGACCCCCAACACATAATCACCCACATCCATCGTGGCGGTTTCGGTGGCCGACAAATGAAAACCGATAATGTTGCTGTCGCTATGCGATACGTCCTTCGCAATAACTGCATCACTGTCTTCGTCCGTAATGCTGCGCTTTATTATCATTTTCACGGTTGCCGCGCTTAAATCCACTGGCTCGTGATTTGCCGTTTCAATTGGTTCGGTTGTTAATGTCGCACTATCGCCTTTTTTTATGTAAATCATTTTACAGCCCCCATTTTTCTAAAATTCTGTTGTATTGCGACACCGGCAACGATGTCGTCATTTCTATAAACGGTGCAATCACGCTTGTATAATCGTGCCAATCTGCGCGATCGCGTGCGCTTTCCGATGTCATAAGTTTTAATGCTTTTTCAACCGCGCGCATTCCATCGTCCACACCCAGCAATTGGATTTTTGCACCATATGTTTTGCCGTCCTTTAATTGTTGCATTGCCATATTCCCGATTTCGTTCACGATTGGAATCGGGTCAATCGTACCTTGGACAATTGCATCAATAACATTTTCCATCGGCTCTTCGTCGTCGCCTGTGATACCGATTGCCGCGCGTACTGACCAGCGCAGAATCGCGAACAGGGCGCTTTGTATTACCAAATAATTCGCAATCGTCTTGCCGAATTGCTTGCTGGATATTTCGCCGCGGCCAAATTCAAACCACGCATCAAATATCTTGCGCATGTATTGCGATTGTTGGTTCTTAAATGTGGTAAACAGTGAATTCCATCCCCCTTGGCGCTGCATTTGCGATAATGACGCCTGTGTGTGCGACTGCATTGTTTCTTCTGTTTCTGTTATCCATTGACGCACTGCCGCATCTTGACTGCGCACGGGTTCGCCGTTTGCGGCTTTTTCTTCCAACAGATACTTTAATCTTGGATACCCGCCCCAAACAATGGACGCATAGTCCGCATTGCGCACCCATGATGTCAAAAATTCGTTTAATTTTGCGCGCTTTGCGCCGGCCTTGTCGTAATCCATCATGGCCTTCAATGTTTCATTGAATCCACCCGAAATACGATTTTCCAAATACTCGCCGACATATTTCTTCATGAATTTGTGTGTTTCGCGCATGTGGCCGATGCCGTATGCCAAATCTTTATAATATGTGGCCGTTGGCATATTGTTGCTGTACGCGTGGTACGCGGACAACTGACCGCCCAACACTGACGGATTTAATGCGATTTTCGCAACTGTATATTGCCCGACATACTTTGTAATTGTGTCCGTCACGGCGTTGCGGCTTTTGCGAACACCACCGATTGAAACCGCCTTTATATGGTCGTTCAGCGTTTCCAATACCTTGCTGCCGAATTTGTTCCGGATTGCTTGTTGTACGGTCGTGTGTGAAAATGTATCGGCCAATTCCTTGTATGCTAACGCCTGATGTGCCATATACTGTGCATCCATTTCGTGCGCTTCATATATGCTCAATGCGTCTTTATAGAATACCGGCACGGCACCATGCGAACGCGATTTTGTGAAATTCGCTTCTTGGCGCGTTCCATCAAAAGTTTCAATCAATTCATGGTCTTGTTCGTGTGCGGATTGCCGCGGCCAATAATTCAACCGGTGCGGCATATCGCGCTGCCAAACCTTTACATAGACCGGATTTACCATATCGTAAATATCGCCCAATCTATCCATCATTAAATCGGCTGTGCGTTTGTCGGCTTCGGTCAAGTATCCGAATAATTGATGAATCTGATTTTCTGTATAGAATTTGTCCATCAACTGGTGCGAATCCTTGTCTTTATACAGGTTCCACATGCTCATAATCTGGCCGCGTGAAAATCCTTTTTCGTCGTACCATACTGTTTTACCGCCATGATCAACATACCAGACGCGCAAACCTTCAATCGGTTTCAGCAATTCCTGTTTGTATTCCCACAATTGATTGCGTCCGTGCGGTAATTCGTTCATTTTGGCAATTTCGTCCAGCGTTTCGTTTATGCGCTTTTTGCCGGCAATTGATGCTTTGATTTCCTTTTCAACCATGTCAAACTTATCAGCCATAGCCGAATTTGTGATTGCGTCAATGGTTGATTTCAAATTGCCAATCACGCGCAAAAAACCGCGCTGTAATGCGTTCGGATTCTTGTTCGCGGCGACTGCATCCAATACATCTTCCTGTGCCTGTATTCGGTTCACGCCGCGTTCAAATTGAATTTCGTCTATCGCATCGCGGCCAATCAACTTGGCTTCTTGGACACGGCTTATCAATTCGTCCATAAATGCCGTTGACATACCGCCCATACCGCCGCGCTGCGTGCGGTAATGCAACATCATTTTGCGCAATTCGTCTTCGCGGGACAAAGGTGTTGGGTTGTCTGTATCTGTATAGAATTGTTGAATTTCTGCGATTGCGTCATTGACTGACATCCGGTTGTACCGGCGCAAATCATTAAACAGTTTATTGTGTTCATAATCGTATTTGATATTGCGTTTATTGCGGGCAAATGTTTCTTTTAATTCGTTGTTCAACCGTTCGCGCTGCGCGCGGTTGGCTGCTTCCGAATACATCTTGTGCGCCTTTTCGCGTACTTCCTGCATCCACTTGCCTAATGTACGCATATCATACACTTTGTTCAATTTGCGCAAAAACCGTGCTTTGGTATCTGTCGGCAAATCCTGTGCATACAGGAAATTTACTGCTGACTTAAATGCGGATTTTGCTTCCAAATTCTTGGCCTGCAACCGTAAATTCTGGGTTTTAATGCGTTTATAGTCGGATTCCAGTGTTTTTAACTGCATCTTGGCCGTACGTTCTTCGGCCTGTAATTCCTGGCCTTTGGATTTTTTTGCTGCTTCAATCGTGGCCAGCGCATCATATGGGTCAATATTACCCAGTATATCAAGCGCATCTTCCTTCGCCTGTGTCAACTGGTTGATTTCTTCAATTCGCGCTACATCGTCAATTGAATATTCGTTGCGTGCGTTTGCGATAATGCGCAACGCATCGTCCCACGCTTGTGAATCTTGACCGGCGTTGTTATCCCAACTGTCGCCAAACATCAATCCTTCTTCGCGCAGGAAATCCATCAAATCGTTTTCATTGGCTATGCCGCCGGATTTGCGTGTTGCCAAATGTTTGATTTTATCGTCAATCCCCATCAATGCGGCCAAATCGTGTGTTTCGGCAAATCGTGTGTTCAAACTTCCCCACAATTTGCTATACAGCGACTTTGGCATGCGTGGTATTCTGGCGCGCGCCGCTTTTAGCAACTGCTCAATATCGTGTAATTGTTGGTCTGACACATCTTCCAATGTGCCGTTCTTGGCTTTCTTTAACACGCCGCGCAACTGTTCTTTTGATGCGGCAATTCTGTCCAAATTCAAATTCTTTGGCTTTACAATGGTAATACTATCAAAAAACCGGACAATTTCGTCCGGTAAATCGCCATCTTGCACCAATCCGCTGCCGCGCAATTTTTCCCACGCAGCGGCCAACCAATCGCGCACCGCATCAAAATACTTGCGGAATCCGCGCGGACTTTCGTCCGTCTTCAAATATGTCAAGAACTTAACCGCCAAATCTTCCTGTATGTCTTCGCGCACAATCAATTCACGCGGATTTTGCACTTGGTAATATTCCATCAATGGCCGGATATTGTCCAATTTGCCGGATTCAATCGCCATGTGGATATAATTCACGCTGAAAAAATGCCCCAATTCGTGCATCACTGTATCCAAATCGCCGGTTTTCATAATCTGGATAACTTGCTGCATTTTGTTTGTCCAATCAAAATACCCGCGAACATCGCCGCTTTCGTCCTGTTCATAGAATTTGCGAATAACACGAACATCGTCCGGATTAAATATTACAAAGCATCGGCCATCTGCGCCGCCCCTATATGCAATACCTTTAATGCCGTGTTTTTCCAATAATTGCGATGCTTTTTTCTTGCTACCAAATCCATGTTCTAACAACGAATATATGCTGCGCCCCGTCATATCCGGCTTCCATGTTGCGTCTGGCGCAATCTCTTGATTCATTTCTTCGGCGACTGCTTTTATCGCGTTTTGTACATACTCGGACTGTTCATTTAATGGCTTTTGTTCGTCCAACAAATACGGATTTTCCGGCAAATCTACTTCATGCACTTGGCCTTGCTGTTCGCGCACTTCCAGTTTATCCAAATCAATCGTGCGCAAAATCGCGGCATCCTGTTTCTTCTGCTCGTTTGACGACTTAAATGGTGCCAAATGCCGCTCAATCATGTCTTTGACATTCGCTATTGTGGCGCGGCTGCCTTGTTGTTTTGCTAAATTTCGCGCCCCCTTTATCATAGTTTGCCACCGGTACTTGTCGCTATCGTTTGGCAATTCGCGTTCAAATTGCGCAATGGACATATTCGGATTCGCTTCTATTTTTTGCAGCAGCGCATCGCCACGGCTTATGATTTCAAGGTAATCGCCACGCTCCATGCCTTCTATCGCACGATTTACTTGTTCTTTGAATCTTGTCTTGTCGCCGGTCTTTGCAACTTCGTATAATGACGAATTGAATTTATTATTCAACAGACGCGCAATACCGATATCCAAATGCACACCGTCAACAAAGAAATCAAATTCTATCGCACTCTGTGCCATGAATTTGCTGCGATAATTTTCTGCGACTTCTTTATTTAACGCATAATACAGACCCCATCCATGCGCCTGCGCGCCTTCACCACTGCCAATTGCTTCCAATGATGGCTGGTCATAATCCACGCGTGAACCGGCAAATGCGGACTGGTTAAACCGTGTTTGTTCTGGCCGCGTGTCTAATTCTTGCGAAAATTGTCTGATTGCGTCTATTGTGCGTTGGTCGGAAAGGGTAATTCCCCCGGCTGGTGCGGGCGAAAGCGCAAAATACCCTGCAATCTCGGCCGCATATTTGCCGGTTTCGTCTGCTCTTTCCCGAAGTTCTTCGGCATTTCTATTTGCATTGTTTGCGGCTCTCCTTGCGTATATTTCGCCAATT
The DNA here is from genome assembly GCA_937888635.1 of uncultured Alphaproteobacteria bacterium. GTDB lineage: Bacteria > Pseudomonadota > Alphaproteobacteria > Rs-D84 > Rs-D84 > Enterousia. The sequence continues at coordinate 6,237 of CALARG010000016.1, forward strand.
GTATAATAATACGCTTCATGCAGACGCAGTTTTTTGTCTTCTTCCGATAATTTACTTAACACATCCGCATCGTATCTGTCTATTATTATAGCATCTACATACAAACTATTCAATTTCTTTTGTATGGCCGGCATATCTTCTTGTGTATATGCCGACGCAACCACGACATCCAACGCATCTACATAACTTTTTTCTTCCCCTTGTGCCGCCAGCGCAGATTCAAATTCGTCCTTCAATCCCAATTCTTCCAAACCATCCATCAAATGGTCTTTATGGGCTTCAACTTGTTTTTGCACGGTCTTTGGATTTGTGTTTGATCCACGCGCAAAACCTTCAATTCTGCTTATCAAATGGTCTGTTTCGTGTATCAACGAACGCAACAATGACAACCCGTCGCTTTTTGCTTTGGACACATTGATTTCAATCGCGCCGGCGCGGACACGCATACCAAAGTCTTCGTTTGGCTTTTTTACTATACGGATTTTTGTATCGGCCAATTGTGGATATCTGCTGAAATTATCTGTTGAAACAACATCGGACAATTTTAATTCGCCACCGTTGTGATATATTTGTGCCAGTTTTGCGATCGCGTCTTTATTCAACCCCCAATCGCCGCCGCTTTCCAACCACATTTCGCCATCTAATCCACGCGCCCAACCGGTGGATTTTTTGATTGAATCATTGTCATACCCCAACGCTTCCAATTGCAACGCCATATCCAGCGCATCCAATTCTTCCTTGCTCGCACCGCGTTTGCCAATACGCTGGAACAACACATTGCCGTTTTCGTCCACAAATTCGCCGTTTTCGTTTATCTGTGTGCCATCCGCAAAGACTCTCGCAACTGCGTCGCCGCTTTCCGTCTGCACCGTCAAACCGGTTTTATTCACAAATTCGCGCTGCGTGATACCGAAATCGTCCGCGATTTTATCCGCAAACGCCTGTACGCTGTCGGCCACAATTTCCTGCGTTTGTGTATCAACGCCGACCGTTCTGTCTTTTATTGTTTGACGAATGTCCACATCATTGCGTGCGGCCGCAATCGCATCTTCGGCAATTGTCTTTAACACCGGCACGGCGTCCGCAAAATTTTCGTTTGGCCACTTGGCATTATCAATCTGTTCTTGCAGCACTTCGGCCACAACATTGGTTCGCGCCTGTTTGTCGGAAAACGCTGCGTTTGTTTGCTCAATCAGCGCATCGGCCTGTTGTTCTGTCAAACCGCGTTCAACCAATTCCTTTTTGACCTGTTGTAATCCTTTGATGTTTCCACCGGCAATCGTACCGGCTGCGCTACCAATAATCCCGCCAATCAAACCCGCGCGCGCTGCATCCAACAAAACATCTTCTATACTTTTTCCGCGGACTTTGTTCATAATAACATCTTCGGAAATGTTTTGACTTGCTTCTTCACTGCCTTCTGTTATAAAACCACGAACAACACGATTTACTATTTTTTTACCGGCGCTTTTCCACAATAACCCTATACCGATACGCTCTAACGCTGCATTGGCTGCGCCTACTGCTGCGCCACGATTCCACGCTTCGTCGTCGTCTAAACCGCCGGCCAATCCTTCCATGTATGCATTTGCGCCACTTTCTAAACTCATATTTGCTATTGCCATTGTAGCACCAATGTGGCCACCCAATACCGACGCGCCCACAATTGACCCCAACGATCCGACCGCGCCACCAAATTCACTGGCCAGCCCATCGCGCTGCACCCCCAGCGCATTATTTAATACTTGGTTGTTTTCTTGTATCTGTTGCACCAAAACATCCCGATATGGCTGTAATGTACCTTCGTCCAAATCTAAAATAACCGTATTTTCTGCATCGCCAAACATCAATTCATAATTTTGGCCTGCGTTCATTACCGGTCTTGCGATATTGCGGGCAAATTCACGCGTGGCATTAAATGCCCAGTTGTCGTTTTCGTCCACATATTCTGCGCCAAAAAAACCTTTTTTTAGGGCTTTGTACGAATCTTGCGCCATTGCGTGGCGCATACGCGCAATACGCGGTGTGTCCGATGCGCGAAAATCAATAACCGTATTCGTTTCCGGATCCCACGCCTTAATCTCTTCGTCGTCCACTGGGCGCATTGCCGCAATCATATCTGTCGTCGGATGAAACATACCCTTGACTTCTGTGCCATCAATAGGGTGCATAACCGACTTTTCCGAAATCTGTCCGTTGTCGTCTAACCAGACTTTATATTTCGCCATAAATTACATCTCCATGATTCTGTACATTTTGTTGTTTGCGGGTTTTGTTTCGCTGCCCGGGGTGCGATATGCCGCGCGCCCCATAACAATCGCGCTTGCTGTTTTGGGATTCCAGTTTGGATTTGCGCGCTGTAAAAACTTTTGAATTGCATTTTGCGCCTGCATTGTGGCCAGCGTTTCGTTCTCTTCCGAATATTCGTCTGTGCCGCCATTGGCCGCATAATCCTGCAAAAATGATTCATATATGTATAACTGCTGGTCGGCTGGCAAATCCATACTTTCAATCGCGGCTGTTATTTTATTTATACCGGTCTTTTTTGGCGGTGTATGTATGCGCCACATACTGCTTTCAACTCCAAAATCGCGGATTTTTTGCAGTGTTGGCGCCGCCGATGCCGACATCAGTTTTTTGTATTCCTTATCTGTGATTTTGCCCGTGTCAAACGCGTGCATAACTTCGGCACGAAATCCTAACATATCGTTCATGCCGGCATTTTTGAATTCTTTGTCTGTGCCTTTTTCTTTGAACGCCTGCATTTGCGTATCAAGCATAACATATTGCAGCGTTTCGTCGCTATCGCTACTCCCGCTGCCGGATTTGCCATCGCGCTCTAACTGCTTGTCGGCCGCCTTTAACAGACGCGCCGCGGTTGGGTAATCTTTGGTGCTAAACATATCATCATATTCGCCTTTACCAAACCGGTCAATGACTGTCCGTATGCGCACTGGGTCTGTGTTTGGATTTTCCAGAAAGTTTTTTAATCCTGTAATGCTGGCCGTGCTGATTTCTTTTGTCCGGCGCGCGCGTTCTGCGTCCGAAAATACATTGCGGCCGCGGTCGTCTGTTGCATCAATTGCGTCTTTCATTGTTTTTTTTGCGTGCGCATATCCGGCCAAAATATCCGCATCGTCTGTTTCAAATATACCGATTGCAGACTGAACCATATCTTCGGTGCTTAAATCCATCGCGCCCATCAATGCAGACTTCTGGTCTTCGCGTTGGCGCGTAATAAACCTTTCTTTGGATTTTGCGACCAACGACGCGCTTTTCAAGTCAAAATCGGCCGAAAAAGACGACGCCACAACCGGATCAACAATTTCATCCATCGTGCCTTTGCGAATATCCTTTAACGCAGAATCCAGCGCCGTTGGGTCATCGGCATGCTGCGCGTATGCGCTTTCCATCTGCGCGGTCGCACTGTTGCGAATATGCTGCGCGTACGAATTGCGCGTCATTTCCTTGATTTTTGCGCCTTGCGCGTCCATCTGTTGCTGCGCGCGATTATCTGGCTTTGCGCCATGCACTTCAACAAATTTGTCTGTTAAAACCTGTTTTTCATAAATATCTGACATTTATGCCCCCTTAAAATGTCGCCCCGTACATTGGCGTGCCATTTACCGCCCACGCTTGCCCACCGTGCGGCCCCGTTGATTTGGTTATTTTGTTGCCGCTACCGGCATTAAACATCGCCAACCCCAACCCCAAACTGCCCAATCCTTGCGCCAATTTTGCATACCCCATATATTTTGCGGATTTTGCGTATGCTTTGCCCATAATTTCATAAATATCGGCCTGTTTGTTCATGGATTTCGCCTTGCGTGCTGCATTGCTTTCAATCGTATGAATATCTTCGCCCAAATCCATACTTGAACGCTCTAATGTTTGCGCCAATGTGCCGCCACCATTTACATCTGCGCCACGCGCGGCTGCCGAATATGTCGCGTTGCCAACTGCCGCTAAATACTTTTTGCGCAGAATATTCGCGTTTTCGGCCGCGTTTAATTCCAATTGACTGGCCTGTGTGCGCAAATTTCCGGCTGCAACCCCATAATTCATTTCATTGATTGCGCCTGTGGCTATTTCCGAACCAGCACCTGCCAGTTCTGTAAAAGCCGCCATGCTGTACCCAATACCTAATTGATTATATTTGTTATTAAACCATTTTGACCAACCGCTTGGCGCTGTGTATTCGTTCATGCTCTTCATCCTTCATAACTTACATCCAACTGTACCGATAATATTCTGACCGGTGTATATTCGCCCGCAATCACATATCTACAATCGCGCTCATATTCGCCAACGGCAAAGAAATCGTATGTATCTTCGCCTTCCAGAATCTGCTCGTTTAATTGAATTCTTGGTGTATCTACGCATTCCACCGTCGCGCGATTTATGCGTTTTCTGATTGATGTTGTGCGGCCATTTATTGCTATCGGATTTGATTTCACTTCGTACCGGAACGGTAATCCAACCTTGACTATACCGTCTTTTAATGTTGATACTGTTATTTCGCCGGTGGTGGATACTGTTTTGAAAATCGTTCTGCCGTTTTGTTCAATCCCCACACGCGCGCCGGCAAAACTTTCCAAATTTACAATTTTACCGTCAGAAACAGGTCGCGACATAACTGCATCCATTAAGACGTCTGAAATGCGCTCAATAAACACATCAATACCACGCAAAACCGCCAAATACACTTCATCGTCTATTGCGCATACTGATAATATTTTGCCCGCATTGGTTTCAAAAATGCATGGCGCATTGATATTCTCTCCCAGTCCCAACGCCTGTACAAACATTTTTCCGTCGTCCATAACAACAAATAAAAAGTCGCCTTTATCTTTGACACTGTTTTTTTCTAGCGACATACAAACGGGATTGCCTGAATATCTAAAATACAACGATATATTTTGCGCACCGTATCCCTGCAAAGTATCGTCATATCCATAGTAATATAAACTTTGGCCATTTCGTTCCACATTCAATATACCACTTTCATAAATCACTGGCGAAACTTCTGGCAAACTTCCGTTTGCGCTCATTTGTGGTGTCCTGAATTCCTTTGGGGTTATCGCGTTTTCTGGTACTGTATATTCGCCATCTGTTGTAAATATATGCAAATTCCGCTGTACAATCATGTTAGTAATTGCTGAATTGGTCAACATTGGCCAATCAATCCCATCGTTATCATAATTCCCCAAATTTATAAAATTATTATAATCACCAACGCGCGATAGCCAAACTGAATTCGGCATATCGCGGCTACCGCCAAACGCTAATCTTTGCTGAACAAACGCACACGACCGTGGCCAACCGCGCGTATCAGACCACACCGGCTCAAACCCATGGATATATTCCCAACTGCTGAATGCCGATGTTGTATAAAACGGTATAATTGTCTGTACACGCAATTGTGTTGCAGATATATATTCCATAATTTTACAATACCCGCCGCCACCGTCTATATATTGTCCAACCATATCTTCGGTAAAACCAGACCCTGTCAGAATAACGCTTCCTTCTGTATCCGATGGCGTGATTGACTTTGTCTTTGTTTCTGTTATTCGGCCATTAAAATCAAATGTCGGAATATTTTTTAATGGGAATTCCCCGAATGAAAAATTGTCGTTTCCTGTTCTTAACAATCGCTGGGGGCGCATGTCTGGATGTGTGAATATAATTGTGTCGTCTTTGGCGGCCATTTTGATGGTACGTAAAATATCTTCTGTTAAAATCGTTATATGCATCTGTTGAACCAGGCGACCACCACGATAAATAAATATATTTTTATTTGTCATAACAATTAAATATTTAAGGTCGCCACTATAAACATACCGGAACATTTTTACACGGTTAACTTGTTCTACCGTGCCTTCGCTGCCCGATTGCGCCGTAAAACTTTCAATAGAAAACGAAGTCGCCAATGTTTCTGCGCTTTTTCTATACAGGCGCACATACCGGAACGATTTTATTGTTCCTACTGTAAAACTTTGGTTTTCTTCGGTTATGGTTATTTGTGCCGCTGTATCCCATGTTGCCTTATCATTGGAAACTTGTACTTCCAGTATTTCTACGCGTGGCGAACCTGCGCGCCCCAACGAAATACCGCCAGATAATGCGCTATTAATTTTTGCTGGACTTAATGCTGTGACTTGCCCCAACTCGTTGACTGTGACGGACGTTATCACATTACTTATGTTATCACTTGCTCTATATCCGCGCCCCGGATTGCCAACATAAAACCATGTGGCAGAAACATATTTATTTCCATGTATCGGATTGGTTGCCCAAATCAATTCTGTCGTCACTGTTGGCTGTTCGTAGTCCAGTTTAATGTTTTTTATTTCAAATGTTGCGCCATTTGTTTCCTTTTCGTAATCTATAACAAACAATTCTTGCGTTGTACCAATTGCGCCGGATTGAACGACTGTTGCTGCTGATTGCAAATATCCTAAGTCGTCAATTACCGTACTGGACGCTGTGCCGTTTAATACCGCATTTAACCGCAACGCTAATGTATCGCAAAATTCCGTGCCGCGACGGCTGCGCAGCCCCCCGTATATAATTGGTGTCATATTCAACAATTTTTCGGCAGATTTGTTGAATATATCCAAATCTGTGCGTTCCACCAATTCTTTGGTGGTCATACCATGGTTAAAATTGTTCTTTTTTTGTATCGTCCGTGCCATTTTTAATTTCTCGCTGATATTATGCCGTCTGTTGGGATTGCGGTTGCGCCGCGCTGTTTTGCATCGGCCGCCAATGCTACACGCAGGGCGCGTGGCTCTTGTGTTTCAATAATCTTCAATCGGTCTGTATCGCCGGATATTTCCATAACCATATTATCGGCCAAAAACCAACACAGCCAATTTACAAAATAACTCGGCATAATTCTTTCGTATGGCGTTGATATGTACTTTATAAATGCACGCGGATGTTTTTTTGATAAACACTTGACCCAGATATACCCATCGTGCATATCATACGGAATCGCATAACGGCAATCTTCGTCGTCATACACGCCCTTCAAACTATCCAGATGTTCCGGTACACGAAACTTAAAGCAATATTCGCCATCTGACTCTTCAAAATCGTCGCTTGGTATTTCTTGAACGCGTTTTGTCCATGTCCACGAATGCTTTTGCATCGCCGCTTCAACCAACATGTCATACTGTTCGTTAAAAACTGCGACCGGCATCAATGTTGTACTGGTTAAATCATACGCGGTCGCGCGGCCAGTTGTGCGTTGAAACACAACATTCGCAATCTTTTGCTTGGTGTATATCATTTTTTATGCTCCCAAATTTTCAACCTGTGGAAACGCCAAAGAAGGGAATCCACAGGCAAAAAATTCTAAAACCCCAGAAAACTGGGGTTTTGATTTTTTAATTTTGGCCCAACAGACAATCAATACCAACAACGCCGCGGTCGTCAATAACCACTGCGCCGGCATTAAATGTACCGCCAACCAACCATTCGCGATAATCAGGGATCCAATCAATGGATGTTGTGATATCTTTTTGGCTGGCATAACCGATTGCGTCTTTGTGCCATACAAAGCCGCGAACGCTACGCGACGCGCCTTCGCCCGATTTTGGCAACCCAATATCTTCGCCTTTATCTGCGAACATCTTGAATTCAAAGCCTAATGCGGCCTTGCCGGTACCTGCGTTGACATCTGCCAATTGACGCTTTTCCACAAAATCATTGGATGTGAATTGTGTTTCGTCTAACAGACCACGCAGCATGTATGGATGATACACGAAATAGCGACCTTCAAATGGAACATCGTTTTTGTCCAATTTGTATTTCGCATCTTTCAATATCGCCAAAGACATTGCTTTTGTCTTGTCGCCAACAATCATGTTGGTTTCGTCAACACCGTCAGCCATTGCGTCAACCTTGATTTGGTCGCGGCGGCAACCCAACGCATTGGAACAAATCTGTGCCAATTCCTTCAATTCGTCAAAATTGATGGTCTTTGGATCAAATTCGTCCACATAATCAAACGCATCCCACGCTTTCAGCGGGCATAACACAGCGCTGACTTTTGCGCCGGCGCCGGCTACTCTTTGATGTGGCTTGTGTTCTGTTGCGACCACTGTACCAGATTTACGGAATTGCACTTCTTTACCCGGTGTTGCTGGTTTTTCGCGGGTTGTGCCGTTTAATACACCGACCTTCAAATATGCTGATTTCACTTCGGCATCATAAAAGGTCTGTTTTGCTTCATCAATATTAAAAGCCATTTTAGTTTCCTTTTTTTATGTATTTTGGGTTTATATATATGATAAAGCCGAATGTATTTGCGGGGTCGGAATTTCCGATAAAGCCCAACTTCGGGTCATATATGGACGCATTGCATCCATGAATCCGGACTGTCCGGATTCCTGCATACAACTGCTTAAATTGCGCTGATTGGCAACTTTCCTGTGCGGCCGGCGGCTGCACGCTGCTGTAAAATTTCCATTTTGCGCGCATCGCTTGTGTTCGGATTCACATATTCCTGTGCCAAAACCGCATCTGTTGGCAAACCGTCGTTGTTGGCGATATTGCTTGGCGGGATGTCCGCGCTGCTAGTTTTTCCAAAAAGCGCTTTGAATTTGTGCAAAACACTGTTTATCAATGGGTTTCCTTGTTCTGCTGCCAAAACCAACATTTCTTTTTCTTTGTCCGAAAACAGCCCGTAATTCTTTACCCAATCAGTATTTTCTTTTACAATTTTTTCGGCATCGTCGCCCAAAATGCCTTTCTGTAATTCTAACTGCGCGGCGGCGGCTTCTTCGGCCGTTCTGGTATCCACAACGCCCAAATCTTTCATTAAACCAAACAATCCTTCTTTGACCGCATTCGCCTGCGCCAACGACAAACCGTTTTCCTTGGCAATTTTATCTACATTGCCCAATGTTTCTTTCAAAAACGCGGCTTTTTCGTCTTCGCCTTCGGCAAACTTGGTAAATTCTTCGTTCTTGTACCCCTTGCTGTATTCTTCGGCCGTGGCCAATGCGTCTTTGTTTGATACCTTCTTGCGCATATCGGCAACTTGCTTTTCTAAATTCGCCTTTTCTGCGGCGTGTGCATCAAACTTCGCTTTAACCGAATCCGGCTTTAATGCGTGATTTTCGTCAAACATTTCGGCATCAAATCCTTCTGGCGGCGTCCAATCATTGCCTTTGTTGTCCGGATCCACTGGATTATCTGGCGTTTTATCAACCGGATTGTTTAATTTGTCGTCGTCCATGCTTTGCTCCTTTTACTTTTTGTTCATAAATGCCCGAATTTGCTTAACAACCGACCGCTTGCATGTTTTTACATATTCGGCTTCGCTTGATGCCGGATTTGTGCCAACATCATACAATTCGGCCAAATATCGCAAAACTGCTTCGCCGTGTGGGTTATCAAAAACGCGACAAAATAGTTCTTGCCGCGCATCTGGCGTTATCATTTTTGTACCTTATTTGTTGCTGCCGCGCGGGCTTCTTCTTTGCCGCGGGCAATGATTAACTCTTTGTCAATTTCCGCTTGTTGCGCCGCCTGATTACTTTCGGCCATCTGTTGGTCATACTGCGCTAATTCTTCGTCTGTACGAATTTCTTCGGCGTCCATACCGATTGCTTTTAATATCTTTGGTACTGCGACATCCGTTTTTACAAACCGCGCGGTTGTCGCGCCGGTCGCGTCAAAACTGTTCATTAACGCGATGGCGTTCATTTTCTTTTCCATCTTGTCCATCGCCTGTAAATTGGCCAGTTCTGTATCAATTCGGATTTTTGCGCCGTATCCGTTCAACATTTCAATATCAAAATCCAGCGGGAATAACCCTTGGCGCTGCAACACATCAATCATACGCTTTACAATCGCGTACAAAAACACATCCAACCGCCCCAGCGAATTGGCAATAATGCGCTTTTGCTGCGCATCTTCCTTTTGTACTGCCGTTGCTGTTTGGTCTGGAATATCCGACAATGTGTTGCTAAACATGCCACGCTTTACTGACATTGTTAATGCTTGCATGTTCCAGTGCTGTAAATCGGCCTGTTGATTGACCGACACCGGTACTAACGGCGGATTGTCTTTTGCATTGGCGTTTACTGGCAATATCGCCCCCGGGCGTATCAGCCAGTTTTCATAATCTTCCGAACTGTCCACCAAAAAGAACGGCACGATAAATTGTAATGCACGCAGACTGTATTCCTTCAATCGGTTCAATGTTTTGAAATCGTCAATAACTTTTAATCCCTGCCCACGACCGTATGTTTCGTTGCTCATTTTTGTCCAACGCAGATTTATAAACGGCGCTGTGCGGTATTCACGCTGCACAATCGCTTTTTTGTCCTTGTCGGTAATAACCCAATAATTCCATGTTCGCGTCTTTGGATCGTAAAATGTCGCTTCTGTAATCGCAACAACATCGTCCGGCCGGTCTGCATCGTACTCGTGCTTGGCGTCCTTCCATTGCTGCACAACTTCCCAATTTTTCTTATCAAATTTGCGGAAATAATACCATGTTGTGCCGTCTGGCCCATCTACCATCGTGATTTCACGGAACGGAATTGCCGAAAACACCATTGGATTGCGTTCGTCGCCTTCAATACACATCAGTACCATCGTGCCGGCAACCAAATCGTATAAACCTTCGGTCATAGCGATATCAAAATTGCTCAACGATTTATAGACATTTAATATCTTGGCCAATTCGCCTAATCGTCTGTTCGCTTCTACAATCCCAGATTCGGCGGCATTATCAAACATATACCCGACTTCAATATCTACCCAATCGGCATTTACCGGCGCAATCAGACCTTGCACCTTGTTCACAAAATCGTCGCAGGCGATTTCAAATGTTGAATCAAATATTTCATACCTGTGTTTGTTGCCTTGCGAATCTTGATATTCTTGTAATTCCGGATACCTGTCCGGCATACCATAACGATAAATATCACTATACAACTTGCGAAATCTTTCTTTTTCCGTTTGCGCATTTGTATATTTTGCAAATAATTCTTCTATTCTTGTTGCCATGACACTACCCCAATGTACTTGTTGGCGCGGCCGTCGCGGTTGATTTCTTGAATTTTGTACCCATCACGCTGCTTGTACCCAAACCTGCGCCTAACTGCACGCGCATATTATCTACCAGCGTTTTTCGCTCTTTCAATTTTTCTGCTTTTTCAGCGGCCAGTTCTTTTTTTTGCTCTTCGGCTTCGGCTCTTGCTGCTTCATTCGCTTCTGCTGCCGCTTCCGCTTGTTTTTTTTGCGCCTTGTCCCGTGCCAACAACGAAAAAGCCGACAATCCCATACCTATAATTGCTGCTGTTGCCCCCATCTTTACAACTCCTTTTTATACAAAAATGGCTGGTATCCTTGTTTAACCAACCATTTGTTATACCTGTCGTCCAATTCGCTGCCGGCAACAATATATGTTGCGTCCAGTTCGCGTGCCTTGCTTTCAATCGCGTTTTGCATATTGAAAAAACCGCGTACGCTGTTGCTGCACGCGGACAACACAACAAACTGCACATCACCCCACGCATCCATCTGCATGGCATACGCAAAGTAATATTCGTCTTCCAGAACTACGCGTGCGCCGCATCGCAACAGCCGTTCAAACCAATTTACTGTTGTGGCATGGCACGCTTTGCCAAACTTCTTGTTGATATACTCAACCCATTTAACAATGTCTTCGTGTTGTACTTCTCTCATATCAGAACCCCATCGCATTTAATTTTACCGCCTTCGGCGCTCGCATTATGCCCTTGGCGCGTTCTTTCATGGCATATATCAGACAATCCACATAATCGTCATGTTCGTCCTGTGCGCCACCTGTAAATGCTTCACATTGACTGCGAAATTCCAGCAACCACGGCGCATATTCCGGCGTATAACAATATCCCGATTCCAAATCCGCGCTCATTTCTTGAAAACGCGTGTATTTGTCGGTCATTAACTCTGTGCGCGTGCGTTTGTCCATATATGTCGGATACAATTCCGATATTGGCAATCCTTCACGGCGCAATTGCTGGATTAAACTTTGCCCAGACCCCTTGTTTTCAATCATTATCGCCGACACGCGCGTTTTGTATTTATCGTTGGCTGCCAAATAAAACTGCTTCAAATCGCGGCATAAATCCGGAAATATCACGCGGTTGCAATATCCTTCCAACAAATATAACTTTGTCCCGAATATTCCGCACAACAGAAACGCCGAATAGTCGCCGGATTTCTTTTCTGTGAACGCCGTATCGGCCACGATAAACATCCGGTCAAACCGTTCGGGCGGGGCGCCATATGTCCTAAACCACTCTGTGCGGATCAGATTGCCGCCCTTGATAATCGGGTCTTGTTGATATTGCGCAAAGAATACGCTCGGGCTGTTTTCGCGCAAATCTATCAATTCGGCTGCCGACATCTTTTCTTCCCAAATCGCGCTATCGTCTTCATTTAATGCCTTAAATTCAACGAAATCCCACGCGTTCGGTTCGTTTTCTTTTATCCATCCAACAATATCGCCGACATGGACACGCTGCATAATCAGCACGAACGGTACATTCGTCGTGTTGTTGCGGCGCGATTTCAACACATCGGTATAATATGTGATACATGTTTCGCGCTTTACTTTTGTTGCGCCGGCGCCCGGCTTTAACAAATCGTCGCAGAATATCGCGCCGCCATATTCGGTTGCGCTGCCGCCTGCGCCAAATCCGGTAATCGCGCCGCCCAATGACGCTGCTCGCGTTTCGCCGCCGCCCAATATTTTCCAGTTTGCTTTGGCTTTTGTGGATTTATCCACCTTTAACCCAAACAACGCTTGAAACAGTTCGCTTTCAATAATCGCGCGAACTTCGGCCGAAAACTTTAACACCAAATCGTTTGAATACGATGTGTATATGTTGTTGCATTGGTTGTTCACTGCGTATGTCCATGCCAAAAACAACTTTATAATTTCCGACTTTCCGTGTCGTGGCGGTATGGTTATGCACAAATTCTTGCGCTTATCGGTACTAAACACCAACGCTTCTAATTTTTTTATGATTTCCAAATGAAACCACTTAAAAATAAATTCGCGTCGCGACATGTAAAAATAGAACACCGTAATAAATAACTTAAAATCACATCGCAATAATTCGCGCGCGGCCACCGGATTTTTCAGTAGCATATTGATTTTATCGTTATTCATTGCCTGTCAACATGTCTTTCAGGTTTTTCAAAGTCCCGATGTTCAATTGTTCAACCGATCCGACATTTAATCCTGCGCCCAATTCGTCATCCGGAACAAAACCCAATAATTTTGCTTTCAACAACGATGCGCGCATCATTAAATTCGGACTGTTATCTTTTTTCGCGACCTGTCGCGCTTCTTCCAATTCGTCCACAATTTTATGGATAGACATGTTGGTTTCGCCGCGAACGGTCGTTTTGATATCGTTGATTCTTGCAACAATATCCGGCTGTTTTCGCAATTTATTTGCCAAAACCGCCGCGCTGCTCGGCTTTGCGTCTGGAAACGCATCCAAATACGCTTCTTTTTGCGTCTTGCCGGCAACAATATTGGCGCAAAATTTCTCTTGCGCCGCGTTTAACGCCATTATTCTGTCTTACCGGCATCGCCATCCGGCGCATTGCCTGCGTCCGGCGTGGTATCTACCGCCGGTGCGTTTGGATTCGCATCGCCGTCCGGTGCGTTGCCGGCTTCGTCTGGTTTATCTGTATTGTCGCCATTATCCGCATCTGATTGTTGCTGCGCTGCAATTTCTGCTTCTTTTTCTTCAATGCGCAATTTTAATTTGTCCATACCCATTATTGTCGCATTTTTAACACCCAATTGTACCGCCTTTGCGCGCAATGCTTCCAATTCTGACACGGTATTGTCTTGTTTCTCTTGGATTTGTGCGGCTGTGATGTTGAATTTTGTTTCAACCAATGTATTCAATTCGGCATTTTTGCCCATGCAAATTGCCAATTCTTCTTCTGTAATATCGGCTTTGCGCATCCCTTGATGCAGGCCAACGCCGTGTTTGTACATTTTCAACAAATCCAATGCCACAACATTGTATGATTTTTTTTCCATTTTATTCACCTTCCTTTGTTGGTTCTTCTGGTTTTGGTTCTTCTTTTGGCGCGACATAACCAACGGCCATTTCTGGAAATTCTGGTTTACCAAATATCATTTCACGAATTGCTTCAATCTTATCGTTGGCTTCCTTCGCGATCGCTTCAATCTCTGCTTGGCGTTTGTGGTTGTTTTCATAAAACATTTCGGCATCTGCGCGCGTTTCAAAGCATGATTTGACTTTCGCCAGCATAACAGTGCCGACCGTTGGCTCTAATGCTACCGATATCCATCCGGCATTGTTGATCGTAAACTGGCGGCAAATACCTTCTTTTATTGCTGTGGCGATTGGCTGCTTCAAGTCCACCACAAAATATTTCTTTCCTAATTCCATTGTGTCGTCCTTTTTGTTGTATGAAAAAACCCCAGAAAACTGGGGTTTTATTTTTTACCATATTGCCATAGGGTAAAAAAATCCGGCATAACCGGAAACTTGTGTCGCGATTCTTATACACCGCTCGCGTGAATTATACCAATATCATACTGTCATTTTACACGATTTCAACAACTTTTTATCGGCCGCACTATAAAACGCCGGATTTCTGCGAAAAATACCCCTTATTTCACTAAACAATTTTACCGGCGTTAAAAATGTTTAGTTTTTGCGTTAATTTATTTAATTCTGTTAAACCATATAATAAAAAACCTTGAAAAACCGCCCATCTTGGGCGGTTAAATCAAATTAAAAAGTTAATTGTCCGAATCACGCATTGCCGCGCAATTCTTTTGCGACTTCAATTATAACCTTCTTTTGGCGGCGGCGCACCCACACGCGCACCGGAATAATCGCTTCGGACTTTTCCTTGCGTGGCCGACCGCGTGGCCGCCGATGCAGCAGGGCGCGCGTTGCTTCTTCCACAAACACATATCCGCGGTCATTTGTTGGTATCACGCCGCGGCGGCAGTACGCGCAAACCCACTCAATACTTTTGCCAATCCGGCGCGCAAATCTACTTTTGGATTCAATCACAATTACCCCCTTGATTTACAATCTTGCTGATTTCTTCAAATAAATGCTCCACCAAATATGCCAACGCTTCGTCGTTTCTGTATTCCAGCAATATGCCGCATCGTTCGCACACCCAATTCGCAATATGTACGCACTCATGCGCAATTTGTGCCGGCGTAAAGAAATCCGGCTGATAATATAAAATCTGTGATCCGTACTCAAAAACGGCTTTATAATCGGATTTGTATTTTTCGGGCATTTCGTCCGACACATCAATCCCCTGATTGTAAATTGGTATTTTTATGCTTTGTCTCATATTTTTATTCCTTATGTTCTGGTTTCTCGCTTGGTAAAACATCGTCAAGACAATGCAAAGTGGCGCAGTTATCGCAAAAAACATAAATTTCGCCGTCTTGTTTATCAACTCTAAGTTTTAACAGTGTTCTTGATAAATTGTCTGGATTCGTGTTTGTTGCGATTTCCCCACAGTTTCCGCAAATAATATGTAATCTTGCTCTAACCATATCTCTATTCCTTATGTTCTTGACTATTCGGTTTTTCCGAATTGTCGTGGTTTATCTGTTTAAGGGTGTTGTCAATGTCTGCGATTTCGGTTCGCAGGCCCGCTGCTGTTAAATTGCATTTCAAAAAAAGCAAAGATGTTTCTGCGCCTTCTAATTTGTCTTTGGCATTTATCAACGCCTGTTTGCAAATCTCCAAATCGTGCTGGGATTGTATCAGGGCGGCCCACAGATTTTTTGTGCCACACATTCTGCATTTGCTGCAAATCAAATCGTCTGTGTCGCATAGAATTATGCCTAATTCTTGTTGGCAAAATGGGCAAGTCAATCTATTTGTCATTGGTTTGTTTCCTTCTTTTTGCACCATGGGCATGCTTCACATTGTTTATGTGTCCATCCGCATTGGCCACGTTTGCGGCGAATGTCCTGCGGGGCGGTGCAAATATATTCTGCGTTTCCCATGTTTATGCCTTGTGTTTGTATTGTCCGTTTAATTTGCGCCACTTGCGTCGGCGGTTGACGCGCATTTTTTCGCGGATAGCAACCCACAGCATTTCGTGTCGCTGCATCAGTGGCATACCCGGCAAAAAACCACACAAATGACTTACAATTTCGTCTTTCAATGCGTTCGCTTTATTTACATCAAACCGTTCAACGCCACACGCTACAATGTACATGTCGGCCAATTCTAATATCTTTTTATCTGCATCCGCTTCGTTCATAAATTCACATCTTTCTTCGTCAAATTTTTCAATCTGACCGACCAATGTTGCGTCTGGAAATGTCTTTTTATGCCATTTACAGATGGTTTCCCATGTTTCTTTTCTATGCCACCACATCTTCTTCCCCCTTGTTATCGTCTTCAAAACTGATTTGTCCTGCCTTGTCGGCTACCCAATTGACCAGCGCAACCCATCCCAAAACCAGCGCAGCAACCACCAAAATAATCAGAAAATCCCACATCTTGCCCACCATCACAGTAAATTTGATAATTTGTCGCACATTTCCGGCACGGCTTTGCATCCATAAATAAACGCTGCTGCTGCCTGTAAATTATTCCGGCGATACGCCGAACGCATCACGCTGCGCAAATCGTGCGCTATCAAAACCGCGCCGACAATAACTGCGCCCGCCCAAATGCCGCGAACGAATTTACGCAGTAATGCACGAACAATCGGTTTGCGGATTTTGCGCTTCAACCGTCTTTCATATTTGCGAATCTGTCTTTTTGTAAATCCGGCTTGTAATGCTTCATGTTTTAAGAATTCCCACCCCGTAAACGGCTTTGAATTTATAAAATCCACCAAATCACTGTATGTTTTCTTGTTTTTCATTTTGCTCCCTTTATTTCATATCTGCTTTCAATAAATCCTGTACATACGCCCATATCGCACCACTTAACAATTCAACGCACTTGTGTGTCAAAGTCAGCGTTGGCGTCTTCGTGGCCGAATAAAATATCAATATCCATCGGCCGTCTTGTGGTTTTTCTGCTGATGTATGCCATAGTTTATTCATTTGATTGCTCCTATGCTGCGGATGTCGCCACCGATTTTTTGCGCAAAATCTATCGCATCTTGCTCAAAAATAAATGTGCCTTTAACCCCCCCCCCCCACGATTACTTCATACACATATGCCTTGAAATTTGTCGGCTTTGTTGATGTTGTTTTTTGCTTCATTTTTTCCACCTTTGATTATTTTCATTGAAAATCTTGCCGCAATTGCTTGTGCGCCCCATATTGCGCCGGTAAAATCTTCGTTCAATACCTTCATGGCGGCCAAATCTTCCATATCACGCACTGGATATTTGCCGCGCACGAATTGACCACGAAACATACCAACAATCTCTATCATGCGGCGGCCTTTTTGTTGTATTTCTGTACCAACCGCTCATCCCACACACGCCTGCCGGCCGCCATGTCCAATTCGCGTGTGCCGGTATGCCATACTTCTTTGCCCGACACCGTTGTGTTTGCCGGCTCGCCACGTGCGGCGGCCACCACAATATCGTTTGGCAACGATCGCATAAACTGCAACGCGGCCAAACACTCGGCATCTGTAATGCCGGGAACATAGAATTTATTTGATAATCTGGATTGAACTTGTCTTAATTGTTGTGTGTGTGTGGACGCTTTATCGCGCGTGCGCGCGTTATTACACACACATTTATGTGTATCATTATCATATTCATATTCATTATCAGTTCGTTTTGTTCCCGTTTGTTCAACAAAATGAACATTTGTTCGTTTTGTTCCCGTTTGTTCGTTTTGCTGCGCCGCACGAACAACGCCGCTTTTCCGGCCAGCGGCTGCGCGTTTTGAACAAACATCGCGCCATTTTTCTTGGTCTTTGTCTAACTGGCCTTTGATAAACCGAAACGCCATTTTTACATCGTTCGGTAAATCCTTAAAATGTTCTTCAAACGCGTCTGTGTCGCCATGGATTTCATAGTTAAATATCAAATCCAGCAACATCCCCTTCCTGTCCAGTGGCAAATCCTGCAACGCATCATAGAACGATGTGTATAACACAAAACTGGTTTTATCTTTGCTCAACATGACATCCCTTCCTTTTCTTCGTATTCGTGCCGGTATTTTTGTAAAACTGGCGGAAACACGCGGTTAATTTTTCTAATTTTTGTTTTTGTTTGTTTTCAATTTCTATTCTCTTCTCGTCTATTTTTGATACCATCGCCACGCGCTGTTCTGTGGTCAATTCGCCAACCGCCCACAACCGGTCAATAATCCCAATCGCACGATTGGAATCCTTGATATACAAAACAACCCTATGTTTTCTTGGTTTTGGCATCTTCGTCGTCTTTCTTTATCAATCTCACTTTTTTGAACGCCGACCGCTTCAAACTTTCGTATTGACGCGGCAACAATCCCAAAAAATCCCTTGCTTCTTCGTCGGTCAATTTCCCGCGCAAACATGCGCGGATTTCGGCTTCTGTTTGGCTCAAACTGTACCGAAACATCTCGGTTTTTATGCTCTGTGGCATATTTACCCCCTGTACGGTATAACCCCATCGCCACCCAAAACCCAGCGCAACGCGGCGATTTCACGCAATATCTGCATCAAAAGCGCTTCTGATATTGCTTGGTTGCCGGCATACGCGTCATACTGGCGTTCCAGTTGGTCAATCCGTGACTGTATTTCGGCCACGCTGCGTATTTTAATTGTCTTCGCCATCGCCCAGTCCTTTGTCAACAATCGTTTCAATACGCAGCATGTCTTGAATACTTGGCTCTGACACCGACATGCGCATCGCCATCACATATCCACGAATTGCCAACAACGCCATTGTGGCAATGTCTTTTTCTTCTTTTGGCGCTGCGGCGGCTTTTTCGGGCGCACCTGCTACATTTAATCCTTGTGCGGCATTAACCGCCGATTTTTCTTTGCGTTCATATACTCCGCGTGGCATTTTCCTTACTCCTTTCTTGCTGTTCCATCATTTGCTCTAAACCGTAATTAAAATCCAAAACAAACTGCTGCCATACATATCCGGCTTTCTTTGCCGTATATCTGGCGGTTTGCAGATTTTCGGCCACAATCATATTGCGCATAACTTCGCGGATTTTTTCGTCGGAAACCGCGTCAAACATGCGACGCGCTGTCAATCGCTTATCAACGGCTATTTCTATTGCCGACACGCCACGGTTATCCCCGCGTGCTTCCGTCATTTCACGATGCGTATGATCAAACGCACGCGCACGAATTGCGCCGACAAACCTGACTTTATGAAAAACTGAAAATTTACCACGCCGGAACAATCCTTCCGCGCGCCACTGTTCAATACGCACGGGGCGCAAAACATCTAATATCGGGCGACTGTCCGCTAACGGCAACTGCTGTGCCGGTATGTGCGCCGCACCTGCTGACTCCGATATATTCTTGATTTTGGTCATCCTTTCCCCTATGGCTATATCGGCATTGTATATTATAATCTACAAACAGTCAATAAAAATCTGTATAATAAAATCTACATGTAAAACAAAATAAAAAAGCACCGGCATAAAAACCAGCGCAATTACAGCAAAAAAATGATTTACATCACAATCCCTTGGCGGATAATATTTTATCTATTTTGTTTGTGCAAACTGCTGCGGCCGCTTCACCCGCGGCTTTTAATGAGTGTTCGTTTATATATTCTTGGCTTACCATCTGATTTGCTATACAATTGCAAAAATCCACGCCGGATGATTGTTTGATTAACGTGTTTTCTGTGTTCCCCACGCTTTTTATACAATACGCATAATATTCCGTATAAGAACCCCGTATTTTTAGATATTTTGGATGGTTGTCAAATGCCCACGATATTGCAGACAATACCAGAAACCCAATCCATACCCAATAATACACTGTCGCCGACCAGTTCCGGCTTTTCTTTCTTATTTTATCTATGCACCATCGCGCAACGGCTATAACCACCGTACATAACGCTGCCGCAATGAAATTTATCAACATCTATATCACTCCTGTTCTGCCAAACAACCACGCGCCAATCGCTATTATTGCAATCATTGTGGTCATAAAATCCACCATTATCACATTGCCGCGGCGGCATATTATGCGGCTTTTGAAGTTTCTTTGTTTTTTTCTTTGCGCATCATCCGGATATAAACTATCACTTCGGTCTTTTCAAACTCGCTCAAACCGGCCAATAACTGCGACAATTCTATATCTGCGTCCGTCCGGTCGTATATCAAATCTTCAATCTGTACGCCCAGCCCCTTGGCAAACTTGGCTAATGTGTCCAATTGTGGTGCGGTTTTTAATTGCCCCATCTTGCCTAACTGCGTGCGCGTGGAAAAGTTGCATTTTTCGCAAATCGCCATATCTGTATTTAGTCCGGTCTTTTTGCCAAGCGCCCTGATTTTATTTTCAATCGCTTTATTGTCCAGCATCTTGTTTATCCTTTGTTTTTATTTTACATTTTTCGCTCCTTTCTTTCTTGTATATTATAATCTACTTTTTGCTTGAAATCTTGTATATTTTAATCTACAATAGTAATAGCCATAGGGGGATAACATGAAACCAAAATCTTTTCACTGTGATTTTTTCTTTGTGTTTTTTGCTGGTGTTTTGGGGCTGATAATTGGCTCGGCCACACAAAAGACGCCAAATGAAATATGTATTTTTGACCCTGCGTTTAATCGCTGGGAATGCTGTGTAAATGTCGTTGATACAACACGCGGCTTAAAATGCGTCACCGGACAGCCGGTTCGTCTGTTGGATAATCTGCAATAGGGTGGGGCACATGTCTTTTGATACAAATCGTCGTGCGTACAACTCAACTTTCCGTCCGGTGTCCAAAAAACGCCTTGCGCAAATGGCGGCCGGTACTTGGAAACCAAAACCACGCAAACCAATGCGCGCAATGTCCGCAAAAATGAAACAACGTATTGCGGCATACACTGATGCGGCAACCGCCAAATGGGGGGCGCGCTGCTTTTTGTGCGGTCGTACGGCTGCACAAACAAAACTGGTCATCCATCATATGGACGGCCGCAAAAATGGCGACAATCCCGATCGCATGGTGCCACTGTGTGATGGTCGTTGCGGCTGTCATGCGCACAACCATAACGGTATGGGCGACCCGCGCACACGGGAATTGAACGCTGAAATTGAACAAAAAATGACCCAAATGGGGGTCTTATAATGGGGGGTATATTACTTATGGAACCACAAAAAACAAAACTGTATATCGCCGTGTCTATGCGCGGCAAAACTCGTGCTGAAATTATGGACTGTCTGCGCCGTGCTGCAATTGATGCCGGCTACAATCCGGACGGCTGTGAATTTATAAACCTGTTGCCCGAAGATATCGCGACCAACAAAACGCCGGTGGAATGCTTGGGACTATCTATTGTCAATCTGGCACACGCCGACCATGTGATTATCGGCAAACCTGGCACCGGTACGGGCGTATCCTGCGAAGAATATATTTGCAACAAATACCGCATTCCATATACCAAGGTTGGATTTGAAAATTAAAGGACAAGCAAAATGGCTGATAAAATTTTTGACATAGATAAATTCATTGATACTGCGTTCCGGTATCACGCGCCAAACGAAGAACAAATCAAAAAATACGAAGAAATCCGCACTGCTGCGCGTGAATTTGCGCGCCTGATTGCCAAACATACCGCACAATCTGGCGAACAAATGCTTGCTTTGCGCGAACTGGAAACTGCTGTTATGTGGGCAAATGCTGCGATTGCGTTTCATGGATAACGCATCGGCGCCGGCTCTGCACTAACACAGGGCTAACCTCGGTCGCCGGCATATCGGCTGCGCCAAAATATGCCGTTTTTTTCATATCATGACCTGTCGGGGCAGGCCGGCGGGAAAAATCCTGACCCTTTGCATTGATGTTGTCCTGTCCAATCGTGCCGTACCGGCGGGGGGATAAAAAATAGCCGGTACTTGATTTTTTACCAAAAAGGCGCTAAAAATGGCTAGTAAGATAGAATGCAGATTGTTAAGCATGGCTGCCGAACACGGTATAACCGTATCGGCCACCGAATTGCACGAAGGTGTTGAAAACCTTGTTGGCTTTCTGCGCACGGTAAAAAAATTAAAAGATGCACATGACGAACACTTGCGTAATTTTGGCTCGGATAAGTTCCGAAAGACAAGACAAAGAATACTCGCTGCCAGCGCAGGTATCACGCCTATCAGAATATGCCACGCGGCGGCAAATGAAAATACTGCGCGAATTTGTGCTTATTGAATCCAGTACCGTTGGCGACCGTGCCAAATTCCTTGAATGCTTAAAATATTGTGTTGCCAATCGCGCTGCTTTATTGATTGACACAATTGACCGCGCCCAGCGTTCTTTTATGGAAATCCCACTTTTGGAAAAATACCGAAAATCCGGACAATTGGAAATCCATTTTTGCCGCGAAAACATTGTTATAAACTCAGAATCCACCGGTTCTGAAATATTAATGTGGCACCAGGGCGTTTTAATGGCCGAAGCATACAGTTTGCATTTTAAGGAAAATGTCAAACGCTCCATATCGGCCAAGGTATTAAAGGGCGAATACCCTGGTCGCGGCCCATTGGGATACACAAATATTCGTACGCCGGACAACCGGTCTGACATTATATTTGATGCTGATGTTGCACCGCGCGTGCGTCAACTGTTTGAAAAATACGGTTCTGGCGATGTTTCGTTGGCCGGTCTAGTTAATTATGCGTTTGATATTGGTTTGCGCACTGTGGGTGGCGGAAAGTTGGCCAAAAGTCACATCCATAAAATAATTATCAATCCGTTTTATTATGGGTATGCCAAATGGGGCAAACACGAATTTGAACACAAATATCCGCGCTTGATTGATTATTCGTTGTGGCGGCGTTGCAATGATATTCTATCTGGCAAGAACCAGCATCGTGCCACGCGTTGGGGGTCAAAGGATTATTTATATCGTGGCCTTATCCGTGATGCATATTCAAAACGCGTTGTGACCACGGAACGAAAAAAAAACAAATACAACTATTTAATGACATGGGACGAAGGCGGCCGCCATGTCGCTGTCAATGAAGACATTGTTTCTGGACAAATCTACCGGATATTAAAACAGATACAGGTGCCACGCGCAGCCGTGTTGGATGTTGCCGAATACTTAAAATCGGCCAAGGAAATGGAATTTGAATACCATCGGCGCATAATTGCGGAATTGACCGCCGAATTAAACGAAACAGAACGCCGCAAGAAATCACTGTTGAATTTGTATCTGGACGGCAAAATTGTGGACGATACATACACGGCCAAAGATTCGGAATTGCGCGAAACTGCATTGACGTTGCGCAATAAAATCAACGCACATGTGGCCTGCGACAATAACACAAACGATACAATCGTGGCAATATTCAATGCCGCCGCCAGCGCAGCAGATGTATTTTCGGACGAAAGTTCGGAAGTTGCCTTAAAACGCGACTTGTTAAAACGCATCTTCCGAACCCTTGAATTAAAAGAAAAAAACCTTTGTTATGACTTGAAATTTCCTTTCAATATGTTCATAACAAAGGTTCATTTGAATAACTGGCGCATCCAGAAGGATTCGAACCCTCAGTCTTCTGATCCGTAGTCAGATGCTTTATCCAGTTAAGCTATGGATGCAACGGATTGTTATTTTATACATTTTTATTTAAAATGCAAGCAAAAATAATTATTTTTTTATCGCGTCTTTTGCTTGCCATGGTACAGTTCGTTATAATGATGACGACATACCGATTTATAGTTGCTGTCCCCCAGGGCAAACTGATCACCGGCGTGGATTACATTGCCTTGCGCGTCAAAGCGCAGGTGGTGTGTTGCCATCTTCATACAGCCATTAATCTGACAATTTGATTCCATGCGATGTAGTTTGGCGCCAACTTCAATCAATCGTTGGGACGCAGGGAATATTTTTTCGTTGCTGTCCGTCATCAAGCCATAGCACATTACAATCTTGCTCTGAGTGTCGGCAATGTGTACCAGTTTGTCTATGTCAGATGGGCTGAAAAACTGGACTTCATCAACCAGAACAACGCGTGTTTCTGGTGCGGGTGTATAGGTCTGTAAATTTGGCATTGCCATTGCGTCCCATTCCAGGCCGATGCGTGATACGATTTTTTGTTTGCCGAAGCGCGTGTCAAATGATGGTTTTATAACCTCGGTCTTGGTGCCGTTCTTGGTGAAATTGTGTGCGTTTATAATCAAGGCGGCGGATTTAGAACTGCTCATTACGCCATAGTGAAAATGCAAATTTGCCATTTTATGTTTTCCTTTACTTTTCTTTTATTTAATATTCATTGATTCCAGACGTTCAATTCTTTTGTCAATTGGTGGGTGTGTCGCCATCAGGTCGCTGATAAATTCGCGTGGCGCAGAAGGGTTGGCAATGCAGGCAGATGACATTGATTTTACTTTGTCCAGGCATTCAACGCGCGAATCAGAACTGATTTTTTTCAGGGCGGATGCCAATGCGCCTGGATTTCGTGTTATGTGTGCGCCGGTTGCATCGGCCGCGTATTCGCGATTTCTGGATATTGCCATGCGCAGTAATGGGGTAATAATTCCATTAAATACCATAAAGGCCAGCCATACCATTAGCAATACTGCTGCGCCGTTTCTGTTTTCTTGGTCGTCAGATGAATGGTGGTAATTGCCGTATACGATGTTGCGCCATATTATATCTGCGATAAACACAGTGACACCAACGCCCGTTATCAACAGCATGTCCAGTCTGATGTCGCGGTTGCCGATATGTGCCATTTCGTGCGCAATTACGCCGGACAGTTCGTTGCGATCTAGTTTCTTTATTATGCCTTGGGTCAGCGCAACCGATGCATCGCGTGGGGTGCGCCCTGTGGCAAAGGCGTTTAGTGAATTGTCATCTATGATATATACCCGTGGTGTTGGCAGGCCCGCCGCCAGGGCAACATTTTCAACCATGCGATATATTTCGCGATGTTCGTTGTTATCTGGGGATATCTCATGTGCGTGTGCCGCGCCCAGCATCATAGAATCGCCAAATGCCCATGATATCAACATCCATACAAAACATACTATAATTGTTGGCATGGCAACGGCAATTGTTGTTTCAATGGCCGATTCAATTGGAGATACCAGCCATGTAAATAAAAACACCAGGGCAATGAATATCAATGGAAATAACAATACCAGTAATGCGGTCTTGATATTGTTGCTGCGTATGTGGTCGTAAACTGTTTTGATTTGTGCCATTGTAAAATTTCCCTTTGGGGTATTATTAGCAGAAAAATCTGAACAAATGCAAGTGTGGAAAGTTAGTGTTTTTTTCTTTTATTTTATGGTATAATTGTGGGCATGAGGTTTGTGGGCGGATTTATTCTGTGTTTTTGTGCTAGCTGTGTTTTTGCAGCGCCAGATGGCGCAATGGTGCGTGCAGCGAAAAGTCTGATATCGGTACAAAATTTTCCAAAAACATTCAATGATTTATCTTTTACAAGTCGTATGGCGGTTTTGGCCGAGGGATATGAAGAAGTCGCGACAGAGTATGATGAGAACGGAGTTTGTGTTTCTGGGTGTGCATATCATGGTATGCGCATTGAAGATGAAGAGCGTATGATAGAACGTGCAACGGTAGAGTTAGAAAAATTGATAGAATTAGAAAATGTTAAGCGTGGTTATGACCCGCAAAAAAATTCTATTATACAGTCACAATCAATACAACAACAGGGTGCGGGGAATGTGAAACCGGATGCGCAACAATATGTATATGTTCAACCTGGTGCACAAGTGGCACCGGCTGTGTCTGGGGCGCATCAACCTGTGGCAACAACAGGGGGTGGTGCGGCGACTGTGAATGCGGTTGCTGGTAAGCAGTCGTTCCTGGGGCCGCCAGTTCGTGGTGCTATAAAGGTTGGATCGGATTTTGGGGAAAGGCGTCCCCCCAGCACCAAAGGGGGAAACAAAGGGTCAAGATATCATCGTGGTGTTGATATCAAGGCGACAACAGGTACGCCATTGTATGCAGCAGCAGATGGCAATGTAAATCAGGCTTATTTTTCAAAAACCGGTGGCAATACCGTTGTGATAAAGCATCCTTTTTCTGGCACAGACAAGGTTGTAGAAACTGTTTATATGCATATGGACAGAATTGATGTCAAAGCAGGACAAAAGGTTTCAAAAGGACAGCAAATTGGTACGGCAGGGAATACAGGAAACAGTGGTGGGGCGCACTTGCATTATGCTATACGTTTTGACGGTGTAAATGTTGACCC
The DNA here is from genome assembly GCA_937888635.1 of uncultured Alphaproteobacteria bacterium. Taxonomy (GTDB): domain Bacteria; phylum Pseudomonadota; class Alphaproteobacteria; order Rs-D84; family Rs-D84; genus Enterousia. The sequence continues at coordinate 32,585 of CALARG010000016.1, forward strand.
ATTGGGGTCCAGAATAAAGCCTGTTATTGATAAGGGGCAACAGGTTGCTGCTTCAACCAAGGGGACAAACTATTTGGGGGAAGCGTATTGTATAAAACCTGGTATTTCAAGCACCCGGTTGCGTCCATATCAGGGAAATGATGCGGCGTTGCGTCAGAATTTTCCACAGTGTACAGGGTGGTGTGAAAATTATTATAATTAGTTCAAAGTTTTCTGAATTTGACAGCAAAACTGCCATTGTTTATTGGTTTGAATGATATGATGTATGGGCTGAGGATACTGTCGCGCGCCCATTGTTGAAATTTTATTTTTAAAATTCCGCTGGCGCCGGTAATAATGTTCGCAGTGCGTGTTCCCGACTGGGCCAGGGACATGATTGCCGACCAGGCCTGTTCTTCGGTTAATTGATGTAAATCCAGTGTTGCGTGCGCGGGGGGCGTGTTGGTGGTATGTGGTATGCGACGCGATAATTGTAATTCAGAACGGACCGCACGGCGTGTCTGTGTGTAGTCGGGCGCAAAGTCTGTGCCAATCATTTGTTCAATATCTGTGTCGGTTAACTGTTTCATTTTTGTGCCAATGTGAATACAAGTACGCGTTCAATTCCGGCCAGGTCGCATTGTGTATGTCGCAGGTCCCAACCGTTGCCAATGAATATGTTTTTTATGTCTGCTCCCTGGTCAATGCCGATTTCCAGGTACAATTTGCCGTCATCTGTTATCCATTCTTTTGCGTTTTTAGCAATTGATTTGTATGCCGCCAGTCCGTTGTCGGCCGCATATAATGCAATCTTTGGGTCGTGTAATGCGCCGTCGTCTACGCGCGTGTCACTAATTGCGATATAGGGGGGATTAGATACAATTATATCAAATTTTTCACCAAACTTATGCGTGTGATCAAAAGATGCACGAATCGCTTTTATTTTTCTGTGCAAATGATGTGCGCGTATGTTTTTGCGTGCAACACGCAGGGCGCGCCATGATTTATCAACTGCAATGCCGGATGCGCCAAAAATATTTTTTACCAATGCACATATTATGCATCCTGTTCCCGTGCCCAGGTCCAGTATTCGCACCCGCGTGTCGGTCGGGATGTCTGATATAACCGCGGATACCAGTGTTTCTGTGTCGGGGCGTGGGTCCAGTGTATATTTGTTAGTATAGAAGCGCATAGCATAAAACCACTTTTGCCCGATTATTTTGGCCACGGGTACGCCACGCCGTAATTTTCTCGTCATACGCCACAGGGAAAGATAGGAAATTTTTTTAGTGTTTTCCGTGATAATGCGGGCTGCCCGTATGCCGCCTGCTTTTTGTAATGCTGTGAATGCTTGATTTATTTTCATATTGCCATTATAATCGGTGACATGAAAAATGCAAAAAATATTATAAATACCGCTAATCTGACCCGACTGGTTATGGCGTTGGCTGTACTGTTGAGTTTGGTTGCCGTTTTCTTGGTTGCGACCAAGCGAACACCTGCCCAAATGCGTGCGGCGCGTTTGAACGAGTGTAAATCTGTAGTTATGGTTGCATCGGGCGATACATTGTCTAAGTTGTTGTTAGAGCAGGGATTAACCCATAACGATGTTAATGAAATTGCCCGCGTGCTAAAGGCGGATGCAGAAATTTCAACACTGCGTGCAGACAGGGATAAGTTAGAATTTGTGCGACCGCATGATGATGCGCCGGTGTCCAAGATTGTTGTTATTCCATCCCCATGGCGCCAGGTTGAATTGACTTGTAATGATGCAGGGGCGTGGGATTGTAAAACGATGGATATTGAACGCGATATTCGCGCGGTATATAAGTCAGGCGAGATATTAGATGGTGACAGTTTTTATTTGGCTGGCCAGCGCGCAGGTATTCCGGCGGGAATCTTGGTTGATGTGTATGATTTGTTGGCATTTGAAATGGACTTTGAACGCGATGTGCGTGCGGGGCAAAAGTTTTCGGTGTTGTATGAAGAAAACTTTTCAAATGGGCAAAAAATTGATAATGGACGCGTTTTGGCCGTTTCTTTTGAGGCACTGCGCGGCAATGTGAAGATGTATCGGTTCAGAAAATCAGATGGCACAACGGGCTATTATGATGAAAATGGTAATGGTGCGATTAAATCATTGAAAAGAACGCCGATTAATAACGCAAAAATTACCAGCAAGTTTTCACGCAATCGTAAACACCCGGTGCTGGGGTATACCCGTGCGCACAAGGGGGTTGATTTTCGTGCCTCAACCGGCACACCAATTCCGGCCGCCGGGGCGGGGCGCGTGATTGCGCGCAGTTATAATCGCGGGCATGGTAATTTCGTAAAGATTCGCCATAACGGTTCGTTTGAAACACTGTATGCGCACATGTCTAAATTTGCCAAGGGGGTAAATGTTGGCACAACCGTACGCCAGGGACAGACAATTGGGTATGTTGGTTCAACCGGGTATTCAACGGGACCGCATTTGCACTATGAAATTATCAAGGATGGCGTGCATGTAAATCCAATGACGGTGAAGTTGCCTGCAATTAGTAATCTGGGCAAAGAAGATAAAAAGAAATTCATAGAATATCGTGAAACATTGGATGAAGGTATGAAACAGTTGGAAAAAAATCCAAATATGTACATTCAGTTATAGAAAAAATCCCCCGAATGGGGGATTTTTTAGTTGTAAGTGGTTAGTGCAAGTGGCCAGTGTATGCAAAATCCGTCATTCCCGCTTGGTTCCACCCACGCAAATATTTATTTGCGCGGGGCCCGGGGCGGGAATCTAATGCGTTGCAGACATTTTTCATTCAGTCCCTGCGGGGCAATGGATCCCCGCCGCCGCGGGGGTGACAATTTTTTTACCACCACTAACAATTTACACTAGCATAAACTTTTATTTATCAAAGCAATTGACATTCATTTCAATAATCTGTTAAAATACCTGTGTCGTGATGAATTGTCGCGATGGGGTGTCAAGACCTCGGTACAGGCGTCGGAATACATACTTGTGGCGCATATTATGCGCTTTTTTTATTATGGTTCCGTCTGAAAAAAAACTCCTGATCATTTTTGGTCAGGAGGGCTGTGAATATATTGAATAAGCACACAATTCCTGTAATTGTCTTGAACCTCCTGACCACTTTGAATTTAATTCTGGTGGTTTTTTTGTTGTGGTGATGCG
>CALARG010000017.1 GCA_937888635.1 uncultured Alphaproteobacteria bacterium
AAGGCGAGTCCAAAGTCCCAGATTTCCAATAGTTTCAGACAGTCGATTTATCAGCCTGCATCACATATCGCATCGCATAGCATTTTAACAAGTCTTATTCTGTTTGTACACGTTTATTTATACATTTTCCGCCAACAATGTCATAAAGTCCGCTCCAACTTTTTTTATTTCCATGCAGCGGTATAACCAGATGATCCAGAACAGAATAACGGTCATCTGTATGCCATAACTGGTAATATAAAGACAATTTATTTTTTTGTTTCCATCCCTTGACAATATGCTTATGGTATATTATACTATATGTGTTGTCAAAGGGCATTTAATGGAAAACATAAATGTAATGTTAGAAATCGGAGCAACTATATCTGGGCTGATACAAGGATTACTTGTAATGCTTAACAAACGCAGTAATTGGATATTTTATAACATTCAAATTATTCTGTTATTTTTCTTTTCTGCGATAAATAAACTGTATGGCGACATGGTCAACAATCTGGTATTCATATTCATGGGTATTTATGCGATTATCATGTGGAATAAGGGCAATAAAAATCTGCCTGTAACAACATTAACAAAGTCACAAAAAAGTTTTTATGTAATCGCACTGCTTATGATAACCGCAGCAGTATCTATAATACTGCATCACACATCAGACCCTGTGCCAATAATTGATGCTTTTACGACAGTGTCTGCTTTTTTGGCAACATGGTTTATGGCTAATAAAAAATTAGAAGCTTGGATTCTTTGGACCATAAATGACATTGTGTATGTTATTGAATATGCACTGTTGCCAGAACCTGCATATTACTTGCTGGGATTAAATGTTGTATGGACCGTTATGGCGATACTGTCATATATTAATTGGAAAAAATTAACCAACCAAAGGAGTGATGATGAAAAGACTGCTGATTATATTAACACTGACTGGATGCACGATTGACATCAATAGTCCTGAATCTAACTATGCCAAGTTAGGAACATACAGGGACAGGTATGATTTTCTGAATTACAACTATATAGAAATTGGAAAAAGTATTCCTGTGTCTAAAAATGGGACTATAAATGCGTCGGCGGGTTTAATAAATGCGGGCAGTAACAATATTATACAACCAAACAAAGAAATAAATAATTTTTGGGAAATAAACTATGAATACAGATGGTAATCGCAACATGAAAAAAATATATTTTGCAGGACATTTTAATCAAACACATGACACAACAGATGTTGCACAAATGTTGCGATTTGATTATCGTGCAAAACTGTTGGGGGCACCAGAACACATGGCGTATTATTGCGACAATCTGCGAATTAACGACAAGTATTTATACTGTGGGCCGTTTTATGTTGAAAAAACATCTGATGGAAAAATATCTGCTACGGATTCAGAAGTGGTGATAAGCACAGAATACTCACAAGTAAAAAGCTGTGACATTTTTGTTGTGGTATTTGATACAAGCGTGTCTACCGGTGCTGTAGTAGAATTGGCATGGGCAATAAATCATAAAAAACAAATATATATATTATACATTAAACAACCGTCAAGCCATGATATCAAATCAGATTACTGGTTTGCAATCGCAGACGCAATGAGGCGAAACAAAAATACGACAGTTATCGCATACGAAACAGAATCAGAAGTCATTGAAATAATTAAACAAAATATACTAAAGGAACATATAAAATGAAATATAAAGAATTTGAATTAATTATGTCATCTTTTAAATGTGATAAAAACTGCCCATACTGCACAGCAAAAATTACAAAATGGCCCGCCGTCAAAGACCAAGTCAATTTATTGGAACAACATTTCAAAGAACTTAGAAACCTGGGGATTAATTTTAGATACTTTATACTGTCGGGCAATGGCGAACCTTCGTTGCATGGTATAGATACACTAAAAACTATATGTAACGCCACCAGAACAGTAAATATATTTGATGAAAAACGAATTCAATCTTCGGGAAATATATTTTTTGAACCAGAAAAATTGGATTTGTTTAAGCGTGACTTTATGATAGAAATTACCAGAACACATTTTGATTCTAAACAAGACATGCAAACATTGGGATACAAGCGTGACTATATCGCAACCAAAGTTTTTCAGAACACACCAAATATTCGCCTGAACTATGTGATGTTGAAAACAAAGTCATTTGATGAATATATGACAGAAATAAGAAAGTACATTGATACATATCCAAATATAAAAACAATATCATTAAAAACACTTAACCTGAATACAATGGATTCTGGAACAAACAATCCTTATTCTGGTTGGATTTTACAAAATGGTATGACTAAATCTGACACCGATACAATAATAAAAAACATGTCAAAATATGCAGAATTCGTTGTCGCAGATGAAAAATTCTTTGATCGTTATGAATGGGTATACAATGGCGTTCCTATTACTTTCTATGCAAAAAAACTGGATTATGGTTATTCTAATGTGGTATGCTATGGCGGAAAGTTAGTAGATTACCACCTAAGACCAATTAAACTATTTACAGAAAAACAAAGATAGGCCAATGAATGTAAACTTAACATGTATCATGTTGATTCTTGACAGTATTCCAAGTCAAGACATACGCAAAAAAGACACCAAGTGTGTTAAATTACTTGTTCAAAAACAAGAATTTGAATTGCCGCAGGTTTTGGCAACAAAAAATCATGATATCAAGGAACAAATACGTCATGTCCTTGTCAATGCAATCGGTACTGATGACTTTCATCTGGAACAGGTTTATACGCTGGGCGATAAACAGTATATGTTCAATGATACAGTTGATGTCATTCATTTGGGAATTACCAACATATCTCGCATTAAGAAAATCTCTGCGGATTATAAAATTATTGATGCAATGATATCTGATAATAAAATAACATTGGACGATACCATATACAAATATCAAACAGTTGAAAAAATTAGTCCGCATAGTATTGAGTATACACATACAATTGACAACGTTAATGTCGCAACAGAAAAAATGCTGATTGAACTGTTGACTGCGTGGAAACATCTGCGATACAGATTAAATACAACAGATATTATTTTTAAATTTCTACCAGATGAATTTGCTTTGAACGATGCGGTTGAAGTATATAAAATATTAAGCCAAAAGGAAATAGATAAGTCTAACTTTCGTAAAAGCATAATTAAATTTTGTGAAAATATTCCAGATAAAATGTCTTATGGTGGATACAGACCATGCAAAATGTATAAATTTAACCCGAAAAAGAATGAAAAATGGATATAACAATGACTATGAAATTCAAAGAATTTTGCCATCGCATGCAATACACATGGAAACACAAAGTTGCATTTCTGAAAATAGAACATGAATTATTGGGTCATAATACACTTTCTGGCTATTTACATGATTTAGATAAAATACTTTTATGGTATCCCGTCGCCTTTGTATCACACAAAGATACAAAATGGTGCCACAACCATCATCGCAGATTTTCAAAACACCATGTGGAAAATAAATCAAAAAAAACACGTAAAGACTATATAAATATGATAATAGACTGGGAGTGTGCCAGATACACAAAACCGGACAAACCACTTAACGCATATGAAACCATGAAAAAGTTTTATCCAGAATTACAACATGTCATTATGCCACTGCTTGAAGAATTCAAGCTAAACAAATACGATACAGGCAGATAATTTGCTCGATCTGCATCACAGTTTGCATCACAGTTTTTGGTACTTTGGGGGTCATGATGCGGATTTTGGTTGGATTTGCATACTCCGAATAAAATAAAACTCATCCGCCCCACGCAACTTTTCCTCCCAACACAAAACCAAACAGGGCAGGGAAAACCAAACAAAAAAACGCACCAAATGGTGCGTTTTAATTCTGGTGCCGGTTGTCGGGATGCCAAGTCCAGTAAAAAGTCCCAGATTTCCAATAGTTTCAGACAGTTGATTTATCAGCCTGCATCACATATCGCATCGCAGATTTTTACCTGTCTTTAGTGCTTTGTGCCTGTTTTAATGCTGTATAATCATCCATCATTTTTTTGACCGCGCCGGCTAAATCCGTTCGTATTGCTTCAGGTGTAATATACGCATTAGCAAAAGATCTATCAAAATGATTTCTGGGCTCGCGACCAAACAATTTCAGACAAATTATATCAACGATATTTTCTTTTAAGTTTTGTGGGACATTGTATTGTGTGATTATTGGTTCTTCTATCAAGATATGCACAAATTCATGCAGGAATTCTCCTAATATCTCATATTTATTTCCGTTAAATTCAGACATGCGCCAAATTATTCTTGGGTTTGTTCCATAACCATAACTGCCCCCGTCGCCATATAAGCATTCAATGCCTAATTTTTCTGGCAACTTGGTTTGCCACGCAGATAATAGTGGAACAATTTGTTTTTCAACAGCACGTTCAAAATTTGGCAAAACTTCTTTTGTTATTACCTCGTCAAATCGTGACAGGTCGGATGGGGTATAAATCTCGTTTACGAATACATCGTGATAGTGTTGAATTTGTTCTGGTGTTGGTTTTTCTATTTCTATAAAATCGTGTATGCGTTTGTCATTCGGGACAAAGTAATGATATTTATATTTAAAATGTTTTAATTTGCTGTGATATCGTTCATGAAACCACTGAATATAATTCCACGATTCTTCGGCATTTAGGTGTTTTAGATTGATTTGCATACAAAAATCCTTTATTTCCCACAAATTATACCACAACGCATCACACTTTGCATCACGGTTTTTGGTGTTTTGGGGGCATAGGGCGGATTTGGGTTGCGTTTGCACGTCCCGAATAAAATAAAAAACATCCGCTCCGCATGGTTGGTACGCCAAGCACAAAACCAAACAGGGCAAAGAAATCCAACGAAAAAACGCACCGTTTGGTGCGTTTCTAAACTGGTGCACCTTATATGAGAAAGTTGGAATCAGTTTGTTCGTGAAATGTCGCAAACAGCCGAGAATATCAGGGCTTGCGGGGCTTTGGAGTGCCTGCGTCGTGCGGCATAGTGTTTGTGAAACAACCTAGAATTTCCTGGGTTTTATACCCCTTTAGGGACTAGAATATATTATACATATGGGGGAATGCTCTTTGTTGTGCGTGGCGGACAGAATAGTGATGTTTTCTATAAAATATTGGCGTGGTATCATTGAAAAATCTGAGTTTTTACCTATATACTGTGTATAAGTTATTGTCAATAATAAAGGGGTAAAAGTAAGATGGCCTTTTCATATCAATTACCAGTTTCAAAAACAGCAGAAAATCCTAAAGGTATAGAAAATCGTACAACAGAACAAAATTCTTTAATCATTATAGGTGCAAATGGTTCTGGTAAAAGTCGTTTGGGCGCTTGGATGGAAGATAAGGATTTAAAAAACGTACATAGGGTTTCAGGTCAGCGTGCCTTAAATTTTGCGAAACATATTCCTGTTAAATCTGAACAAACTGCTTCAAATAAGTTGTTGTATGGTGTGGAAGACAAGCAACCAGACTCAAAATTGTCGCGTTGGGGACATTCGCATAATTTTGGACGGCCAGACTACACAACGCATGAATTAAATGATTGCGATGATGTGCTGGCTTTACTGTTTGCAAAACATATGTCAAAAAGCGCCGATTTTAGGGATAAAGTACGACAAGCGCAAATTGAACACAAAGAAATGCCCCGTGTAGAGGATAGTGAACTTGATATTTTGATAAATACTTGGAATAAAATTATGTCACATAGACAGATTGTTTTAAAGGATTATCAAGTCATTATTAAGCTTGGGGTTGATACAGAATATTCCGGCACCGAGATGAGTGACGGTGAAAAGGCAATATTATATTTGATGGCTCAATGTTTATGTGTTCCCAGTGGGCATACAATTATAATTGATGAACCGGAAATTCATATACATCATTCCATTATGAATAAATTATGGACAGAAATGGAAAAAGTTCGTCCGGATTGTTTGTTTATTTACATCACTCACGATACAACTTTTGCCGCCAATCACAAAGCGTCAGATAAAATTTGGGTAAAAAGTTTTGATGGCGATGCATGGGAATACGAATATATGCCAAAAGAAAGCGAACTGTCACAACAGTTGATGATGGATATATTGGGGGCCCGAAGAAAGGTTTTGTTTGTGGAAGGAACTGACAGCAGTTGGGATGTTTCGGTATATTCTGAATTTTTTTCAGAATATTATGTTGTTCCATGCGGGTCTTGTTCAAACGTTATTCAAAATGTAAAAGCTATGCGTAGAGAGCCACAATTACATCATCTGGATTGTTTTGGATTAATTGATAGAGATTATCGCACAGATGATGAAATACGCGCTTTGGAACATGACAAGGTTTTTGTGATTGGTGTTGCAGAAGTGGAAAACCTGTTCTGTACAGATGGTATTTTGAGAATAATTAATCAACAATTGTGTAAACCTGATGAAAGCGCAGTTACATATTCCTGTGATTATATAAAAAATGAATTTGAGCGGGATAAGGAAAGACAAATACAGGAAGCTGTTCTTGCTGAGCTGAAACATCGTATAAAGCATGCGATAAGCAAGGATGAAATAGACGGGGTGATTGGGCAATACGCGGAAATAGAACGTGTGATTTCAGCAAAATATAATTGTGATGTCAATAATAATGATAATATTTTACGTTTGTTTAATCGCAAGGGGCTTGCCAGCAGTATCGGAAAAAATTTTGGTTTAGCAAAAGGTGATGAGTATATAAATTTGGTCATCAATTTATTTCGTGGCGATAAGCATAATGATATTAAGGATGCCTTACGTCCGTATATGCCAACGTCCGATAAAATACCCAATTAAGGAGCGAATATGCGAAATTTGACCGCTGGTATAGTGTTTTGTGTGTTGTTGCTGTGTGTTATTATTGCAGGGATATTACATGTTCGGTATGGGGATATGGGTGAATTAGGCATGTTTGTTGTAACGGCCATGACTGCGCTGGGAACATGCGGTGTTATAATTTTAAGTTTGTTTCCGTACGTGCCACGTGATAAATTGGAAGCAACTCTGTGTATCAGAAAAAAGAAAATGTGCATAATGATACGTAACAAGGGCAATCATACCGTATATTTGGGGTCTGACAAATACCATACGGCTGAAACATGGGATTGTTATGCATTGTGGTGGTCAAATAAGGATAATTGCACCGCAAAAAACTCAAAACCGATTTTTGCTGCACCTGGGGACAATATGGCAGTCCCGCCACGTGGCACAATAGGTTTCCCAATCGGCAAAAATATTTTCGGTAAAAATGATTTAAACAAGATTAAAATTCAGGTTTTGACCAGTTCTGGTTTTCGTATAGATGTAAAAAACGAAGTTCCAGATGATTTTGTCTTTGCGAAATAATTATATCCAAAATTGGTTGCTAACGGATTTGAGTTGTGTTTTAAATAAAATAAGTTAATATACATGCGTATAAATATCGCGGAAATTCACGGTAGCAGATACGTAGCAAAAAAATATTCGTCAAGTTTTCAAGGGTAGTTAAAACAATAAAAAACCCCCTTGAATCAAGGGGTTATTCTGGTGCCGGTTGTCGGACTTGAACCAACGACCTACTGATTACAAATCAGCCGCTCTACCAGCTGAGCTAAACCGGCAATGCCACCCAATTATACATATCTGCGCGCGCAACGCAAGTAAAAAATCACAAAAATATTCAAATTCACAGAATTAATGAATTTTTATTTATTTTGTCTTGTATTTATCGCACAGGCGCGCAACCTTGCACGCCAGGTTCAGTGCCTCTAATTTCTTGGCGTGTTCGGATTCTTCTTTTTTTATAACAATATGTGCATGGCGTTTGGTGTCGTCGCAATCAATATATTGCTCAATCATTTTTGTGCCAATTGTTGGGTATATCACATCTTTGAACAGACAGTTTTTATATCCCAATTCGCATCGTTCGTCGCATCCATCGCATTTGACGGTTCGGCACAGGTTGATTTGCGACAGTGTTGGATTCGTGTCGCACGCTGTGCCGTCGCCAATATTCAGTTTATGTCTTTGTGTAAAAGGCATGGTTTTTATATCCTTAGATTTCTCGGATTTGTGTTTGGTGATGATAGTAATCACACAGTTTTGCGATTTTGCACGCCTGTTTCAGTGCGTATTTAACATCATTGGTAACGCATTCAAATCGCTGAATGCTGCCATCTGTATCTTGGTAGTCTGGGATATTTTGCCCTGCGATTTCCAATGTGTATACAGTTTCGCCATAAGGCAGTTTTTTTACAGGGTGCACAACAATTTCACAGTTGTTTCTGCAGCCATGGCAAATTGTAGAATTCTTTCGGTTTTTTTGTGTGAATGGCATATGTTGTCCTTTGTTTGTTATTTGCAAAAAACAGAGTGGTCTTTTTTTGCTGGATTACAAGTGTATTAACAAAATCCCTTGCCTTTGATTTTATTTGGGGCACAATATAGTCCTTATCTGATTTTTGCTTTGTTTTTGCGGTTCCATTGGCAACTTTGTGCCAGTCTTATGGATTCTTGTACGGCCAATTCGCGTGTTTTAAATGGTTTGTCAAAAAAATAGTCACCCCTGCCTTTAACAGGGATAAGTACTGGGAAAAATTCATCACCCCTGCGTGTATTAATCTGGGCGCAAGAACTTTCGCAACCATCACAACGTGTGAACGTGGATTCTGGTTCTGGTTTGCTATCTGGTGTTCTTTCTGGGGCATGTTGGCCGGTCGCAACACGATTAGCGTTTCTATTTTTTATTTTTTCGCGTTTGGATTTGCATGGCAGGCCCGATTTTGGAAATGTTTTCTTGCCACAAACACCATCAGAAATTGTTGGTGTTTGTTTTATTACTTCCTGTACCCCTTCAATAAGAGAACGTGGTATTTGAATCATAAAAATATAACCGCGTTGGGCAATGTGTTGCCATCTCTTTTCGTATTGTATGTTTGAAATTGTTAGTCGCATTTTGTTTTTTGCTGAATAATTTGCACAAAAATTTTTGTATGCCAGTGGGGTCATAAAAATTACATCTTCATAGTTGCTGTCTGACATCATCGTATAGTTATTATTTGTTGTCATAGTTGTCTCCTTGATTTTTAATAAATGTATTACTTGGTTCTGATTTTTCCTCTGTACGGGCATCTTTTCATATATTCTATGGCCGTATTTTTGGCTTCTTCTCCTGTCCTCTCTGGTTCGTACCAAAAAACGATTGCTCTATCATTGTTTTCCATTCCTAATATTGGGTATGCATATTTTCTTTTGATCGTTGGACACAGACTGACATTGTCATCACTTAATGTATAGCCTGGGGAACATTGCGCCTCGCTACATTTACAGACAATATTGTTATCTATTACTACATTGGCAGGATTTGGATTATCTGGTGTGAATGGCTTGTCTTTTTTTTTGTTCTTTTCTGTATTTTCTTTTATCCCCTTGCCGGTGGCACCTCTGCAGATTTCTGGATTTTTAGTTATCATTTCCAGTGTTCCCTTAACAAGCGAGTATGGTATTTCAATCATAAAAACATAACCCTGGCGGGCGATATCTTGCCATCTTTTGTCGCGTTGTATATTAGAAATATTTATTCTTGCCTTGTTTGATTTTGGGTATATTGCACAAAATTTTTCGTATGCCGGTTGGGTCATAAAAACTTTATCTTCATAATCATTGTTTGTTGCCATAGTCATCACCTGTATTTTAATGATATATGTCACATATATACTATAAAATCGCTGGTTTTCAATAATTAATTACAAAATCCCTTGCCTTTGATTTTATTTGGGGCACAATATAGGCATGACAAAAATTAAATTACCAGAATTATTGGCGCCGGCGGGTACGCTGGACGCGTTTAAAACCGCCATTTTATATGGCGCGGATGCAATATATGCAGGGTTGCCGGGCTTTTCAATGCGGGCGCGTGCGAAAATCACCACCGACGAAGTAAAACAGGGTATTGATTTGGCGCATGCCGCTGGGAAAAAAGTGTATTTGGCATTCAATCTGTTTGCGCATGATTTTGAGTATGCGCACATGCCGCGTGTGGCAGATACAATACGCTATCTGCAACCTGATGCACTGATTGTGTCTGACCCAGGGATTGTGATGTGGGTGCGTGAAAACTTTCCCGATATGCCAATTCATATTTCAACCCAGGCAAATATCTGTTCGGCAAAAACGGTTAAGTTTTGGCAGAATGCGGGCGCAAAACTGTGCGTCTTGGCGCGCGAAGTGTCGCACAGTGAATTTAAAAATATTCGCGCCGAATGCCCAGATGTTGGGCTGGAAATATTTGTGCATGGTGCAATGTGCATGTCGTATTCGGGACGTTGCCTGCTGTCTAATTTTATAACGGGTCGCCCGGCAAATCGTGGTGCGTGCGCGCAACTGTGTCGTTGGAAATACGATGTTATTTTGCGTGAAAAAGATTCTGGTATTGAAATGCCAATTGACGAAGACGCACGCGGCGCGTACATCATGAATTCCAAAGATTTGTGCCTGATGCCCCGCCTGGCCGAGGTTGTATCGGCCGCGCCGGATTCGCTGAAGATAGAAGGGCGAAATCGGTCTGAATACTATGTCGGCAGTGTGGTTCATGCGTACCGTTGTGCGCTGGACGCCTATGCACGCGACCCTGAAAATTTTGACCCTGCGCCATTTATGGCGGATTTAAATCGTATGGAAACACGCGGCTATACAACAGCGTTCTTTGATGGGCCGGTTGGGGCAGATGCGCATAACTATGAAACGACGCGCAGTACATCGGACTATCACGCGGCGGGTGTAATTACCGCAGTGTCAGATGACAATATTACATTTGAATTGCGCAACGAAACGCGCGCAGGCGACGAAATAACATTTATCTTGCCAGGAACGATGGATTCAGTGACTGTAAAATTGACCGAATTAATTAACGCTAAAAATGGCGAAAGTGTAGAAAAATTGGCGGCCGGCATGGGAAACGCTGTGTTAATTCCGCGCAGTTGGTTGCCTGATGCGCACATGGATAAGTTTGTGCCATATGTTCTGGCGTATAAAAAGAAATAAATCTGCTGTCTGGATTTGCACAATTGCTTGCACCAATTGCCTTGAAATGGTATAATATGCCAAAAGGAATAATGGGAAAGGCATGAAAAAGTTCAGCGTTTTTGCCGTATTAACGGGTATTTTGTTTGCGTTGCCGGGTGCGACGAATGCGGCTTATACGGGTTATCCATCATATCAGGGTGGCCAGATGATGGCGGGTGCTACTGGTCAAATGGGGTATATGCAAAATACGGGTGCGCGCGCGATGCAAACAACCGGCGCAATGCAGGCAGCGGGGGCATATAATATGCCATACAATCGTGTTGCTGCGGCCCAGCCAAACCGGGTGACGGGCGCATTGCCACGCGTTGGTTCGTCTGGGACGACCGCGGGGCGTTCTTATTATCAACCGTCTGATTACGAACGGTTGGCGGACAGCGGTCTGTATGTCGGATTGTCTGTCGCGTATACTGCATCTGTTATGGGCAGTTTGTCTGCCGATTATACTGGCGAAGAAGATGCCTATACCGTACCGGGCGCATTCCAGGGCGCAGACTTTGATTCTGACAGTGTGATACCATTACAGTTGTCTGTCGGTGCTGCGATAAATAATGATATTCGTATTGATTTTTCATATCTGCGTTATTCCGGCATCAGTTATCCAAATACCGTCCAGACATCTGACGGTGCCGGCGGCTTTGTAGAGGCGCAGGTTGACGGCGGTGCGATTACTGCAAATACAACAATGTTAAATGTTTACTATAACATTGATTCATTTACCGGATATCTGGCGGGTGGTGCGTTGCGACCATATGTTGGCGCAGGTATTGGTATTTCGCTGAATACAATTGCAGACTATGTTGTTTATGATAATACATTCTATTCTGTAATGGATCCGGCCTATGCCGGCGCGGGTCAGTTGACCGGAATTTCAGATATTTACGCATACCATAACGGTGGAACAACAGAATCCTTTGCCTTTATGCTGGAAGGGGGCGTGACAACAGAAATGCAGGGTGGTATAAAGTTAGACTTCTTTGTGCGTTATGCCAACCTGGGCAAGGTTAAGACATCAGGCAGTATCGTATTATCCCAGATTGAATGGTTGGGTGACGGTGCCGCCGGCGAATACGAAGCGCCATATGACAGTGTCTTCCACTATACAAATTGGTATGAAAGTGGCAGACTGGGCATGGTTGATGTTGGTGTCAGATTAAGATTGCAGTTCTAGCAGGTTGTTTTGCACCGGGCGTGTCCCGGTTGCATACATTTTATAATAATGGGGCAGGGGACAGAGAGTATGAGAAATAAAAAATCGGCATTTTATTATTCTTTAATGGCGGCGCTGGCGTATGCATCTGGTGCATATGCGGCGGGTATTCGTGTTGGTAATCTGTCGCGCAGCAATGCCCAGGGCTATCAACAGGTAAACGATATGCGTTATAACGCGATTGCAAACACAATGGCGGCCCAGGCGGCCGCAGAACCGGCGCAGCCCGCTGAATTGCCAATTCATGTTGCGAATCCTGATATTGCCGAACAGGTGCGTTCTGCAAATGCCCAGGCCCCCGTGTCAATGGCGCAATTGGAACGTTGTTCTATGATTTATCCTGATGGTAAGTTTGAATGGGCAACGCCGACCGCCGGTCGTGCATCGGGTGGCGCGTCAACATGTACATCTGTAATTGAAATGCGCGCATTCCAGGCTGGCCCCAACGGTGAAGACTTGATCTTGGCGCGTATAAATTTACCTGCGGGTGAATCAATTCGCTGTAATATATCTGATTTTCCGGAACATTCTTATTTAGAAGCGGCTGAAAAGGTTGAATTTCCAGCAGACCACGAACCAACAATGGAAGATGTTATAAAGGTTATGGACCAGGAACAAAAACAAGACGCCGGTCTGAAAATTGTTGCGGGTGCATTGATTGGTGGTGTCGGTGGAAATTTTGTTGGTAAGAACGAGCCTGGCAAAACAGGAATGTTTGGTGGTGGCGAACATAAAACAAAAAGTACAATCGTTGGCGCACTGGGTGGTGCCGCATTAATGGTTGGTCATACCCAAACAGGCAAGGTTGCCGGTGATACAATTTTATCGGCCGGCGTAAATGCAACGGCGGGCGCGGTTGTTGGCAATATGGTTGCATCCGGCGATGCAGTTCTGCGTATTGAGGATTGTATTGTTGACGGTCGCAAAACAACATGTTTATGGGGTATTGCCGCCAAGGGAACAAATTTTACTGGCCGGGGGGAAAATGGTACAGGCGATGAAAGCGCAGGTGATGTTATCAAGGCGGGCTTTTATAATATTCATACCGAAGACACATATGTTTGTGATATAAAAAAGAATGAAACAGGCGAGGAAGAATTTACGAATTGTATCCTCCGCGAACTGATTTCTATATCCCTTGGGTGCGAAGGTGATAAAACCTTGGAAGTGTTGCAACAGGAAAGATTTAGCGGCGTTTGTACAGACAACCGTTATGAACTGGCTATTGGCGAAGGTGCGGATATGTCCAAGGGACGATATATGCGCGAAGCAGCGGCTGATTCATATACTGACACAACATTTATCAAAATACAATCTGCCAGGGTCGCAGATAAAAAGGAACCGGCCATGATTGCCGATGTCAAGGATTCTGCATTTGGATATAAACGCACCGACTGGGGCGAAGTTAAAAAGAATTTGTCCGCAGATAAACTGTACCTGCGTAACAACAAGAACGAAGGTTTTAGATTAGAAAACATGGAATATGAATTGGAAGATTTTCATCCAATATACCGCAATGCCGAAGATGGCAATCTGATTGATTTTGGGAACAAGGCGCGTCTGAAGTCCACATTAACTGGTGCCGGGGTCGGTGGTGTAATGGGGGCGTTTTCTGGATACCAGGGTGCAAAACAGGATATTGATGAACGTTGGGTGACAGCTGTTCGCGAATATAAAGATTCCCTGGCCAAGGTATATTGTGCCACCGGTACGCGTTTCTTGTCCCAGTACAACGATGTTGCAACAATCCCGGCATTAATAATGCCTGAACAATAAAAGAACGCCCGATTGGGCGTTTCTTTATTTTATCTTTTGTAATTCAGCCAACATTTTTTTCATGTTTTTTACAATGATACAGTTTGCCTGTTCGCATGGTGACACGCCATTGTTCTGAATTTTGCCGGGCTGTATTTTTTTACATGGTTCTTCACTTACACGACAGTATGGCTTGCCATGCTTGATTGTGTACAAAGATGTATTTTTCTTTTGCTTTGCACGCAGTTCATACAGCGCAGGATCAACATTTTCTATGGCTGCCTCTATTGCGCGAATAACGTCATTTACTGTTCTGATTGGTTTGTATCCAGTGTCAATGGCGTCAATGCAATATTTTCCTTCCAACTCCATCAGCATTTCAACCACATCCAGTGAATCCATACCTAAATTATCCAATGAATCATCGTCTTTGAAATTGCGCAGACCTGTTGCGTCAGATATATATTGATAAACAACTGCTTTTACATCCATATTAATTGTCCTTTTTTTCAATTTGTCCACGCATATTAATATAAAAAAATGGAAAATCAATAAAAATCCCGCCATTTGGCGGGGGTTATTATGCGTCTGGGGCAATTGCGCCGACCGGACATATTGATGCGCATGTGCCGCACGAAATACACTTTGCAGGGTCAATCACGCACTTGCCATCTGGGCCAACAGATATTGCGCACACTGGGCACATTCCCATACATGTGTGACAGCCAATGCATTTACTTGGGTCTATTTTATAAGCCATTTTTTACTCCTTGTACCTTATTCACGATTAAACAAACTTAACAGATATTGGAACATTGCAATAAATGATATATATAAATGCAACGCACCCAAGACCGCCAACTGATTCTTTTGATTTGTGTCGCCAATAACGGTATATGCGCGTTTCAGGTTCTGCATATCATACGCAGTAAACAGCGCAAATACCAGTACACCGATAAAGCATACGATTGTGCCAAACACACCACCCATCATTGCCGGCCATATAAAAGACAATAGCCCGACCAAGATTAAGCCAATCATACCCATCGTCAGGAAAATCCCCATAAAAGACAAATCTTTGATCGTTTTATATCCAAATACTGCCATACATGCAAACATCAACGCCGCAACGACAAACGCCATTAATATAGAGCCAGGATTAACCGACAACGCAACTGCAATCAATGGTGTCATTGTCACGCCAATCAATACCGCATACAGCATCAGCAACAACGCCGCCGTCACCGGTTTCATACTGAACACGCGAACCTGGGCCCATATTGACAGTGCCAACCCGCCAAACAATAATACATAATACAGGCCCGACATTCCGCCTGTTGAAAAATTAAACAAATATTGCAAACCGCCACCCCAAATGGTCATATATGCGGCCACTGCTGTCACGCCAACTGCGCCAAACATTAACGCAAATATGCGCTTTAGATATAATTCAATCCCACCAGATTGCATTGCAGACTTGATTTTTTTCATAAATCTTTCTCCTTGTTATTTAATAAATATATAATACAATAAAGTGTGTAATTCAAGATTAAAAGGATAAAATTATGGGTGGACCTAATAAATACGAAAAAGAACGCATAGAGGCACGCAAACGCAATGGTGTGCGTGAAGATCTTGGTGTGAATCCAACATTTGCAGAAAAGATTGCTTACTATGACGGCGTTATCGCCAAGAACGAAGCGTTATTGAAAAATCCCGGCCTATCCAGTGCCAAGACACTGAACAAAGCAAAAGAAATTATAGAAAACGCAATACATGCCAAAGATAAATTAATAGAAGATTCTAAATCCAAAGGATTTTAAAATGGCAAGAACAGAACACTATGAACGGCATGGCCGCGCGATTTTGCGTGAGCTAAAACGTGACGATGAATGCATGTTAAATCGTTCAAAATGTCAAAGCGGGCTAAGCGGTCTGGCTGCAATGTGTGCGGCATACATGCGCGAAGCGGACAGTCTGCGTGCATTACCACAATTGGACAGTTTCCAGGCCCAGCGTCTGGCAGCTCTGGAAAAGACCATTGCAAATTTGCAAGGTACATTAAAAAACGCACCACAGAAAACGCGTTAAGAAATATCTGATATCATGGCAATAACATTAAACCCGATTTCGCCGGTTGCATTCAGCCTGTTTGGGCTGGATGTGCGCTGGTACGCATTGGCGTATGTTGCGGGTTTTGTTGCTGGCTATTGGTTGTTCAAACGCCTGATGTGCGCAGATAACAGTGCAATAAAACTTACCCACAAACAACTGGACGATTTATTAACCTGGGTTGTGCTTGGTGTGATTCTGGGGGGGCGTCTGGGGTATGTGCTGTTTTATGATTTAGGGTATTTTCTGGCGCACCCGCTGGAAATATTTGCGGTTTGGCACGGCGGGATGAGCTTTCATGGCGGTCTGTTCGGTGTAATCGCATCTGTATTCTTGTTTGCGCGTACCCAGAAATTAAACGCATGGAAGATATTGGATATAATGTCGGTCGTTGCACCGATTGGCCTGTTCTTTGGTCGCATTGCAAACTTTATAAATCGCGAAGTTATGGGCCGTCCCACCGACGCACCCTGGGCGGTTGTATTTAACGGTGACACGCCAATTCCCCGTCACCCCAGCCCATTGTACGAGGCCGCAACCGAAGGCATCTTATTATTTGCAATAATGTATTGCCTGTATCGTTATACCAATCTTCGCAGGTATCCTGGTGCCCTGGGTGGGATTATGGGAATGGGGTATGCCGTGTTCAGGATGTTCTGTGAATTATTCCGCGCACCCGATGCCCAGATTGGATTTTTGACATCGTGGGGTTTAACGATGGGCCAGTTATTGTCAGGCATAATGTTTTTTGCAGGATTATCAATTTTTGTATTTGCAATTCGCAAAAAATAATGTACAATACACGCCGTTGAGTTTTTACCTCAACAAACAGCTTCGGATGGTTGGCAGAGCGTGTTGAGGCGTGCGTGTCTTGACTACGAGCGTCAGCGAAGTGGAGTGCAAGCGGACGAAGTCCCGCGAAGCACCAAAACCGTAGGTTGAAAGACCGACGGCAAACAGTTTCGGATGGTTGGCAGAGCGGTCGAATGCGGCGGTCTTGAAAACCGTTGTGGGGGCAACTCCACCGGGGGTTCGAATCCCTCACCATCCGCCAGTAATAAAAATCACCCCAACGGGGTGTTTTTTATTACTGCAGTATGGCATCGGGTTGAATACAACAACATAAGTTGTTCTGGGTTCGACAATGAGTAGATTTGATAAGCCCCGCGCAATCAAATCGTTAGGAATGCCCCGCAGGCATGACATGCCGAGGGAATACTCACCATCCGCCAGTAATAAAAATCACCCCAGCGGGGTGTTTTTTATTACTGCAGTATGGCATCGGGTTGAATACAACAACATAAGTTGTTCTGGGTTCGACAATGAGTAGATTTGATAAGCCTTGCGCAATCAAATCGTCAGGAATGCCCCGCAGGCATGAGATGCCGAGGGAATACTCACCATCCGCCAGTAATAAAAATCACCCCAACGGGGTGTTTTATTTTTGTTCTTGCACTGATTGATAAAACATTTCTGCAAATTCCAACAAACTGGTATTAGTTGCGTCTATTATTTTTGCAATCGTTGCACATGAAGGCCATCGTGGGGTGCCGTCTGGGGAAAATTGCTTGCTTTTATTAAATGTTGTTGCGTCCAGACCGCTTCTTTTTGCCAGGCCAGAACATGTTAATCCCTGTGATTTTGCCAGTTTTTCAATTGTTTTCCACAGTGTTTTGTGTTGCATATTTTCCCCTCTTACGATATAATTTGTTTTATTCCTTTCGTGCTAAGGTTGAATTATTTCACAAACAATCGTGTTAATCAAGAAAAAAGAGAAAGCGTTGCATATAACAACCGTTGGTTGATGTGGGTAAAAATTTATTGTGTGCCAGATAATGATGTGGTACAATTATATATAACAGAACATACAAAGGAACATACGCATGAATAACAAGCAAGAATTTGAACAGGCCCGGCATCGGGTTATAACCTATGGTGGGGTTATGGAAATCCTGAATGCAATCGCAAAAAATTCTGGGGCAGATGGCGCATCATATAATCAGAATTTGAAAGATTTTGATGGTCGTTCTGTATCAGGATTTGAATTTACAACACATGACCAGGCGACCCAGTTGGGAAAATTACTGTCAGATTTAGGTATTAAATATTCGCACGCCTATGACAGCATCAGAACCCAGGCGGGGCGTCTGGAAATTGCGGCCGCAGATCGCGCACGCGCAGACGAACTGTTTAAAAATTGGTCGTCTTGGGTTATTATTGAACCGCGCATTACAGGCAATGCAGAACTGGACGCAAAGTGGCACAGGGTGGTCAGCAAATCACGATAAAATCCGGCGCAATACGCGCCGTTTTTAATATATTGTAATTTTATTTATAAATGCTAGTATAGAAAATATGAATATAGCCCCAGGGGACAAATATGCCAAAAAAGACAATAAAAATAAATTTCTGCGATTGGTGGACTAGTTTTGATAAAAAGCATAATCTCTTTACAAGGGTGCTTAGAAAGCATTATAAAATCGTTATTTCCGAGAAACCAGATTTTTTATTTTATTCGTGTTATGGTGATGATTATGATAATTACACAGATTGTGTAAAGGTTTATTTCACAGATGAAAATATTATACCAAATTTTAACGAATGTGACTATGCTGTATCTTTTGATTACATTAATTTTGGCGACCGTCATTTCAGAAAAGGTCCATGGTTACCACGCAAAATTTGTGACCGCAGTATAATTACTGATGATATGGCAAAACGCAAATTCTGTAATTTTATATACAGCAATACCAACTCTGGCGAAGGGGCATTATTGCGCCAGAAATTCTGCCAAGAATTAATGAAATACAAACATGTTGATTGTCCTGGGCGTGTTCTGAATAATATGTCCGCAGATGATTTAGAGCCACGCGATGGCGATTGGTATTCCAGCAAGCAAAGGTTTTTAAATCAGTACAAATTTACAATTGCATTTGAAAATTCCCGTTCCGATGGGTATACAACTGAAAAAATGCTGCATCCATTGTTGGCGAACTCTATCCCGATTTATTACGGCAACCCATTGGTTGTGCGTGATTTTAATCCACGCGCATTTATCAATTGCAACGATTATGATAATGACTTTGATCGCATCATAGAACGCATTCGTGAACTGGACAATGACGATGAAAAATATCTGGCGATGTTGCGTGAAAATCCGATGTCTGATGAATATGACTTTGATGCGCCAAAAAAGTTTGAACAATGGTTATGTGATATAATTGAACGCGGTAACAAACCTTTTAACAAAGATCCACGTAATTGGCAACAAAAAATACTGCAAAGGAAATTAAGAAAATTAGCAATGGAAAACCGTGCCTTAAATGAATTTATCAGTAAATATCACGGAAATTCTGCGGATTTGATAATAAAACGTGGCAATATCTTTAACCGAACAGTCAAAAGAAACGGTTATGAAACCAAATATGTGCTGGGCATTCCTGTTAAGCGCAGACCAATTAATTGGGCCCAGGTCATAGATAATAATGAAAAATAAATAAACGGGGCGCATGCGCGCCCCATTTGTTTATTCCCGCCATATAACGGATTTAAACATACTGTTTATTTTATCGCGTAAATCCGTATCAATAAAAAACTGATTCCGCATCGTATCTGTTGTCTTGTGTGTATCTGTTTCAAAATGTGGAATATATTTTTGTATCGCAACATTTTGTACGCCACGCGCCGACAAAATATCCATAATTTCCATCAGATTATCTTTATCAATAAACAGTGGGTCGCATGTTATGCGAACTTCAAAATCCTTGTTATGGGCGATTAAAATGTCCAAACTGCGTATCATATTGTTGTACGCAATATCTTGGCCGGTTAAATCTGGGTATTTTTTACGCGTTGCCTTGAAATCTAATCCGACCCAGTCAATTATATCAATTGCTTGTTCCAATGTGTTCGGATAAAAACCATTTGTGTGCAGTCCGATTTTAAATCCCAATGCACGCACGCGTTGCATATAGTCAATTGTGGCATTGCCCTGCATTAACGCTTCGCCACCCGAAAACACAATGGCTTCTAATTTGCCCGCGCGTGATTGTATCCAATCCATAACGCGTTCTGGGTCATATTCACCGTCGCCCGGGCATAATAAATGGGGATTAGAACAATACGCACATTTCAATGGACAACCCACCAGAAACAAAACCGCGGCCAGTTTCCCTGGGTAATCTATTGTGGTGAACGATACTAATCCCCCAATCTGAATATCACGCATAATAATTACGCCGCACGTTTTAACAAATCATAATGACGCTGACCTGCGCTTAAACTGTTTTCTTCTGTGAAAGTCTTGCGTTCGCAGAATTCAGAATACTTACCAATATTGAAATTTTTTACCGGACGAATAAATCCCATTGAACGTGAAAAAACTTCGCATGGTGTTCTGGTTGCTGTATTGGTCATAATTTTCTCCTCCCTTTTTTTTATGATTTGTTTTATGACATTAATTATTCTGTTCTATTTTGTCCTGGTTTGCGGCATTTTCTGCATCGCACTTTGGACAGAATTCATGCTTTCCCGGCAGATAACCGTGCTTTGGACATATTGAAAATGTTGGTGTCAGTGTCATATACGGCACCTTATAGTTCTCAAAAATCGTACGCACAATTTTCTGGGCTGCGTCCCCACTGGATACAGGTTCGCCCATATACAGATGCAACATTGTGCCGCCTGTATATTTGCGCTGTAATTCTTCCTGGTGTTCCAGTGCAACAAATGGGTCATCTGTAAAGTTCACTGGCAACTGGGTTGAATTTGTATAGTATGGTGCATCCTTGGTTCCCGCGGTAAGAATATCTGGGAAATTCTTAACATCGGTCTTGGCAAAGCGGTATGAACAACCTTCGGCTGGTGTTGCCTCCAGATTATACAGGTTGCCTGTCTGTTCCTGGAATGTCGCCAGATTTTCGCGGATAAAGTCCATAACATCCAATACCAACTTTTTACCAAAAGGCGTTGCAATGTTTTCACGGTCGCCTGTAAAGTTGCGAACCATTTCATTCGCACCATTTACACCAATTGTTGAAAAGTGATGATTCCAATCGCCCAGATAACGTCTGGTAAATGGATACAGCCCGCGTTCCATATTTTTGGAAATGATATCACGTTTGATTTCCAACGCATCGCGTCCCAAATCCAGCAAGCGTTTCAGTTCTGTAAACAATCCTTCACGGTTTCCACGATGTATATAACCCAAACGCGCCAGGTTGATTGTGATAACGCCAATTGAACCTGTTTTTTCTGCTGATCCAAACAGACCGCCACCGCGCTTTAACAATTCGCGTACATCCAAACGCAGACGACAGCACATTGAACGAACATCAGTTGGATTCAAATCAGAGTTTAAGAAGTTCTGGAAGTTTGGAATCCCATACTTTGCCGCCAATTCAAACAGTGGCTTTACATTTGGATGTTCCCATGGGAAATCCGGTGTGATATTGTATGTCGGAATTGGGAAAGTAAACGGACGACCCAACGCATCACCTTCGGTCATAACCTCCAGAAATGCTTTGTTAATCATATCCATTTCTGCCTGCAATTCGCCGTATGTAAAGTCTGCCTGTTTGCGACCGATAAATGGACGCTGTGGCTTTAAATCTTCTGGGCATGTCCAGTCAAATGTAAAGTTAATAAATGGTGTCTGTGTTCCCCAACGGCATGGCACCGCACAGTTAAAGATTAATGTCTGCATTGCATTTTTTACATCTGCATATGACAAATTATCAATGCGAACATATGGTGCCAAATATGTATCCACAGATGAAAACGCCTGTGCACCTGCAAATTCATTCTGCAATGTACCCAAGAAGTTCACCATATGTGAAATCGCCGTCGCCATATGGCGCGCAGGTTCACACTGTAAATATCCATCAACACCGTTAAAACCTTCGTATAACAATTCGCGCAACGACCAACCCGCACAATACCCCGTCAGCCAGCCCAAATCATGAACATGAATTGCAGCGGTCTTGTGTGCCTCAGCAACCGCCCGCGGATACAGGTTCAACCAATATTCCGCGGTCACGCGTTCGCTGGTACGCAATATCAGCCCACCGATGGAATAGCCGACATTTGCATTCTCTTTGATACGCCAGTTTGATCCACCGACATATCCTTCTATGATATCAACTGCATCAACCATAGATTCACGAATTTCCGTGCGTTTTTGGCGATATATAATGTATGCTTCGGCTGTTTTATATGCGCGTGCATCCATTAATGCCTGAATAACAACATCCTGAATCGCTTCAACTGTTGGTGTTTTTTCTGCAAACTTTTCATCCAGACGCTTTAACACATCTTGGGTCACCTTGACAACTTCTACATCTGAAATTTCAGTTGTCACAGCGACTGCTTTCTTAATCGCTTCGTATATCTTTTTTGAATCAAAGGGTACTGTTTCCCCACTGCGCTTTTGAACCGCCACCAGGCGTGTTGTCAGTGTTGGTGTAATTTGAATTTGTATTTCATTTTGTGTTTCTGACATTTTACTAACTCCAATCTTGTAAAAACACAACATATAGTGGTTGTCTGTCTGTTTTGCTAACAATATATAGTGAATCGTATAAACTATCAATACATAAAAACGCAAAAAAAAATTATTTTTTGCTTTACTTTTAAAAAGGTTGATATTCCGCCCCTTTGCGCGCGTAAACAGAATCGGTAAATCTGTACTAAGTATGCTTTTGTGTGTAAAAAAACAAAAAATTGCCCCAGGAAACGATTCGTATTTTTATGGTTTTTACAAAATATTGATTAAAAATTGCGAATCAGTGTCTATATATTGTGTTTTTAGGAATCGGGCTGATTGTTATTTATGGGTTGTAATTCCTGTCAAAAATGGCTATATTCAATGTATCGCAACTGTGGTAGTTGCGTCTATGTTTAACAAAATTAAGGCATAATTATGATTAAAAACATATATGAAATGCTGCAAGATGTATGTTCACGGAACAAGGACGGTATTTTCTTTGTACGCCAGAACGAAACCTATGCAGACTTGTTAAAAAAGGTGAAACAACGTGCCGTATTGTTGGCACAGCGTTTTGGTATTAAAAAGGGCGACACTGTTGCAATTTTATCTGGTAATACACCTGACTTTTTGCGCACATACTTTGCTATCACATCCCAGGGTGCGCGTGCATTGATGTTGGATACAGGTTTAAACACCACCGAACACATCAATATGATGAAACGCACTGATTGTAAATTAGTTATGGCCCAGCCGTCTTTGTTCATTGACGATGCACCATGCCCCATGTTTGATATTGAAAACATTGATGACACTGATGAAAATGAATTTACAATGGCGCAAACTGAACGCAGCGATATTGCGCAATTGTCGTTTACATCTGGTTCAACCGGAAACCCCAAGGTTGTGGGGCTGACCCATGGAAATCTGATTGCATTGTCAGACGGGGCCCAGTTTTACAAAGATGTGATTTTCCCGGGCTATACTTTCTATGGATTTTTGCCACTGTATCATATATATGGTGTGGTAATTAATATTATTGTGCCAGTCGCACTACAGGGTAAATTATTATTGCAGCCTGTATTAAAGCCCCAAGAATTTATCAAAGACTTTAAGCAATATAAACCCGAAGTAATCCCTGCGGTTCCCCGTATTTGGGAGGTTTTCTATAAAAAGATTGTTGACAGTGCGCGTGAAAAGCATGTCTGGACACTAATGCGCATAATTGTCTCTATGCGCAAGATATTGCGTGCCATTGGCCTGGGCGGGCTGGTTGACAAAGTGACCAAACCTGTACACGACGCCTTTGGTGGAAACACCAAGGTTTTGGTGTCTGCGGGCGCAACATTAAAGCCATCAATTCGCAAGTTCTATGAAAGCATGGGCTTTGTTGTTGGTGATTGCTATGGCCTGACCGAAACGACAGGGCCTGCAAACTTTAACTTTGCATTCCGCAAACCCGATGGTTCCATGTACTATGCCGGTCCATTGCCGGGCAATGAAATCCAGATTCATAATCCCGACAAAAACGGAATTGGTGAAATTTGGGTTCGTGGTAATATGGTTATGCCGGGCTATCTGGAAAACGATACCGCCAACGCCGAAGCGTTTGAACAAGGCTGGTTTAAAACCGGTGACATTGGTTGCCTGGATAAATACGGTCGTCTGACGGTCAAAGGTCGCCAAAAACAGGTTATTGTTCTGGACAGTGGTAAAAATGTATATCCCGACGAACTGGAAGACCTGTACATGCAAAACGATGAAATCTTGAATGCAGCGGTATTTGAATATGTAATCAAGGATAAAATCGTACCATTCGCAGTATTCCAGGTAAAACCAGGCACAACTGTTGAACGCATTGCGTTATTGTTAAAGAAATCCAATTTGGCAATTGCGCAATATAAATGGGTTAAGCATTTTGCGATTACCGAAGAAGAACTGCCATCAACATCCGCGAAAAAGGTTAAACACTTTGCCGTTCGCGATATGTTGGACGGTGGTGCCTTTACACGGGCAGACCAGTAATACACAAAAATATAGGGCAGGGAAATCCCGCCCTATATTTTCTTATTATCTATTGACAAATAATTTTAGTGTACTATAATAAGGTGTGTAAATAAAGAACGAGGATTTTATGACAGACCAGAAAAAGGTCGCACCAATTGGTGTGTTTCATATTTTAAAGTCAGTTGTTGATGCCAAGGTACCTAAACTGCAAGACAGGGTATCTGCCGGCAAACGCGCCCAGACAGAATATCCCATTTTGGTTGATAATATCAAAGCGCTGCGTCAGTATGTCATGAACAGTCGTACTTTTGATCCATCTGAATATCGCGAAGCCGCGGCAGATTTGGACGACAAAGAAATGCAATTGGACGGCATTCAAAAGCGTATTGATAATGGTCGGACTGCAGAACGTGAATTAGCACATGTTGCATCATTTAACCAAACATATGGTGCTGTTTGCAAAAAACATAATAATGCATCCCGTATTCATGAACTGCGTGCAGTTGCCGACGAATTAGAAGAACGCATGTCGCACCTGGAAGATAAAATCTGGGCATGCCAAATAAATATGGACAACACATCCCGTGTGCCATATGTTGTCGCCCAGTCGCATTCTGATGCAGACGATTATGTCGCCCAGTATCAAGAAGTTGAAGAACGGCTGTTAAAAGTTATGGAACAAATAAGACAACTTGAAAAATAAGAAATGCCCAATCGGGCATTTTTTTTATTTGCAAATCACAACATATGGTGGGTGGGATTTTTCTGTGTCAACACCATTTGGGCCACAATCCACACAGTTAAACTTTCTGTTTTGTGCGCGTGATTTATCAAATATAATTTCAACATCTTTTACGGCCTCTACCTTGTTGGCGTATTCTGCATTTGGAAAACCGAAATAGAACGCGCGCGTCCCACCACTGCATTCTGTCATTGCCCCTGGATAGCAGCGTGTATCATGTATCTTGGCTGGGTCTGGCACACACCACGACACACATGTTTCTGGATCTGTTATCATTGTTTCGCAATCTGTACACGATGTATGCGGCACGCGCAGCGTCGCCCCCAATGCGCCCCCATAAACCGCGCCACCTGTTAAATGGCCGCATTTTTTAACTGTCTTGTCAATTGTTGGGTCTGCCACACATTCCCATTCCAATGTGTTATAGTTCAGTCGCGCAATTAAATTATCTGGGCAACTTTTTTCTGGGAATGGGTTTATGCATTCCCAAACTTCGTCCACAATAACTGCCGATTGTGTATCCGCGCACAGTGGTTTTCTGGATTCGTCGGGTACACATTCGTATAAATCAGAATCCCAAATCATATCCCCGCCACAGTCTGTTTTTGTATTATATGCAATGCATTGCCAACGACCAAATTTATAAACCTTGGTCGTGCCGGCTGGGCAATCTATATCAGGGGTGGTTGCGATTTCATATTGGATACCTGTATCGGGTATTTCATATTGTGTCAGATATACCAATTGCCCATTTTCTAATTTCATTTCTTCTATTATTGCCTTGGGGACAATGCGTTTTGTCGCGGTTCCGCCTGACATAATCATATTTTCGTTAAACAGCCCGAATGTACCGGATTCCGCATAGTGCTGTTCTAATATTTCCATCATACTATTATGGATTTCTGGGTCTAGTACCCCGGTTGCAGTAATCAAATAATTAAACGCAGGTTTTTTATTTTTTTCTGCCACACAATCTGTGATTTTTAATCGCTTGTCCAGACAGATAAATTTGCTGACAATCGTATTTTGTTCAATGCAAACATCTTGGAATTCTGTACCGTTGATTTGCGCATTATGTAATGCCGTTGCGCATTGCGCAATTGTCCGCAGGTCAGATTGTGTAATCGCCTGTTGGGTTTCATGATTTGCGATGCGTTGACTGGGGCTGTCCAGCATATAATAGCCCGCCATAAACAGCGCAACCAAAATCATGATAAAAATATTCATCATTCCCCCTTGCGATTTATAAAAAGTCTAGGTAA
>CALARG010000018.1 GCA_937888635.1 uncultured Alphaproteobacteria bacterium
TGGCATATCAGCAAATGGGCACAAAACTGCGTTCAACTGTTCGCAGCAAATCAGGCGTTATTGGCGCATCAACCACATTCCAAAAGGTTGGTCGTGGCACGGCCAGCACAAAGTCGCGTCATGGTATTGTGCCTGTAATGAATTTAAACCATGAACCTGTTGAATGTTTGTTGATGGATTATTATGCCGGTGACTGGGTTGACAGTCTGGATGAACTGAAAACAAATATTGATGAACGCCGTGTTGTTGCGTCTGCTGGTGCGTATGCATTGGGGCGCAAAACCGATGAATTGATTATTTCTGCAATGAACACAGCCACCGCAAATGTTGGTGATTATACAACCGGCCTGACCAAGGATTTAGTTTTGTCGGCACTGGAAGTATTAAATACAAACGATGTTCCAGATGATGGTCGTCGCTTTGCGGTTGTTGGTGTACACCAGTGGAATGAACTATTGGCGATGGATGAATTCGTATCTGCAGATTATGTGTCAGACACGCCATTGGTAAACGGGTTTGAAGCGCGCAAATGGCTGGGTATCACATGGGTATTGCATAACGGTCTGCCTGTGACAAATAACAATCGCGATTGCTTTATTTATCATGCATCCAGCATTGGTCATGCCTGTGGCCAGGAAGTTAAAACTGATATTTCATGGCATGGCGAACGCGCGGCGCACTTTATCAGCAACAGCATGTCCCAGGGCGCGGTCTTGATTGATGGCGATGGTATCGTTCGTGTTAAGTGTTCAGATGGCGCATCTGCTTAATAATTTCACAATATAAATATTTTAACCAAAAGGAAAAACATATGGCTTTTCAGAATAAAAACTTGTCTGTTATCGCGTATGCAAATGGATTTACATTGTGGCATTACAGCAGCGCATCTGAAACATTGGCAACAATTACCGCCAACGGATACTTTAACAATGTCAAAACATTAATGAATATTGGCGATATTGTCATCATAAACGCATCGGATAATACTGCGATTAAGAAAATCAATATCACAGAATTGAATGTGACAACCGCTGCATTGGCATAATTTAAAAAAATTAATTGGCCGGTTATTAATACCGGCCTTTGTTTTATTATAAAAATACAAAGGGAACAAAATGCTAACAAAAATAGATTTATGTTCTATGGCACTGCTAAAACTGGGGGAAACGCCAATTCAGTCATTAACAGATGACAGTGCATCAGCCAAGTTATCGCGGACACTGTTTGACCCTGTTATGGACACATTGATTGCATCGCATCCATGGCGATTTGCGATATCTGAATTAAACTTAACTAAAAATACAGACGCAGATTTTTTAATTCCATCAAATGTATTGCGTGTATTAAAAACAACCGGGCGTATTGTGGGCGACAGAATTATATCTGACACAGAAACGGTACGCGTAACTGCCATTGTGCGCACATCGGTTGATAAATATCCGCCATATTTTATATCACTGGCGGCAACCCGTTTAGCGATGGAGTTTTGTATACCATTACTGGGCGATCAAACGGTATTTCGTATGCTGGTCGCATTATATGAAACAGAATTACAGACCGCGAAATTCATAGACAGCACAACAACGGTAAATGATTCTATATCAGATTTTTCTTTGATTAACACACGGTTTTAGAACACGGGGGAATTAATGGCTGAATTTATAAAAACACAAAACACATTTGCAGATGGCGAAGTTGCCCCTGAATTTTACGCCCTGGATAATATCAATGGCCTGTCTAAATTGGAAAATATGGATGTGTTATCTGGTGGCGGTTTGTCACGCCGTGGTGGTTTAGAATCTGTTTATAAACTGGACGGGCCTGCGCGCCTGATTCCATTTTCAGAATCTGATACGCACCAGTATATAATCGCCTTGACAGATATGCGCATGCAAATCTTTCATAACGGTAATCGCATGCAAAGTATTATCGCCCCCTGGGGAATATCAAAGTTGGCAAATATTCAATATGCCCAACGCTTTGGAACAATGATATTTGTTCATCCAGATTTCCCGCCCCAGGTTTTGCGTAAATCAGGCGACTATTTCACATTGTCTGAATTTGCATTTTCGCGCAACGATTCAGATATGACATTAAATGTACCATTTGTGCGCTTTGACGATGCCGCTGATATAAAGATAACGGTCACAACAAATTCAAATGGCAATAACTATGCAACATTTACAACCAGTGCAGATTTCTGGACCCCAGAAAATGTTGGTGGTCGTCTGTACCTGTTGGATAAACAATGGTACATCCATGAATATATCAGTCCGACCCAAATCGTCGCATACACAAACGGGGCATATTCTGTCCCGTCTGGCAGTGTGTCTGATTGGCGCGAATCTGCATTCGGCACGCGTCGTGGATGGCCACGCAGCATAACATTCCACCAAGACAGATTGGTTTTCGGTGGCACGCATGATTGGCCAGGTGGTATATGGATGTCACAGGTTGGCCGGCATAATAATTTTAATATTGGCACCGGCCTAGATGACGAAGCGATTTTCGTATCATTACTGTCGCAACAGCGGCAACAGATTTGCACCGTTGTCAGCAGTGATAACCTGCAGATATTAACAAATGTTGGCGAATGGGCGATTTCCAGCAAGCCCCTGACCCCGTCATCTGTGGATATAAAGCAACACACATCGGTCGGTTCTTATTCATCAGGCTGTCTGATGCCCCAGAAAATAGAAAACGCGACTGTTTTTGTATCTGCATCTGGGTGCGATATTCGTGAACTGGGATTGGATGAACTGGGGGAAAATTATAATGCAAATGATTTATGTCCCATGTCAAAGCATTTACTGACAAACCCAATTGACATGGCATATAATCCCGCCACGCGCCAGTTATTTGTTGTTCGTTCAGATGGGAAGATGGCAGTATTAAATAAAAATTCTGCATTGGGTATATCTGCCTGGGGGACATATACAACAGATGGTGATATTTTATCGGTTGCGGTATCTGATAACACAACATATATTGTGACACATCGTATTAATGGTGTATTCTTGGAACGTTTTACCACCACTGCCACCCAGGATTGTGGACAATATGATTTTTCAATTACCGCATCTGGATTGCCATTGCGCGCATCAGGGCATAACGCAACGCGTATTAAACTGCGCAAGATTGTTGCCCGTCTGATAGATACAAAATCAATAGACATAAATTCGCATCGCATAACATTACCGAACGAAATATATACAGCCGATTCAACCGGCTTTAACGGTGATGTGTCTATAAATCTGTTGGGCACAGAATCTGACGGAATAAAACCGTTATGGACAATCAGTGGCATATCAACCCAACCAATAACTGTATTGTCTGTGACAATGCACGGTTGGTACGCCGTATAATAATTAAAACAAAAAAAAAGGAAGACAAAAATGGGACAAATCGTATCTGATGTCACAGAAATTCTGGATTACAAAGACAATAAAAAACAGGCAAAAACGCAACGCAAAGAAATACTGGCGCAAATGGCGGCCGAAGACGCAGAAAAAACAAACCTGGTAAAAAAAGTGCTGGCATCCCAGCGCGCCAAATACGGCGCATCTGGTATGTCAAATTCTGGCATGACCGAAGGGGCGGTTTTAAAACGCATAAAATCAGAAACCGTTGCGCCATATGAAAAAAAGCGTCGCGAAAATTTGCAAAAACTAAAACAGGCACACGCCAAGAAGCCAAATTTGTTAAAGTCGCTGTTATCGCGTTTTGACAGTTTGGTCGGCTAAAATCGGGGCAGGGGGCTAAGTATGTATAAAATTTCTTATATTGCGGACGGTGCAACTACGGAATTTGCATTTTCTTTTCCGTATTTTCAGATCGCGGATGTTCGTGTTGTGATAAATGATGGGGCAGATGATATTCTGTATAATTATTCGGTTGCGCCAAATGAAGACTTTTCTGGTGGCAATATCGTTTTTGATGATGCGCCAATTGCGGATACTAAGATAGACATCTTTCGTCAAATATCACTGTCGCGAACCATTGACTATCAACCAACCCAGAACATAGACCCAGAACACCTGAATACGGATTTTAATTTTCTGTTGGCGGCATTCCAAGATTTGCGCGCTGTTGACGTGGATTTATCTGAATGGGCAAATCGTCATGATGAAATAAAGTCGTTAATGGATTATACCAACTCTGTCATATCTGATAAATTATCTGGTGGCGGGGTTATGGGGTTGTATCGTAATTTATTGACTGTGTTGGAATGCGCGTTGCCAAATTTGATAAACGACTATGGATATATCGCAGATGCCACAACAGACGACAACATTGACGACTACGGCATTTTATAGTTTTCTGGACGAATGGAATCGGGTTCTGGGGTATAAAACGCCCACACATCATCGTAAAATAATGGCATTCCTGGTTGAAGTATTACATGGCGCGCCACATCGTGGTTTACTGATGGCGTTTCGGCATTCTGGCAAGTCAACCGTTGTTGGCGTGTTTGTTGCGTGTGTTTTGTATCTGCACCCAGAATATCGTATATTGGTACTGTCGGCGGAAAATGGTTTGGCATCGCGTATGGTTGCACATGTGCGCCATATTTTGGAAAATCATCCATGGTGTGCGGACATGGTTCCCACAAATAAAAAAGAATGGGCGTCTGGTCGCATAACGATTAATCGCCCCATTGGGATTCGTGAACCATCAGTTATATGTCAGGGAATACATGGCAACATAACTGGCATGCGCGCAGATTTAATAATTTGTGATGATATAGAGGTTCCAAATACAACCAACACTGCACAAAAACGCGAAAGTTTGCGTGAAAGATTGCGTGAATTGGACTTTATTTTATCGCCCACCGGCACAATGATTTATATCGGCACGCCCCACACGCATGATACGATATACCGTACCGGCACAGAAGATTAATTCAAACCGCTGATAACTGTGCGCAACTTTTCCAGCAATTCAATACCCTGAACGCCGAATTTTGGCAGGTATGTTTCATATTCTGGCATGTCTGCCTGAACCTGGGCGCGCACCCGTTCGGACAGTGGATTTGCGACAATTTCATTCGCAGTATTCCACAGTCTGTACGCATCGTATGTTTGTTTAACAATATCCCACTTTGGCAACAGTTGTGGCTGTCTGCCCAACACAGAACGAATTGCAATCTGCCATTCTTCGCCAAATTTGCGCACAACAGGCATTGACATCAGTTTGTCTAAACCAGACTGATCTGGGGTAAATTGTTCAATTGCATTCTTTAATTCGCGCCATTCATCATCGGTCAGTGTTATAGAAGGCATCGCATCGGCCATCATACCGCCGTACGGCAACAATTCGCGTTCTATTGAATCCATTGGTGTTTTGCCACTGCGCAGATTTTCAATATGCTGCACCAGGGTTTTTCCCGCCGGCATATCACGCAGTTCTGCGATAACATCATCCGTGGCTTCGTTAACGAATACTGGGTTAACAGTCGCCCAACCGCCAACAATAACATGTTCTTGGCGGTACAGGTTTAACAATCTCTGTGCGGTTGTTTTGATTTTTGCTTTCATGGTTTTACTCTCTCCGGATTGATGTATTGGTTATTCCATAACAATCATAACAACCTTGTGCATTGTCTGACCTGTCACTTTTTCATCAGGGCCCGAAATATGACCAAAAATCTTGCCTTTGGAATCCTGGCGAACAGTGACAATTTGCGCATCAACAGTTGTGTCATTGTCCAACGCATCAAAGTCCACATCAATGCAAACCGCTAAATCGCCTGGCTTTGCAGGGGTCAGTGCATCTGCAAAAACATAAGAATTTTCTGGCACAAACCCACCCAGACGCTTTGTGTTTGGCATAACTGCATATATGCCACCGCGTCCTTCCAGTGTCATTGGCGCAACAATCATTGTTTTATCAGATTTCTTAAATGCGATTGATTTGCCGGCCGGTGTTCCAAACACAGGAACCAGTTTTTTGCGCGCACTGTCATACAGTTTTGCACCATACAAACTGCCGTGCATATCAATGCCAGACAAAGGGTTCCCTGGCACCAGTACGGATTTAACGCGTTCTTTGACTTTGTTGATATGCTTGTTCAATTCGCCTGATTTATACAGGTTTGCGATTTTATCAAACATATCTTCTGCGCCCATTGCAAAAGACTTTGCCAGCGGTTCAATTTCGTTTTTATAGATTTCGCGCTGTCCGACCTCTATCTTATGATAAACAGATAATGTCATACCCGCATCTTTTGCCGCCTGGGCGATTGTTTTGCCTGACTGTTGGCGGATTTTGCGCAGCCCACTGCCAAATACCTTCAGACCGCTGTTTTCATTATCGTTCAAACGGCGTTTAATTTCGCTTTGCCATTGGTTTGCAACATCATCAGATTCCTTGATGAAAATATCCGACAATTTACAGCCCAATATATTGCATATGTTCAGCAATTGTTTCTGATTCAGGCGTCGCACACCCTTTTCAATCTTGGAAACTGCGGACAAAGACAATCCCGCCTGGCGTGCCAGTTCGGTCATCTTCATACCATTTGCCAAACGAATGTTGCGTATATTATTTGGAAAAATAATTTCTTCTTGGGCCATGTGCAAACTCCTAAATAACTATTTCTTGACAAAATAATAGTCAATTTAGTCGCGCGGTGCAAGAAAATAATTAACCTTTACAATGGCATATCGTCCGGAATGTCATCTGGGTTAATCGCAGTTGGTGCAAAATCCGTATCATTGTTCAGACTGCTGGCCGATATTGTTGGTGCAGGCTGTGCAAATTCATTGTCGCCCTGTGATTCAAATTCCGGCAGATTGTCAAACAAACTGTAATCGCCAAAGAACGCTGTGCGTACTGTTTCAGGCCGGCCGTGACGGTTTTTGCCGATGATAATATCGGCCTTGCCTTTGGCGCGTTCATAGCGTTTTTGCCATGATTCAACCATTGCATTATTTGTGGTGTTTGACAGGCGTTCAGACGGGTCGCGGTTTTGCAGATAGTATTCTTCACGATATGTAAACATAACAATGTCCGCGTCCTGTTCAATAGACCCAGATTCACGCAAATCTGACAGCATAGGCCGTTTATCATCACGTGATTCCACACTACGCGATAACTGGGACAGTGAAATTACTGGCACATCCAATTCCTTGGCCAGCATTTTTAGACCACGGGTAATTTCAGAAATTTCCTGAACGCGGTTGTCGCTGTGTTTGCCACCTGGTGATGTCATCAACTGCAGATAGTCAATAACAATCAACGCAATCCCGCCATGTTTGCGTGCCAGACGGCGTGCGCGCGTACGCATCATTGGCACCGACATGCCGGGCGTGTCATCAATGAACAGTGGCACCTTGCCGATGGCGGCAGAATACTGTGACATTTTCAAGAAATCTTCGTCGGTCAAATTACCTTCGCGCATCGCGCTGGCCGGAACCTTGGACTGCGAAGACAGCACACGCGCCGCCAACTGGGATGCCGACATTTCCAAACTGAAAAACACGACTGCACCCTTGTAATTTTGATTTGCGCGCCCGTATGCAATTGCGTTTGCTGCATTAAATGCGATATTCATTGCCAATGTGGTCTTACCCATCGCAGGACGACCCGCAATAATAATCAAATCCGAATGGTGCAAACCGCTGATTGATTTATCCAACGCGTCCAGTCCTGTTGTCAAACCAGACAATTGACCGTCCGCCTTGTATGCGATTTCTGCTTCGTTCAGTGCAGTCTGCAACGCGGCGGCAATTGGTGTCACTTCGCGTTCAGACGAACCCGTTGTCGCCATATCAAACAGTTTCTGTTCCGCGATTTCAATTTGTCGCGATGGCGGATTATCCAGGTCTTCTATAAATGCCTTGTCTGTAATTTCCTGGCCCAGTGCAATCAGGTCGCGGCGCAATGCGTGTTCATAAACGATGCGCCCGTATTGTTCAACATTAACAACCGTTGCGCCCGCACCAGATAACTGTGTCAGATAGTCAACGCCACCAACCGATTCCAAGACCCCCTGTTGGTCCAGATAGTTTTTCGCAGTAATAATATCAAATGGAATCCCGGCTGCAAATTGACGCTCGGCCAGTTTATAGATTTCCTGGTGCGCAGGGTGTGAAAAATGTGTGTAGTTCAAGAATTCGCCCACACGTTCCAGTGCACGATTGTTCATCAACACCGCGGCCAACACAGCCTGTTCGGCTTCCAGATTTGTGGGTAATGTTTTGGGGGTAAAATCCATGTCAAATTCCTTTACTTCTATGCCAATGGTATATGAAAAAAATGCTTTTTCAACGCCTTTTTTGCAGGGATATAAATTGTTGAAAATTCCGATAGTTAATGCGTTCGGCGAACCTGCCTGGCCCGAATTATTCCCACCAGATAAGATAGACAGTTTGCGTCAAATTGTGGGTGCACGCCATTTTATGTCGCAAATGATGCTGGAATTTGTATCGCCCGAACGCGCACGCCTGGACCCCGGGGGATTGCATTTTTACGATACAGAATTTGAACCGCGCAGTGCGAAAATTGGCGAACATCTGATAACAGGTGTCACATTATATTGGGACCCGTCCAGTGGTAAACGCAAACGCGACTGCAGTGCGTGTGTTTTGTTGTATCGTGATGACAAGAACCGACACGCCTTTGTTCACGATATTTTGTATCTGACTGTATCTGACAGTGAACAGTTTCCATTATCGCGCCAGTGTGATATGGTGCTGGAATTTATGCGTGTACGGAATTTGCATACAATCTGTATTGAAACAAATGGAATTGGTGGCGGGTTGCCTGAAATTATGCGCGATTGCGCCACCCGCCACGGTATGCGAATTCATGTTTGTCGCATCCAGAACAGTAAATCAAAAAACGAACGAATCCTGGACGCTATTGAACCCCTGTTATCCACCGGCCGCCTGTATGCGCACGAACGGACACGTGCCACGCCACTGATGTCTGAAATGCTGGGGTGGTCGCCGGTTGGGGCGTATGGCACGCATGACGACGGTCTGGACGCAGTGGCCGGTGCGATTGCCCAAACACCAATGCCTGTGCGTGCATTGGGCAGGGGAATGCAAACATTTTCTGCAAATACAAATTTTTCTGTTTAATTAACCAAAAGGACAAAATAAATGCAAAAGAATTTACAAAATCTGTATAAACGCGCCTTGGATATGCGCAGCCCTTGGATTGCTCGTTGGGATGGGGCGCGTCGTTATACCGTGCCATCTGCAGACGACGATTCGGCGACATTATACGATGCAACCGCGGCTGACGCGGCAGATAACCTGGCGGCATCTATTTATACATTGTTGACGCCGCCTGAATCAATGTGGCTGCAACTGGTCGGCGAAAGCGAATTATCGCAAAATGCAGATTATGCCACCACGGTTTTGCGTGCAAATCTGAACGATTCAAATTTTTACACCACAATACACCAGTGTTATATGGACCTGGTTATATTGGGGACGGCATGCCTGTTCATGGCAGAATCACCAATCGGCGCATCGTCTGCATTTACATTTACCGCAATTCCAATGAACGACATTGCGATTTTGCCGAACGCTGTTTTTCATACCACGTCAATGCCCGCGTGTGAAGTCCTGGAAAAATATCCAACATGGACCCCGCCTGCCAATCTGCGTGACACGATACGGCGCGACCCAGAAACACCGTTAAAATTGGTGCAAAGTCTGGTCGGTACTGAATTTACCGCCTGGTTAGATGTTGGTGGCGACATTGAAAATAATATTGTCGCAACGGGTACATTTGAAACAAATCCATATATCATTTTCCGTTGGTCTGTATCCAGTGGCGAATTATACGGTCGTGGTCCGGTCTTGCGTGCATTGCCCGATATTAAAACCGCGAACAAGGTCGTTGAACTGGTCCTGAAAAACGCGACAATTGCGGTTTCTGGAATTTGGATGGCGGACGACGACGGCGTTATAAACCTGCAGAACATTAACCTGACCCCCGGCGCAATTATACCCAAGGCTGTCGGTTCATCTGGCCTGACCCCATTGACCAGTGGTGCAGACTTTGATGTATCCCAGTTGATATTAAAAGACCTGCGTGAACGCATTCGTCATGCGCTGTTGGCAGACCGTCTGGGGCTGTTGTCTGACAAAGAAATGACTGCAACCGAAATCATGGCGCGCAATGCCGACATGATGCGCATTCTGGGGGCGACATATGGCCGCCTGTTGCATGAATTTATTCGCCCGCTGTGTGACCGCGGATTACAGATTTTGGCGCGTCGCGGATTGATTGCCCCAATCCAGTTAAACAGTGATGCCGAATTAAAATACATTGCACCAATTGCACAGATGACGGCAACTGAAACGGTGCTGGGGGGGTGACCTATGACAGACATTGCACCAGATTTTGCCCGTTGCTTTTCAACGCCCGCCGGCGCGCGCGTGCTGGAATACCTGCGCACGATAACAATTGAACGCACCCTGGGGGTAAATGCAAGCGATAATGAATTGCGCTGGGCCGAAGCGCAACGCGCATTCCTGCGCCAGATATTATCACTGGTTGCGCGGGGCAGGGGGGATAAATCATGAAATCAATAGAATTTCTGCGCAACAGTTGGTTTTTAATTGTCTTCATTGGCGGGCTGATTTATTGGGCGGCCCGCCAAGATTTATCTGTCGCCGAACATGAAACATTTGACACGCGTATAACATCGCTGGAAAACCGAACAACAATACTGGAAACCGGAATCGGGCAAATTCAAATAAAAATAGACGATATCAAAGAAGACCTGACCCTTATCAAAGGCGCAGTAATTAAATAAGGAAACCAAATATGATACAAATTGAGAAAAATCTGTACATTGGCGACATGCGCGATTGCATTGCGTATCGTCGTGATAATATTGCAATCGTCCATGCGTGCAAGACCTGTCATCGTCGGGCCCTGGGGTATAATGGGTGCCTGTCGTCATCAGATTCAAATTACCTGTCGTATGAACATGGATTAAATCTTTATCTAAATATGGTTGATATGCCGAATGAGTTTAAGCCGCACTTTACCAATCCTATATTTGAATCCGCGATGGGTTTCATTGCACATAATATTAATACGCGCCCCGTTTTGATACATTGCGATTGTGGCGTGTCGCGTTCCCCGTCTTTGGGAATGGTGTATTTGGCGCGCCATAATATAATTTCATCTGCCTGTCTGACAGATGCGATGTCTGATTTTATAAAACTGTATCCGCAATACACTCCAGGCATTGGGATAAAATTATACATGGCGCATAATTGGGATTATTTAATGCGAATTGTATCATAAAAAAAATCCCCCAAATTTGGGGGATTTGATTAGCCGATAATTTTCTGCCACAACGTCTTTTTCTTGTTTTGTTTTTTGCGTTTGCGGCGTTGTGCATTAACCGTTGTCTTTTTTGCATCAATATGCTGTGCATTTTTCTTTTTTGCATCAGTTGATGGTGCATACGCGCCCAACAGTTCTTCGGTCTTGTTCTGTTCTGGTGCAACGCGCTGAATTGAATATTGGTCAATGTTCATCAGGCTGTCATCGCCAACAATCACAATTTCTGTGTCAAATTCAGCCTCCATCTTGGCTAATTCTGCGCGCTTGTGATTCAACAGATATACTGCCACATCGGTTGGTACGGTCATAATGATTTTCTGTGCGGCCTTGGCCAACAGTTTTTCCTGCAGGTGTCGGAACAGAATAATTGCCGCCGTCTGAATAGATGGCACAACCCCCGCGCCCATACAGTGTGGACACGCCACATAAGATGATTCCATAAAACTGCTGCGCAGACGCTGACGCGACAACATCAGAACCCCAAAGTTATTAATTTTCGCAACCTGTGTACGCGCACGATCGCGCTTCATAACTTCGCGCATTTTCAGTTCTAATTTGCGATTATTCTTTTCTTCTTCCATATCAATAAAGTCAATCGCAACAATCCCTGCCAAATCACGCAGGCGCAACTGCAGGGCAATTTCTTCTGCCGCTTCTAAATTAGTATTCAATGCCGTCTGTTCAATATCTTTTTCTTTAATCGCGCGTGAAGAATTCACATCAATTGTCACCATTGCTTCGGTCTGATTGATAACCAACGAACCGCCCGATGGCAATGTCACATACGGACCATGCAACCCTTCCAGTTGTTTTTCCACGCCGGCCTTGACCATTAATGGAACGGCGACATCTTTGTATTGAACCAACTGTTTGCGTGGTGCGCGACCATACATTTGTTGGAAATATTGTTTTGCTGCATCAAATGCTTCTTCGCCCTGGATGACCAGAACATCTTCCTTATCACTCAGGAAATCGCGAACGACGCGACGCAACAGTGAATCTTCGGTATGAATTGTCACCGGCGCAACAGACGCCAATGTTGTCTTGCGAATTTCATTCCACAGATTTACCAGATAATCATAGTCCGCCGCAATTTCCGCAGGCGTTGCCCCCATGGCGGCCGTACGCAGAACAACGGTCATTCCCTTGGGGATTTTCAAGCCATGCAAAACCTCACGCAGACGCGCGCGTTCTGATTTATCTGAAATCTTTTTTGAAATACCATAACTGTTGCGCTTGCGTGAATTTGGCATCAGAACCGCGAAACGTCCCGCCAATGACAAATATGTCGTCATAGACGCGCCTTTTTGACCGCGTTCTTCCTTGACCCCTTGAATCAGCAAGATTTGTTTTGGTTTAATAACATCTTGAATTTTAAATTCGCGTGCGCGTTTTGTAAATTCGTTGTTGTCTTCACCTGCGCTGTGATCATCGTATTCTGCGACTTCGTCTTCTTCGTCATTTGGATCGTCGTCGTCGTCAACAATGTTGGCATGCGCCAATTCTAATAATTTCTTTTTCTGTTCTGGCGTCACCTGATAATAGTCCGGATGAATTTCCGAAAATGGCAAGAATCCATTCTTGCCCGTTCCATAATCAACGAACGCCGCCTGTAATGACGGTTCAACACGAATAACCTTGGCCAGATAGATATTACCTTTAATCTGTGGTTTCGTTGTTGTTTCTACGTCAAAGTCCGAAACACGATTTGTTGCAGTATCAACAACAACAACACGTGTTTCTTCCGGGTGGACTGCATCCACATATATTTTTTTTGACATTTAATAATCCTTTTGTTTTGGCGGTGTATGCAATGGCAACAAACCGTCCCCATGGGGCGTCCATGCCCATGCCAAGGGATTGCGCCACGATAATCATCAGCGCCAATCGGAATGTTAAAAACAGTGACAATACAAACACTTAATTATAGCCCCATTTTCATACACGGGGCTATTCTAACATGCTAATATACAACTTGGCAAGGTATTTATTTTCTGATTTTTATTTCAGATTTTATTTTGCTGATTTTGGCTGGAATTTTTTCTTTGGCTTCAGCCAGCCATCTTTTCATACGACTGCGCAACCAGCGTTCATAGATAAAGAACAAACTGCCCACCCCAATCAATGGCAAGACATAGTAAATAATACGATATGCCAACAGTGCGCCGAATATGCTGGCCTTGTCTACTGTATCGGGCAATGCCAACAAGAAAACACTTTCAAACACACCAATTCCACCTGGAACCTGGCTGAATACGCCGGTTGTTTGCGCGATTGCGAACAGTCCCATAAACACCACAAATGGAATTTCAACAAATGGTATCATACAGAAATACAGCACCAATCCCGCCAACACACTGTCTGTTATACCCAACAATGTTTGCGCCGTTGCCATTTTTGTTGATGGTATTTGGAATTTTATTTGGCCTATTTTTATACTTTTTTTATGAAAGATGATGGTGGTTGCAAAATATGCCAACAGTGTTACCGCACAGAATATAAACAGTGCGTTCATACCCACGCTGGCACCAATAGAGTTATTAAATAATTCGCGTGGAATCAGGAAATAACTGATTACAACAATCGCAGATGCCCCCAGGAAATATGTAAATCCTGATATCGTCAGCATTTTTAAAATATCGCCCCCGCGAATACGCCAACGCGTATACAGGCGATAACGAATTGCGCCACCACTGACCACTGCATGCCCGGCATTATTGCTGATTGCGAACCCCAGCATTCCCGCCAGCATCCATTTCCACCATGTGACTTTTCCCCCGACATAGTTCAACGCCAGAAAATCATACAGCGACAGCGCTAAATACCCTGCAAAACAAGATACGCATGCCAACACCAGGTTTATAAATGGAATATCTAATACCGCCCGCGCAATATCCCCCAGGCTGTAATCACGCAATTGCCACCACAGCATCCCTGCGGCCAATATAAAAAAGAAGATGCCTGAATAACTGATAACTTTTTTTACCAGGCGTTTTGCCTTAACTGACATAAAAATCCTTTTACCAGCATAATATTCTACTGATATTAGAAAAAAAAGCAAACCTAAAAAACAAATCTAAAAAAACGCCCCTGATTTTGGGGCGCGGACATGAAACTAAAATTACGCGTTTGTTTATCGGTCGCGTGATACCGGTCTGTCAATAAACATCCATATCAACCATATCAATGCGGCGATACCGATGATTGCATAAACGATATTGCTGGCCAATGTTGCCGGCCCAAACAAAAATGCAACCAAGTCAAAACCAAAGATACCAACCAATCCCCAGTTCAGGGCACCGATAAATGTCAATGGAATCAGAACATAGTTCGTTAGTCCTCTCATCTCTTTTTTCTCCTTTTCAAGGTTTGTTGTGTCTTGATATTAAGACAAGATGATTATAACTCTTTTTAAATTATACAACAATCGGAATAAAAGCACAGGAATTGCTTCCTGTGCTTGCGAATTCTGCATAATACTCGTTCGCGTTGCCGCATGTTTTTTAATTTTCTGCCTTACTTAATGTATCGCTTACAAATTTTTGCACTCGTTCATTTAACCCGTACGGCGAATAGTTGCGTCTAATAAACCGACGCAACATACCGAAACATTTATCCTTGTTCTTATCCCCAGAATACCTAAGTGCCGCCGCCAACATTCCCGGCATCATCACCCCCCAGAACCAATCGCGTTGCGCCCAGAACACATTATGTTTATTTGTGTATTTGAAATATCTCTCC
Source organism: uncultured Alphaproteobacteria bacterium (assembly GCA_937888635.1). Taxonomy (GTDB): domain Bacteria; phylum Pseudomonadota; class Alphaproteobacteria; order Rs-D84; family Rs-D84; genus Enterousia. The sequence goes on from CALARG010000018.1 coordinate 15,061, forward strand.
AGAATTTTCAATGGGTCCAGGTTTAATTTATTTTGTTGATATGCCACATTCATAATAGAACCTGCGCGTCTGCGATATTGATATACAATATCTTCAATAAATCCAACGCGCCTGGCGACAGAGCAAAATGCCGGCCAGAAAAATTCATCTTCGTGCTTTAGTCCGTTTGGAAATGTCAATTTATTATCAACGATTACATCGCGCCGAAATATTTTACCCCATGCACTGCCATAGCAAATATATTTACTGTTTGCTGGTATATCAAATGCGCCAACAGATGGCACGCGAAAGAATTTTGCATCGGATTCTTTTAAATCGTGGTTTGCTTCATATATGACATTGATATTTCCAACAACGACATCTGTTTTAAGTTCTGTGATTGCATTGTACATCTTTTCACATGTGTCCGACATAAACATATCATCAGAATCACAAAACATGATATATGGCGCACGCGCATACCGCATTCCATGATTGCGGCTGTACGACAGACCGCGATTGCGCCAGTTTTTAACAATCCGTATGCGTTCATCGCGCGCGGCAAAGTCTTTGACAATCTGCATAGATTTATCTTTGCCACAATCATCAACACAAATAATTTCAATGTCCGACAGTGTTTGGGTCACCAACGATTGCATACAATCCCTGACATACTGTTCAACATTGTAAATTGGAACGATTACGGATATTTTTGGCATATTACCCCCGTTTATAAATGCGCGAAATTGCAATTCTGACAAAGTTAATTGGAATTATCATCAACGACAACGCAAATACTATCAACCACTGTTGCGCAGACAATGGTTCCAGTTGCAGCATACTGCCCCCGAATGTCACACAGAACATTGTTGCCGCTACCACCCCAATTGCCACCATAATAAACATTGGGTTTGTACGAATGCGTGCAAGCAGATTAAATCCATCAACGCGTACACAGAATCCATTTACAATCGCCATTATAACCAGCAATGCAAACCGTGCCGACATATACGCCGTCGCTGTGTCAAAGTATCTGTGTATAAATGGCAATTCCATCAATCCGAAAACTGCGACAAACCCCAGTGTTGTCCATATAACCTGGGTCAACACGCGCTTTGAAATCAGTGGCGCATTTTTCCCCAACGCAGGTTCTGTCATATATTCCGGGCGCGATGGTTCCCCACCAAACGCCAGTGAATTTAAACTGTCCATAACAATATTAATTATCAGGATTTGAACGGCGGTAAACGCATCAAATCCATACAGAATTGGGAACAATATACTTAAAATCACCAACGAGAAATTAATTGGCAACTGGAATTTCAAGAAATTCTTGACATTATGCACAAATGTCCGCCCCAACAGTATGCTGTTTGCAATTGATATAAAGTTATTATCAGTAATAATAATATCACTGGATTCCTTGCATACATCTGTACCATCGCCCATGGCAAATCCAACATCTGCGCGTTTCAATGCCGGCGCATCATTCGTTCCATCGCCACACATACCAATACACAGGTTCAGTGATTGTGCCAATTTGACAATACGCAATTTTGTTGCCGGTGTTGCGCGTGCAATCACACGAATGTTGGGCAGCATTTTTATCGCTTCATCATCTGATATTGCGTCTAATTCCGCTGCCGTCACCGCAATGTCTTTGTCAGACGATATAATCTGACAGTCTGTTGCAATTGCGCGTGCAGTATCCAAAATATCCCCTGTTATCATCATAACCTGAACGCCCGAAATGTTCATTGCGCGCACAACATCTGGCACGCCTGGGCGCACATCATCGCGCATCGCAACCAGTGAAACAAACACCAAATCATCGGGCAGGGCATCTGTATCCCATGCGCCATCTGGCGAATATGCCGTTGCAACCAATCGCATCGCGCGGGCAGCGTTTTGCTTAATCAGGTTATTTATTTTCGCTTTGCTTAATTTTTGAATTTCTCCATTTTCATCAATGTATGTTTTTGTGCGTGCCAAAATAACCTCTGGCGCGCCCAGAAAGTACGAAACGCCATTTGATGTCAGTGCGCCTGAAAACTTATTCGCGCTGTTAAATGCGATTTTATCGGCCAGTACTGTTTCTTGTTGAATCTTGTTTATTGCATCTGCATATGGTCGCATTGCCTTAAACAGTGCGCGACTGGTCATATTTCCGCCGATTAAGTCCCCATCTGGCCCATACGTCACACCGGCAACCATCGCAATATTTTTAATAAATAAATCCTTGGCATGATTTCCTGTCACCTGGTCAAAAGTCATATCTGTGCCATCACCAACATAATTATGCAAAGGCTCTAAAAATCCCCGTGTCAGTGTGCCTGTTTTATCGGTGCACAGTATTTGAATATTACCGGCTTCGGGTATTTTATGTGGATTTTTCGCCAATATATTGCTTTTAATCATCGTGTTGACATTTTGTCCCGTAATAATTCCGATGATAAAAGGCAACCCTTCGGGCACCGCCGCCACAAATATTGTCAGCGCAACCGTCAAGGATGTAAATATTGTATAAATCAAACCCGCGCCACCGGTCGTCCCATGCAGATTTACCGCCAACAAAACACCAAAGATTATAATTGCACAGACCGAACCAATTTTACTAATCAGTGCCGCCAGGTTATCCAATTGAATTTGCAGCGTTGTCTTTACTTCGTCAATTGCATTCAACGACGACATTATCTTTGCGTTTTCTGTTTCTGCCCCAATCTTAGTCACACACATTTTTCCTTCGCCTGACAGAACCGTTGTCCCAGAAAATACCAAGTGTGCATCAACATAACTGTCCGCGGTAATTTGTGCATTGCGATTGTATTTATAGTTCTCAGGCACGGGTGTTTTTTCGGCTTCAGCACTTTCGCCATTTAAGATTGCATTGTTAACACTGACGGCACCATCGGCCAAGTATCCATCTGCACAGATTGTTTCGCCGGCGGCAATCAACACAATATCGCCCACAACAACATCAACACTGTCAATATGTTGCACAACGCCATCACGAATAACATTCGCATATAACTGTGAAGACTTTAATCGCAACTGTTCTGCACTGCGTTGTGTCTTTAATTTTGTCCACACTGTTGTTGTTGCCACCACCAACAACACAATACCGATACCTATTGCCTCAGAAATACTGCCGTATCCACTTACCCCCAGGCCGATAAATATAACCATCATCAATAATAAAATCAGGTTCAGTTTATCCTGAAAAACCTCTACAAAGAATTGCCATGCTGTTTTTAACTTTGGCTGTGGCATTTGGTTTTTACCGTATTTTTGCCGACTTTCTAAGACCTGTGCCTGTGTTAAACCGCGTAAATTCATTATAATCTATCCTTTCTTGTATCAATAATCTGTGTTATACACATTTTGAATAATAAATACAAGGGCTAAAAAAAACAAATCCCCTGTTGACAATTTTACATAAAACAGGATAATGATATCAGAATAAATTTTACAGGGAAATTGCAATGACCGCACCACGTATTTCAGTTTTGATGACCGCATATAATGCAGAAAAATATCTTGCCCAGGCGATTGAGTCTATTTTAAACCAGACATATACAGATTACGAATTTATCATAATAAATGACGGCAGTACGGATGATACCCCTAATATCATACAACGGTATGCCGACCAGGACAGTCGTATCATATTTGTTAATAACAAACAAAACCAGGGGTTAATCGCTGTTTTGAACCAGGGGTTGGACATGGCGCGTGGTGAATTTATTGCACGCATGGACGCAGATGATATCAGTCTGCCCCAACGCTTTGCCAAGCAGGTTGCATACCTGGATGCGAATCCCGATGTTGGGGTTTTGGGAACATTGATACACGGTTTTGATAAAGTGGATGCGCCTGGGATTCAAATTCCGGTGGTGACAGTCTTTGATATGTTGCAACAAAACTATATTGCCCACCCCAGCGTTATGATGCGCAAGGCATTGCTGGACAAATACAATTTGCGTTACAATCCTGATTACAAGCACTGTGAAGACCTGGAATTATGGTCGCGTATGGTTTTTCTGACAAAATTTCATAATATTATGGAAGTGTTGCTGATGTATCGTGTAACTGGTAATAATATCAGTACACAAAATTGGGATTTGCAACAGGCAACAACTGCAAAAATACGTAATAATCTGCGTCGCAGATTGGCCGCATCTGGTCAGTTAAAACTGGATGATTTTGGTTTTTCATCAAACACAACTGCTGGCGCAGAAAAGATTTCATTATACGATTAAAAACCGATAAAATCGCTTTGACATAAATATTGTTTTTGTTGTAATCTGTGCATTGTAATTGGGGGGCAATGCGTGAAATACATTTTTCAGTTTTGTATTCTTATGGTTTTTGTGTTGCTGGGCGAAGTGTGTGAACATTTCATCCCCCTGCCAATCGCGGGCAGTATCTATGGCCTGGTTCTATTATTCTTGGCGTTGGTGTTTGGGGTTGTTAAATTACACTGGGTTGAAGATGTCGCGAACTGGTTTCATAACACTATGTCTTTGTTCTTTGTTGCGCCTGCGGTGGCGGTTATTGATATCTGGGGCGACATTGCGGATATTTGGTGGATTTTGGTCTTGCTGATGGTTGCAGCATACCTGGTGACAATGATAACAACGGGCATAACCGCCGACGCATTAATACATGATTCAGATAAAAAACGGGGGCGCAAAAAATGACAGAATTTCTGGCGGCATCCCCTTACTTTGGGGTTGTGTTAACATTATCTATGTTTTCATTGGCGTACTTAATTAACCGTCGTTGGCCATCACCATTTACAACGCCTTTGTTTCTGGCGACTGTATTTGTAGTATTGATATTGCTGGAAACGGGTATTTCTTATTCAGATTACAACGCGGGCGCAAAGTACATAACATATTTTTTGGTGCCTTTAACCGTGTCTTTTGCAGTTCCTATGTATAAACAGTTGCCACTGCTGCGGCGGCATGCGTTGTCAATATTATTTGCAATATTACTTGGGGTTGCCTGTTCTGTGCTGACGGTTATATTTATATGCATATTCTTTGGGCTGGGCGATATTATTGCGCGTTCGTTGGTGTCAATATCTGTGACAACTGCGATTGCGATTGGAATTACAGAAAAACTGGGTGGTGTGATTGCTATAACTGTGTCATCTGTGATTGTGACGGGTATTTTGGGCGCATCGGTCAGTGATATTGTCTGTCGCAAAATCGGCCTGCGCAATCCAATTGCACGCGGCCTGGCCATTGGGAATGCATCACATGTTGCTGGCACGGCCAAGGCGATGCAGATGGGCCCAATAGAAGGCGCATTAAGCAGCCTGGCCATCGTTCTGTCTGGATTGATGACGGCGGTGATTGCGCCATTGGCAATATGGGCATTTTTTGGATAAATAACATAAACAGGGGGAAAATATGAAGGCGATTAATAAACTAAAATCAATACCTGGTATTTGGGTTTCTGTATTGGCGATTGGTATTGCGTTGGGTGGATATTTTATTGGCGATGGAATTTATCGCGCAATATCTGCCCGCACTGTCACGGTCAAGGGGCTGGCCGAACGCGATGTTGTTGCAGATACGGCCGTTTGGAATATCAAAATAAACGGTGTTGGTGGCGACCTGGGCGTTTTACAGTCACAAATAGATACAGACATCGCCCAAATTCACGCGTTTTTGATTGATGCAGGCTTTGCACCATCTGATATTCAGAATCTGCGGGTTCATGTGCGTGATAAATACGCCGGCTATTCCGATGCCGAATTGCGTGCGCAAAATAATGATGGTCGCTATGTAATTGATACCGGTGTAATGGTGCGTTCCAATAATGTTCAACTGGTTGACAGCGTATCGCGCCGAATGGGGGAATTGGTGCGCCGTGGTATTACGGTCACCGAAGACTATTCAGGCCCAATTTATATTTTCAATGGGCTGAATGATATCAAAATTTCAATGATTGAACAGGCGACCAAGAACGCCACCGCTGCCGGCGAACAATTTGCCAAAGATGCAGATGCGCGCCTGGGGAAAATCAAAAGTGCAAACCAGGGTGTATTCAGTATTGAATCCCGCGATCCAACCGACACCTGGTCATCTAACGAGCGTCAGGCAATAAATAAAAAGGTTCGCGTTGTCGCAACAATAACATTTTATCTGAAATAAAAAAATGCCCATTTGGGCATTTTTTTTTAAGACTTAAATTCTGAAATCACGCGGTCAAATTCTGCTTCGTCCCAGATGGTAATTCCCAACTGTTCTGCCTTGGCCAGTTTACTGCCGGCATCCGTCCCTACCAAAACAATATCTGTTTTTGCCGAAACGCTGCCTGTGACCGTTGCGCCCATTTGTTCCAGTATTTCTTTGGCCGCATCGCGTGTATATTTTGACAGTGTTCCCGTCAGAACAACTTTTTTCCCTGCCAAAGGCCCATCTGTTTTTACCTGGGCAACCACCGCATCGCGCACATTTATTTGTTCCAATAATTTATCCAGCGCATTTTTATTATGTTCATCGGCAAAGAATGTGACAATTTCATCTGCCATAACATCGCCAATCCCATCAATTGATTTTAATTTCCATGCCGGCGCATTGCGTATCGCATCCAACGAACCGAACGCCCGCGCCAATATTTTCGCGGTCACTTCGCCCACTTCGGGAATGCCAATCGCGAATAACAGTCTGTGCAAATCAACATTTCGCGCATTTTCAATCGCAGTGTTCAGATTATCAACTGATTTTTCCCCAAAACCTTCCATTTGTTTGATTTCGTCACCATGATTTGCAATCAGTCCGAATATATCTGCCGGTGTTTTAATCCAACCGCGCCCCACAAAGTTTTCCAGTTGTTTGACCCCCAGTCCATCAATATCAAACCTTTTGCGCCCGACAAAGTGTTCCAATTCCCCAATTAATTGCGCCGGACATCCCATTGTGTTAACACATCTGCGTGCAACCATTCCTGATTCTTGAACAACATTTCCGCCACAAATCGGGCATGTTGTTGGAAAAACAAAGTCTGTTGCGTCCGTCGCTTTTTCTGCCACATCAACAATTTGTGGAATAACATCACCTGCGCGCTGGACGGTCACCTTGTCCCCAATTCGCACCCCCAGACGCTGAATTTCATCTGCATTGTGCAATGTTGCGCGTGAAACAATAACGCCCCCGATGTTAATCGGCTCTAATTCTGCAACTGGGGTCAGAACACCTGTGCGCCCAACCTGAATTGTAATATCGCGCAGTGTTGTAATTGCGCGCGCCGCAGGGAATTTATATGCAACCTCCCACCGGGGGCTGTTTGCACGACTGCCCATTCTTTCCTGGGTTGCGATATCATTAACCTTCAGCACCAGTCCGTCAATATCAAACGGAATATCTGGTCGCATCAGCATAATATCATTGTAAACCTGCTGAATTTCATCAATTGTTCCTGCGCACCGCGCCCATGCACGCGTGGTTTTAAATCCCCACGATTCCAGCCGGTCAAAGTATTGTGATTGTGTTTCAAAATCGCGTGATGAAATTTCGCCATATGTATACGCAAATGCGCTAAGTTTTCGTGCCGCCGTAATTTCTGGATTCAGTTGTCGCAACGACCCCGCCGCCGCATTTCTTGGATTTGCAAACTGTTTATCAGATTGCGCATTCAGTGCGACAAAATCCGCCCGCGTCATATATACTTCGCCCCGAATTTCAATAACATCTGGGAAATCGCCACGCAGCGTATGTGGAATATCCGCAATTGTTTTCAGGTTTTCTGTTATGTCTTCGCCCTGGGTCCCACTGCCACGGGTCAGTCCGCGAACCAACCGCCCATTTTCATATCTCGCAGAATATGACAGACCATCAACCTTCAGTTCTATAAATAATTCCCGACTGGTCAGTTTGTTAAACCAATCTGCCACATCCGATTGATTAAACACATCTGATATAGACAGCATTGGCACACTGTGTTGCACGGACCTAAATTTGTCAGATACCGCTGCCCCAACATGGGTGGACGCGCCACCTTTTGCCAATTCTGGGTATTGTGCCTCTATCTCTAATGCGCGTTTTTTTGCCGCGTCATATGTTGCATCATCAACAACTGGCGCATCATTTTGGTGATATGCAATGTCCCATTCATGCAGTTTCTTTAACAATTCTGCATGTTCAGATAAAATAAATAAATCGGGTATGTTTTTCATACCCGAATTATAGAAAATTGCATTTAATAATACAACGGAAAAAGAATCCGATTAAATACCAAATTTATACACCGCGCCGA
>CALARG010000019.1 GCA_937888635.1 uncultured Alphaproteobacteria bacterium
TGTATAAACAGTGATAATACATGGAATTGGCATTCCAGGTTCTTTATCAGATGTTCTGTCATTAAACTGTTTGCAGAATTCTGCAATATTTACACCAGCAGCACCCAACGCCGGACCAATAGGAGGCGCAGGATTAGCCTGTTTCGCAGGGACGACCAGTTTGACCAATCCCTTAACTTCTTTCTTTGCCATTTTTCACTCCGTTTTTTTTCGTTTGTGTCGTGGTACGATATGGCGTATCTACCACGGTTTGCTGTGATTTTACATGATATTTTTCAGAAAACCACAAAAATCTTTACTTTCTGTATTTATACGCGCTCAACCTGTTCAAATTCCAATTCCATGCTGGTTTCACGACCAAACACCAGAACAGTCACCGTCATCTTCTGTTTAACATTGTCAACTTCAGATGCAACACCGTTAAAGCCCGCGAACGGCCCATCAATAACATGCACTTCTTGGCCAACTTCGTACATAACATCTTCGGCAACAACAGAACCTTCTTCAACCTGTTTCATCAGGCGATGCGCTTCGGCTTCGGTCACTGCGATTGGTTTATTTTTCGCGCCCAAGAACATAACAACCTGGGGGATTTGTTTTACCAATGTAAAGGTTTCATTATTCATAACCATTTGAACAACGATATAGCCAGGGAAGAATTTTCTTTCCGCCTTGACACGACGACCCGCCTTGATTTCAGTCACTTCGCGCGTCGGAACCATAATTTCACCAAACAAGGCATTCAGACGACGCTTGTCAATTTGTTCACGCAAACCGCGCGCAACTTTGTCTTCACAGCCCGTATGAACATTAACAACAAACCACTGCATTTTTTCTTCCATTTTTACGCACCCTTTTGCATATTATTTTCTGTTAGAATACCCAGCCAACAATCGCGTTTAAAATACTGTCCACCACAAAGAAGAACAGTGCCGCCACCGCGGAAAATACCAATATCATGATTGTCGCACGAACAACACTGTCACGCGATGGCCAAACAACCTTGAACCATTCACTGCGCACAGATTTAAAAAATTCCAGCATCTTTTTCATAAAAACCGCCTAAAAATATTTTTAACTGGCAGGGGCAGAAGGAATGTTCGTTTTCACTCACCACTCGTACCGGTTTCGCCGCACAATGTTTGCAAAACCTTACTCGTATGCGAACCCAACTTTTTTATTTATTCGGGTTCAATTCCATCACCCCAACTTTTTTTCAAAACATACACACGGTATGTTTTGGAAAAAATGGCAGGGGCAGAAGGAATCGAACCCTCATCCGCGGTTTTGGAGACCGATATTCTACCGTTGAACTATGCCCCTGTTGACCGTAAACACACCTGAAAGACATGCCACGCGCCACAAAATAGTCTGCGACAGGATAGCACACCATTACAAAAAATCAAGTGGAAATATTATAATCTTTTTCAAGTTTTTACACAAGAACATTTTTACACACAACATTAAAAAAACTTGTTTTATTTTTGTAAAAATTTTCCCTTGCGCAAGGTATATTTTTTTGTCTACAATCGTCTTAATTATAAGGGGGAGATTTTAGTGCAGAAACGCGTAGAACCACCAGTTTTACTGTCCAGACTGATGACATTCGTATTAGCAACAGCGGTTGTTGTGCTGGCTGCGTTGTCAATGACACTGGCCAATATGTTCCCGCTAAATCGCCCACAAATTTTCTTTTTAACGACCGAGATTCGCGATAACCTGGATGTAAAACTGATTGAAATGCCACCGGTTGATAACAACCTGGAAGATTACAAGATGGCATTCGTGCGCGAATATGTTCGCCACAGAAACGAAGTATTCACAAACCCTGTTGTTATGCAAAGCAAATGGAACGCCGAAGATGGTATCGTTCGCAAAATGTCAACAGACGATGTTTATAAAAAATTTGCAGAAACAGATATGTTCTTTTCTATTATGAGTGGTATGCCAGGCTTTGATTTTCAATGCCCTGTTAATTTCATGGGCGCACCAGTTTATATGAGTCGCGATGATGCATACCAGGTAAAAATCCGCTATTTCTGCACAGATAATAATACTGGACAGACAATACCAAAAGATTATACAATCAAAATTGTTCTGGATGCAGGTGCAGACAAACAGATAAAGTGGGTTGACCGCATTGAAAACCCGTTGGGATTGCGCGTTAAAGAATATACAATTGTAGAAGGGGACGGCGATCCATTAAGCACCGGATTTCGCACAACGGAACAAATGTAAAGATACGGAAGGATTGGTATGATGTTTGCAAAATTGTTTAAATTAAATATATCTGTTTTATGTCTGGCATGCGTACTGGGGGTGCCTGCGTACGGCGAAGAATACGGCGTTCAGACCGCGTGGGATAATCCAACTGCAAACATGGCGATGGGCAGTACGAAACCTGGCTATGCGCAACTGCCATGGTCGGCGGGCGCGGTATTGCCAATCAAGTTGCGTAATGGAATGGTGACAATGATTAACCTGCCTAATGGCGAACAGATTGTTGATGCGATGGTTGGCGACCAGGGTCAATTTGACATTACCGCGACCCAGGGCGATCGCACGATGTTTATTTCACCAAAAAACGACAACCAGGGTTCAGATACCAATATGATTGTGACAGGTAAATCAGGGAACAAATATATTTTATATCTGCGTGCAGAACCATCAAATTCCAGCGAAATCACTTATTCCCAGGTTGACATTACATTGGACGGCAATGCCACACTGCCCATGGCGGGCGGGGCCGCATCTGCGTCGGGTGGTGCAAAATCAATATTCCAAAAGGCCGCCCCCAAGACATCTGTGGTTGGGGCAGACGGCGAAGATTACGGTTGGATAAAATCTATGAAAATTGACCCATCGGAATTCAGATTTGATTTAGATATTTTTGTTCCGAATCCAGATGACTATGTAATTGCGCCTGAACGCGTATGGCGTGACAGAATATTTACATATATTGACTTTGGAGACAAGGTTATTTCTATGACCCAGCGTCCGGTTGTATCATTATTGGTTGAAGGTGGCGAATCGCCGGTTGGATTCCGCACAGATGGTGAAGACGGCCGCCTGTTAATTGTTGAGGCGGTTGGCGACATGGTACTGCGCAGTGGGCAACGCATTGTATGTATCAAAAAACGTGAAAAACCATTCTTAATCGCGGATACGGCATCTGTTATGGCCCTGGCAGAGGCAAATGTTGCACAAAGCATGTTGTCGGGGCAATCGCTGAACAATATCGCATATACAGACAGCATGGCCGCAATGAGCATGGGTACAAATTACACCGGCACACCAATGTATGTCGGCAACACCCAGACTGTAAATCCAATGACAGGCGCAGGCACATATATGCCGGCCGGATTTACCGTACCACAGGCAATGCCACAACAATCTGGCAGTGTGGTTAACATGTTGCCACAACAGCGCAACACCGCCGGGGCATATCTGCCACAAACAAATATTCCAGTAATTGCCAGCAATCAGATTGGTGTTGCGGTTGAACTGAAATCAGATACATCTGTTGATGCATTGGATAAGTACTGGTCAACACTGTTGGCGAAATTTAGCGGTGATGATGGTCAGGGACTGTTGACCCCGTATAAGGACATGGTATTCTTTGCAATTGATGAACAGGGTGTTGGCGAATTGGGCGCAGAATCGTCCAGTGCACGTCAATATCGTCTGCGTATTGGGCCACTGGCAGATATTGCCACAGCGCAAGAGTTGTGCGATAAATTACTGCGTTTCAGTGGAACCAGTTGCAGTGTTGTTCGTATGCAATAAAAAAGCGGGTTTGGGGGATGAGTAAATTTAAACAGCAAATTTCAGAAATGCGTAAAAATATGCCGCGCCATATTCAATGGCTGTTGCTGGGGGCGGCATTTGTTGTCGTGCTGATATTACTGACGATACTGGTTGGTGGCAAGGGCGACAATAACAAAGAAATTGCTGCGACAAATGCGGTGGCGGCAGAATTGAAGATAAAGCCTGATATGATTAACTGGGCCGATGTGATTGTTGGCGAAAAAAAGACAGAAAAAATTACTATTTCTGCGACCGCCCCGGTTATAATTGTTGATGTTCAAAGGCATGATGAAATTAGTGGATTTGATGTCAAAGATACATGCAAGGCGACCAAGCGTCTGGATGATAAAACAGGTTGCGAAATTATTGCAACATACGCCCCAAGCAGCGTAATGCCAACAAAACAAACATCGGTGACAATTGTTTGGCACCAGGCAGGCCAATCAGAAGATATGGCACAGAAAGATAAAATTGTTCTGACACTGGGGGCGGTGGCACCAGTGATAGAAGAAAAACCAAAGCCAGAACCCGCACCAAAACCAGTCGTCGTGCCAGAGCCAGAACCCGCACCGGCACCAGTTGAGGAAGAAGAAGAAATTGAAGAAGAGGAAATATTTGAAGATGAACCTGAAACCGTTCAGGAAGAAATCATCAGCGAAGTGACCGCACTGGCCCCGCCGGTTGAAATGCCGAAAAAATCCGCGGATGTAAGTGGCGGCCAGGAAATTGTTATACCGGATGGATGTTCGGACTTTGCATTCCCGGGATACAATAATTCAGGTCGTCAAATTGGATGGATTAAACCCAGTGGTGGCGCGTACTATTTTCATACATTTGATGACACAGACTGCAGTGAACCGGCCGGAAAATATAATCCGGACAACGGCATTATAACAGATGACAGCGGTAAAAAAATCGGAACGGATGCCGATCATATTGGCGCGTCAGTTATAACATCAGGCGAACTGCCAGAATTGTCAAATGTGCCGGCAATCAAGCCTGTTCATCGCGCATCACAGAATGATACACCCGGCGGTAGTCAGTCAGGCGGGATGGCCCGGTTTAGCACAGGCGGGATGTCTTCGGTGTTTAATGGGATAGAAAAAGCCAAGGAAACCGGTGTGGTTGTTGGGACATCTGGTTCATATGTGAATTCAACACAACCATACGATAGATCATTTGTGTTGCGCCAATTCAAACCAATTCCCGCAACGATTGTTTCTGATGTTCGCGCAGATCGCGATATGTTAATGAGTGGAAAATCATTACCTGTACGCGCAACAGTGGACAGAAATGTGTATTCTGATAACGGACGAACCGTCATTTTACCCACAGGGACATTGATGTTGGGTTATGTGACAGGTGAAATTCCAGGGCCATATAAAGCAATTGGCCGTATGGAAATTCAGTGGTATCAATTTATTCGTCCAGACGGTGTAGAATTCAATTTTAACGGTGGCAACGACCCATTTTCTGCAGACGCCCAGGGGCGCGTTGGGGTACCGGGACGCGGCAGTACAGATTACATGGAACAATTCTTTATGCCAATGCTGACCGCATTTGTGCCGGCGGCGGTAAACCTGATTAATCCGGTGGCAGATGCGTTTGTTAATCAGATTGATTTGGATAATAACACGGTTGTGCAAAGTGGCACAATGCGTTCTTCTGAACTGGCCAAGAATGAAATTATTACCGCATGGAATCAGGTTGCACAAAAATTAATGGTTGATATGATGGACAATACCGTTCCGCCATTTACAATTGCGGCCGGTACACGCATCACCGTTTATTCACCAGAAGACCTGCGCGTTGTTTGTGAAGATGAAAACAAAGCCTGTTATGTAAAAAAAGAAATGGACTCAACAGGCGAAAAGCGTCGCAACTGGGGCAGTGATGTAAATCATAATGTTGATATAGATCCAAACGACCCTTCGTGGACGGGACAGGCGCGTTCTTTTGTGACAGATGCGTATTGTAAAACAATTGATGGCGTTATAACAGCGGACCCAGACTGCGCAAATGGCAAAAGAGACTGTGGTGGATATTCATACAGCACCTTGTTATTGTGGTGTAAATCACAAAACTATGAATCAAAGAAAGCACTGCAGTATGATGCATACAGAAAGGATCAGGAAAAACAATATCAAAACAAGATTCAGGAACTGGGTGGACCGGACTCTCAGGCGTTTAATGAACAAATTCTGGGGATTCAGTATAACGAAGATGGTACGGTGCAAAATCCGTACGCTTCTGCGCCAGAGGCCGCGCCAGAAGCCGCAGCAGCCGATGTTCTGTTGTGTCTGGATGGGACGGAACCCGATGCAAATGGATGTTGTACCGGGGAAATATATACCGATATGGGCGAACAAGGTTTCAATTGTTGCCCCGAGACCGGTGGCGACTGTTTCCCGCCAATGTTCTGATTCACACCCGCCAATTGGCGGGTTTGTTTTTATACAAATATACAACAAAGGATATTCTGTGATTTTTTATATTTACTTTTTGCGCGCAATTGGGCGCGCTTTTTCTTGTTATATGCGCGATATAGCAAAGGAAGATTACGGATGAAAAACGCGATTCGTTTGTGCGATATAAAATCGCAAAACCGAATCTGTTTTCTGATTCGCACTTCAACCGTCGGTTGTAGTGGTTTACAGGAATCTTTTCTTATTCTATATATCATACTGTGAACATAAAAAACCAAAGGAGAAAGAAAGTATGACACAAACACAGGTAAACATTAATGCAGAAAAATTTCAATCGGGCGAACAACTGTGGTTCTGGTTTCTGTATTCAAAGCAAGTGCGCACAAATAATTTCGGTCGTATGCGCGCAGCGGCAACACGCCGACCATGTGAAATACTGGATGTGGAATCAATGATTACAAAACTGTATTTGTCGGGACGACTGAGTGATGAACAATTATCTGTTATGAAAAAATATGGCGATCGCCGGCGCGCGCCACACCAATATATTTGGAATGAAAATCGCGACGCAGGCCTGTGGGACCGCGCAATGAATATTATTGAAATAACTGCGCGTGCACGCGGATGGATTGAATGAATAAATACGCCCCAGATGGGGCGTTATCAAAGGATAGAAATATGATTATTATTGGATTTACACATAAAACATCCAAGGTTTTACCACAAATCTTTTGTCGGAATTTTAGGCATGTGGCGGTTATTCACCCAACGGGTGCATGTTTAACAATGTATCAATTTGTGCATCGCAACAAAATCGTAAAAATAAAATTAAGGTGGCGCGATATTAAAATACTGACACAACACGGTTGGGTGTTTGTCTGTCTGCCGGGGGTGGTGGGGCAAAATCTTGATAAATATCGGGTGTGGACATGTGTTCAGTTGGCAAAACATGCCGTTGGGATGCGTGCATTTTGCATTCAAACACCAGATGCGTTGTATAAAAAATTAAAAGCCCTTGAATTATAAATATTTCTGGGGCATAATCGGTATGGACTTTTGTGTTGAAGGTCTGGGTTTTCAAGACCCGTATATACGTTATACGCATTATGCGTATGTAAAAAAATTAAGCCTGACCATTGTGGTCGGGTATCTGTGGTTATACAACAGGTTTATGCCGAAAACCACGGAGTCATTCGTATATATGACCTTGAAAATGCCCGGCCGTCAATTTTTTGACGGTTTTTTGTTGGCAAAATCAAAGGACATAAAAAATGGATAAAATTTCGGTCATTATCCCAGTATATAATACAGAAAACTTTCTGGAACAATGCCTGGGAAGTGTGGTTAATCAAACATACAAAAATTTAGAAATACTGATTGTTGATGATGGGTCGCCTGACAAATCAGACGCGATTTACAAACGATTCGCATTAGAAGACAACAGAATTAAAATAATCAAACAGAAAAATTCTGGTCTTTCTGTGGCACGAAATACAGGATTAAAATTTGCGACTGGACAATGGATACACTTCGTTGATTCTGATGATTATTTAGATATGGATTATTACGAAAAAATGATAAACGCTGCACGCGATATCAATCCAGATATTATTGCAGGTGGGGTTATTTCACAGAATTCAAACCTGTATAATATTCAATACAAGACAAAATGTGTGCTGTTTACGAAAACAGAAAAATTTATACAAACAAACGCGCTGAAAAACTGTACCGTGTGGCGATATATTTTTAAACGCGATTTTTTAGAGAAAAATAATCTGAAATTTGCAGTTGGAAAAATTTTTGAAGATATTCTGTTTACACCAAATGCTGTACTGATGGCAGACTGTATCGTGACGGTACCAAACGCAAATTATCATTATGTGTTTAATAAAAATTCATTGCTGAACAAAAAATACACAAAAAATCACCAGGCGCAATATAACTATGCAGAATCATATTTGAATGATTTTATAAAAAAGCACAATCTGGAAGATGTTATTAACAGAAGTAAAAATACAGAGGTGACAACATACAAACTGATTGCGTTTAAAATATTTAAAAAAATCTTTTTCAAGGACAGCAATGAATCAAAATACTATTTATTTGGTGTGCGAATTTTAAAAACCTATAAAAAGTAAAAAAATCCGCCGAATGGGCGGATTTTGTTTTATTTTGACTGACGCTTGATTATCTGCATTTGGATTATGCCAAAGATATTTGATACCGTCCAATACAGTACCAAGCCCGCCGGCATCCATGCAAACATTATGGTAAATAATATCGGCATCCAACGCATCATTCGTTGGGTCTGGGCAACCGCATCATTGCCAGAATTGCTTGTTGTTTTGGCAGACTGCAAACGCTGCTGCAGCCACATGGTTGCGCCCATCAATATCGGCAGGATAAAGTATGGATCCATTGCAGATAAATCTGATATCCACAAAAAGTGTGCATTGCGCATCGCAACAGATACCAGCAGTGCCTTGTACAATGCGAAAAAGATTGGAATCTGAATCAGCATTGGCAGACAGCCCGACATGGGTGATGTCTTGTGTGTTTGATACAGTTTCATCATTTCCATCTGCAGACGCATTTTATCGTTGGCGTACAATTTCTGGATGCGTTGCATTTCAGGCTGCATTTTCTGCATGGCTGCCATGGATACATAGGATTTACGCGTCAATGGCCACATCAACATGCGCAGCAATATTGTCATGATAATAATCGCAACACCATAATTCATAACAACATGATGTATGCCGTTTAATACCCACAACATTGGACGCGCCAAGAACCAGAACCAACCGTAATCAATTGTCTTGGCAATGCCGGGGATTTTTGATTCAACCGTGTCCAAGATACTTTGGTCGCGGGGTCCGACAAAGATATTTGTTGTAATTGTCGCAGTCGCACCATTTGCCACAGGTACCGCAGATGCCGCCGTGTCAGCAATGTATTTATCGCCACTTTTTTTCATGCGGATTGTTTGGTCGGGGGACGAAATTGCGGCGACCGTTTCCCAATACTGGTCCGCAAAGCCCGCAAAACCATTCGTTGTTGAATAGGCATAGGACTGATTATCCAGTTTTTGCCATGCGACAGATTCTGTGTCTGAATTTACATATGCAATTGCACCATTAGAAACACCAGATGCAGATTTCATATTATTTTCACGAACAATACGCGCATATGGCGCAAACGCAACATCGTGACCAGAATTGTTCTGCATTGTATCTGTGATGGTTATTGTATAGCCATCTGTATCAATAGTACGCGTAAAATTTACACCATCAGAATTGCGCCATGTGTATTTATTATTGTCCGCATTCCAAACGGTTGTTGAAACAGGTGCGGTTGTGCCGGTGGCCAACAGTCCAATTTCCACATAATCATTATCGGCGCCCAGCAATGACACAGGTGTTGGGTCGTCAGATGTGCGCACAAAATCGGTCAGCGATACATCTGATATACGCAACCCCTGGACAGATGCAGTGATATTATCTGATTTGATTTCATAGGTCGGCACCGCCGTTAAATCTTCAACAACAGTGGTGTCTGCGTCGGGTTGTGCAACCTGTTTCGGGCCCATAAGCACACCGATTAACCACCATGACGCGATAAAAATCATCGTCCACCACAAAAAGCCAGAAAATGGTGACCGCTTGGTCGTGGTGGCGGCGTTCTTGTTCGCGTTCCACATATTAAAACCTGAATTTTTATTATCCATATACTGAACCATGATTATTTACCATCCTTTATTGTTTTTAAACATTTACGACGTGCCAAATACATATTTAGCAAGTATAAACCCACACCAACACAGATGCAAATGTCTGCGATATTAAATGCCGGCCAATGCCAACCGCCAATATGAAAGTCCAGGAAATCAACCACTGCGCCAAAGCGAATGCGGTCAATTAAATTACCAATCGCACCACCTGCGATTAAGGCCAGGGGCACACGTTCGTACGATTGGGCACGAACAAACAAATAGCGCAAAATAAATCCAATTACAAATGCAGTTGCAATAACCAACACGATTGGCGCAGATTCACCCAATGCGCGAAACAGCGAAAATGATGTGCCCGGATTCCATGTAAACACAAAATTAAAGATATCGCACACATGCGCCATCAGGTATGGTACCGGCACAATTTCCCACGCAGGTCCATACAATGGAACCGTACCTGTTATTAGGTACAGCAATACCCCCTTGGACAATTGGTCAAGGATAATTGCACCAAAAATCACCGACAGAATTAATGTTATTTTTTTCATCTGCAACCTTTCCATTTTTCAGGTTGTAAATATAGCAATATATATACGCAAATGCAAATAAAATGTCCCCAATTTGTGGACAAGATATTAATCGTTTTTATCCGAAATAACCGTAGATAACGCAGAATAATTATTGTGTCGCATTTCAGACAACAGGTCATTGATTTGTGCATCAGGAATGCCAATATGGTTCAACACCCCCTGCCCCAGCATAAATGAAGACTCAATTGTTTCAGGCAGCGCAGATACAACACCTTCGCGCATTAACATCTGGCTGTCGGCCAGGTTGCGCACACGGGCAAAAATCTTGACCCGGGGGGCAATTGATTTTACAGTCAGGACTGTTTTACGCGCCGTAGACGCATTATCCAGCGCAACAACAACCGCACGCACCGCGCGTGGGCGCAGGCCAAATTCGGTCAATACTGCGCGATTTGTCGTATCGCCATAGACAACATTAAAGCCCATTTCGCGTCCCATCATGACAGAACTGACATCTAAATCAATGGCAATATATGGTATACCCTGGGCATCCAGCATCTGGCATATAATTTGACCAACACGACCAAAGCCACAAACAACAACATCAGGGTTTATATTTTTGTCTGCATCATCCAATGTGTGTGGATGGCGTTGTGGCAATAATTTGCCACGGCGTTGCAGATAATCGTGCAGGCATAACAATAACGGCGTCAGTATAATTGACAGTACAATTATTGCAGTTATGATTTCTTCGTGGCCGGCGGGTATAGCGCGAATGCCAGATGTCTTCATCGTTTGCAACATCAGCAATGCAAATTCCCCGCCCTGGGCCAAAATTAATGCAATCATTGTGGAATCCATAAAATTCACACCACGGACACGCGCAACCATGAATATCGCATAGAACTTTAACGCAACAAACACAACCAATCCACCCAGCACCATATACCAATTCGCCCCCAGGAACGGCAAATTTAATCCCATCCCCAGCGATATAAAGAACAGCGCCAGAAACAGTGTTGCGTATGGGGTTATTTCTGCAGTTATCTGGTGGCGATAAATCGTTTCAGACATTAACATACCCGCCATAAATGCCCCCAGGCCAGATGGCAGTCCCAACCAATCAATTACAACCGCCCAGATAACAATGTTTAGCATTATGGCCAGTAAAAAGGCCTCTTTGGATTTTAATTTTCCAATCTGGCGAAAGATTGGATTCATTACAAAGCGACCAATCAATATAACCGCAAAAATTAACGCAACAGATGTGACAAAAACATCAATTGCCGCCGCGCCCAGACTGAATGTTTTGCCGGCAAAAATCGGCAACATCGCCAACAGCGGAATTGATAGTAAATCTTGGAATAATAATATAGAAAATGTTTGGCGACCCATATCTGTATTGAACTGATTGCGTTCATTTAACACCTGCATGTCGGCAGATGTACTGGACATTGCCAGCATCAGCGACACCATGATACAGCCCATTATTGACCACTGGGTCACACCGAACAGTAATGGGAACAACATAACCGCAACCATCATAACCTGGGCCGCGCCAAAACCAAAAATTGTTCTGCGCATGCGCCACAGGCGACGAATGTTTATTTCCAGACCGATATTAAACCATAAAAACATTATCCCCAGTTCGCCCAGAAAAGTCCATGTTTCGGACAATTCAAACAAATTAAAAACATATGGCCCTGACAAAACACCCGCCAACAAAAATGCCGCCAGTGAACTGATACGACCCAGACGAAAGAAATAAACCAGACCAAATGCGACTGCAAAAAATGCAAGAAGTGATAATGACAATATTCTCTCCGTTTTTCCCTGATAGAAAAATTATAACAAATTTTCTGCCAATGTTGCAAACATTTCTGGCGATAAATTTTCGGCGCGTTCGGTTCCAGATAAACCAAAGCGTTCCCAATCAACATTTGGCATGATACCACGAATCATCTTGCGACGCATGCCAAATAATTTAGCGGTAATTTGTTCTAATTTTGATAAATCCGATATCTTGGAAATTTTATCTGCGTTTGGAATAATTTGCACAACCGCGCTTTGTACCCGTGGGCGTGGAACAAATGCAGTATTTGGGACATCAAATAAAATTTTGCTGTCTGCAATCAAAGATGTCAAAACCGCCAGACGACCATAATGTTCGTCACCAGGGCGCGCAGTGATACGCAGTGCCACTTCGCGTTGAAACATTAATGTTAATGATTTAATAGATTCGCCGCGGGCGATTTTTTGCAACCAGCCAATCAATAATTCTGTGCCAACATTATATGGCAAGTTTGCGCAAATCGCATATTCTGTGACACCTAATGCAGAAAAATCAACACGCAGTGCATCATCATAAATAACACTTAACCGACCATCTGACGCATCAACAATTTGCGATAAAATTGGGGCGGTTGTTTTATCTTTTTCAATCGCAATCAAACGCGGTGCGCCCGCCATCAAAATCGCACGGGTAAGACCCGCCGGGCCGGGACCAACCTCTATCACCGGGGTATGCGTAATATCGGGAACACTGCGCGCGATGCGACCCGTCAGATTCAAATCAAACAAGAAATTTTGTCCGAACTGTTTTTTAGGTTCCAGTCCGCAATCACGCATCATTTCTGATACAGGTGGCAGATTTGCAATTTTATCCGTCATAATGATTTACGCCCCCCGAACGCCAATGATAATGTTCCATCGTCAATATAATCCAGTTCGCCACCCAATGGCACCCCAGATGCCAGTTCTGTGAATGCAACATCAGGGCAATCTGATAAAACAGACATTATGTAATGCTGGGTTGTTTTACCTTCTACTGTGTTTGGCAGGGCAAAAATAATTTCGGTTATCTTTTCTGATGTAATACGCGATGCCAGATTTTGAATATTTAAATCCTGGGGCAGAATGCCAGACGCGCCAGACAGCAATCCGCCAATAATATGATACCGACCATGAAACACAGATGATTTTTCCAATGTCCAAACATCGGACAGGTCGCGCACAATACACAGTCCACCATTTTGTCGCGATGCGTCACGACAAAATTCACACACGCCACCACCACGATCTGTTAATACACCACAATTTGGACATGGCGCAATATTTTCCATTGCATCAACAATTGCAGATGCCAATGCATTACCGCGACCGGTTTTATCCTGTAATAACGCCAGGGCAATACGCTGGCCACCACGATTGCCAACACGGGGCAGTCGTGCAAATAATTTAATTAACTTTTCTATTTTTGGATTCATCGTGAATTATAAAATACTAGTGAAAAACATAACTGTCAATACCGTTTGCAGTGGCAGACGATTTTAATTTTTGCG
>CALARG010000020.1 GCA_937888635.1 uncultured Alphaproteobacteria bacterium
GTGTCTGCATTTCGCAGATTTCTGGGTATGTAATCGCCAAACGGCAACCACGATGCCCCAACATTGGATTCTGTTCATGCAATTGTTCTGCACGCTGTTTAATGAATTCAACAGATTTGCCGATATGTGCAGCCAATTCTTCAATTTCTGCATCAGTGTGTGGCAAGAATTCATGTAGCGGTGGGTCAATCAAACGAACCGTCACAGGCAGACCATCCATAATTTTGAACAATTCAATGAAGTCAGCCTTTTGATATGGCAACAGTTTTGCCAATGCTGCGCGACGACCTGCTTCGTCTTCGGCCAAAATCATTTCGCGCATATCCTGGATACGAGATGGGTCAAAGAACATGTGTTCTGTACGCGCCAAACCGATACCTTCGGCACCAAAGTCACGTGCCTGTTTTGCATCTTTTGGTGTTTCTGCGTTTGCCTTGACCGTTAATGTTTTAATCTGGTCAACCCATTCCATCAATGTACCAAAGTTGCCGGTTAATTCAACGGATACTGTTGGGATTTTACCTTCTATAATCTGGCCTTTGGCACCGTCAATTGAAATCCAATCGCCTTCGTTGATAACAACACCAGATGTTGTTTTCAGCGTTTTGGATTCATAGTCAATTTTGATGTCAGGTGAACCAGATACACATGGTGTACCCATACCGCGCGCCACAACCGCTGCGTGCGATGTCATACCACCGCGTGCAGTGATAACACCCTGGGCGGCATTCATACCCGCAATATCTTCTGGGGATGTTTCAATACGGATTAACATCACTTTTTTGCCCTGGGCCGCCCACTTTTCAGCATCTTCGGCATTAAATACCGCCTGACCAACTGCAGCACCTGGGGATGCAGGCAAGCCTGTTGCGATGATTTTCTTTTCAGCCCGCGGATCTAACATTGGGTGCAACAGATGGTCCAGTTGGTCTGCACCAACGCGCAGGATGGCTTCTTCTTTGGTCAACAGACCTTCGGACACCATTTCAACCGCCATGCGAACCGCAGCGGCAGCCGTGCGTTTACCATTACGGCACTGCAACATCCACAATTTCCCATGTTCAATTGTGAATTCCATGTCCTGCATATCTTTGTAATGTTTTTCCAATTTTTCACGAACATCACACAGTTCAGCATAGACCGCAGGCATCGCTTCTTCCAAAGACAGACGGCCGGAATCATCCTTGCTCATTGGCTGTGGGGTGCGAATACCCGCCACAACGTCTTCGCCCTGGGCATTAATCAGATATTCACCATAGTATTTATTTTCACCTGTTGCTGGGTCACGGCTGAAGCATACGCCGGTCGCACTGTCGTCGCCAGAATTTCCGAATACCATTGCCTGGACGTTCACAGCGGTACCCCAATCAGCAGGAATATTGTTCAATTTACGATATGTGATGGCCTTTTTGCTCATCCAAGAGCCGAACACAGCACCGATACCCATTTCCAACTGTTTCCATGGATCCTGGGGGAATACTTTGCCAATTTTAACACCGATTTCTTTGAACTTTTCAACCAATTCTTTCAAATCATCGGCTGTCAATTCTGTATCCAGTTTATAGCCTTTGTCTTCTTTCATGCGTTCCAGGGTATGTTCAAACAAAT